>CAIKMY010000001.1 GCA_903828635.1 uncultured Acidobacteriota bacterium
CTCTCGCGCGAGGTGACAGCGGACATCTATCCGCTGATCAAGTTCAAGCGATCGAATCAGAACACCTGCATCAATCAGAAGCCGATTGTCAGCAAGGGGCAGCGAATTCGCAAGGGAGATGTCATCGCTGATGGCCCGTGCACCGAGGGTGGAGAGCTGGCACTGGGACGCAACGTCCTCGTCGCCTTCATGCCCTGGCGCGGCTACAACTTCGAGGATGCGATCCTTATCTCCGAGAAGATGGTCAAGGGCGACTATTACACGTCGATCCACATCGAGGAGCTGGAGATCGAGGCGCGCGATACGAAGCTTGGGCCGGAAGAGATCACCCGTGACATCCCCAACGTCGGCGAGGCGGCACTGCGTGATCTTGACGAGAGCGGCATCATTCGCATCGGGGCCTATGTCAAGCCGGGCTCGATCCTCGTCGGCAAGGTGACGCCGAAGGGTGAGACCCAGCTGACGGCAGAGGAGAAGCTGCTGCGCGCGATCTTCGGTGAGAAGGCCGGCGACGTGCGTGACGCCTCACTCACCTGCCCTCCGGGAATCGAGGGGACGGTGGTTGATGTCAAGGTCTTCACCCGCAAGGGCCAGGAGAAAGAGGCGCGCAGTCTGGCCATCGAGCGAGCTGAAGAGGAGAAGCTGCGGAAGAACCTCAGCGATGAGATCCGGATTCTTCAGGAAGAGCGCAACAAGCGCATCTATGAACTGATCGAGGGGCGTAAGCTTGAAGCCGACCTCAATTTCCGCGGCCGGGTGATTGCCTCGAGGGGGGCCAAGCTGACCCGCGAGATGCTTGAAGGAATGGATATCGGCGCACTGAAGAAGGTCGAAGTCGGCGGGGTTCGCGATATCTCTGCCGAGATCAAGGACCTTGAGCAGCGAACCGAGCGACAGATCGCGATTCTCGATCATCTCTACCAGGAGAGGATCGAGAAGATCAAGAAAGGTGACGAGCTTTCACCCGGCGTCATCAAGATGGTCAAGGTCTTCATCGCCATGAAGCGCAAGCTCTCGGTCGGCGACAAGATGGCCGGACGCCACGGGAACAAGGGGGTCATTGCCCGAATCCTGCCGGAGGAGGATATGCCCTACCTGCCGGATGGCACGCCGGTCGAGATCGTCCTCAACCCGCTGGGTGTACCCTCGCGAATGAATGTCGGTCAGATTCTCGAGACGCATCTCGGCTGGGCGGCCCACGTCCTTGGCGTGCGCTTCGCGACGCCCGTCTTCGACGGCGCCCCCGAGTCAGAGATCAAGCGGTTCCTCAGGGAGGCCGATAACCGGCTGACGGAGAACGGCGTGCCCTCGATGATCAGCGAATCAGGCAAAACGATCCTTTACGATGGAATGACGGGAGAGGCCTTCGAGCAGCGGGTGACGGTCGGTTACATCTATATGCTCAAGCTCTCTCACCTTGTCGACGACAAGATTCACGCCCGATCGATCGGCCCCTATTCACTGATCACCCAGCAGCCTCTCGGCGGCAAGGCCCAGTTTGGCGGCCAGCGTTTTGGCGAGATGGAGGTTTGGGCGCTCGAAGCCTATGGTGCGGCCCATATCCTGCAGGAATTGCTCACGGCCAAGTCTGACGACGTTGCCGGTCGCTCGAAGATCTACGAGTCGATCGTTAAGGGTGAATCCGACTTCGAGCCGGGACTTCCCGAGTCGTTCAATGTCCTGATTCGCGAATTGCAGTCGCTCTGTCTCGATGTCGAGCTCAAGCGTCGCGACACTCAGGAGGTTTAGTCCCATTCCCGCCCCGGCGGCGGTCGGCGGACTCAACATTGGAGGTTTACAGTGTACAGATATGCAGGCGAAAAGACTCTGACCCCCGACTTCGAGGCGATTCGGATCAGCCTTGCGTCACCGGAGAAGATCAAAACCTGGTCACACGGCCACGTCACCAAACCGGAGACGATCAATTACCGGACATTCAAACCGGAGAGGGACGGCCTCTTCTGCGCGCGCATCTTCGGGCCGGTGACCGACTGGGAGTGCCTTTGCGGGAAGTACAAGCGGATGAAGCA
>CAIKMY010000002.1 GCA_903828635.1 uncultured Acidobacteriota bacterium
GCGATTATATAAAGATAGACGCCCAGTCGACAAGTGACATCGGCGACCTTGCGACAGGTCGACAGGCGACTGATTTCCGGTGTGAAACAGACCCGCTCTCCCTGCTCATTCCTGTAGTATCCGTCAGCCGTCGTCATCCGATAAAGAATCAACCAGGGGAAGCTGGAGAGTTCTTGCACATCGAAGGCCCGTTCATTGCTCCGGCCGGTTTTGGTTTTTCGCGAGAGGCCGAGCAATTTGTGATAGTCGCGCTTGCGCGTGTCGAACTCGATGAGAATCTGATTGTTTTAGCCCCCCCCCGGGGTTGAGATCGTCGATCTTCTCCAGGACTTCGGTTGTCACAGGAAGTTGAATAATCACTTTGGGTCCTCCTGACCAGCATTTGGCTGGGAGGATATACCGAGATCGAGACCACGCTCAAGCAATATTGCGTAAAATGCTGATTACTTGCGAGTTCCGGGAAAAGCCGGTTAGACTGATCATTTCGCCTTTCTTGTAATAACGACCAACTCCTGGCCACCAAGCAGAGTTTTCGATACCGTCATGCCCAGGACTTCATAGCCGGCAGATCCTGCTTCACGAATCTCCTTCTCAAGAGTCGATGTCTTGGAGGTTGCCAGGAGCTTATACTCAGAACCACGGTTTGTCGCATTTTTGTCGCGCTCCATGATGCAGACGACCTCATCTCCGCCAAAAGTGCTGTTGAAAACAGTGTGACCACGATACTCAAAGCCATCGTCTGCCGCCCGCTGCAGCTCCTTCTGCATCGTCGAGGTCTTCGAAGTGGCGAGAAGCTTGTACGAGTATCTTCCAGCCTGGCCAACTTTGGAAAAGACGGCCACGCCCTCGCTACCCCCCCAGACGGTCCCTCCACCCATCACGAAGGAAAAGCGGAATCCGGCGTCCGCTGCCTCGTTCATCTCTTTCTCTAACGTGGAAGTCTTTGATGTCGCCAGTATTCGGTAATCATAGGTCGACTGCGCGCAGATCGGGACAGCCATAAGAAGTAACAGAATACTTGCTAATGCTACCCGACTCCGGATATTGCTGGTGATGTTGTGCTTTAGTGTAACTGTCATGATTTCCTCCATGATTTCCTCCGGTAAATAACTGGGAACAGGCGTAACATCCAGGATTTTACTATACACTATTTCGCCTCAAATCCGTGACTTATAAACCTGAGTGTTTTGCTGTTTTCGGTCACTGTGCGACGGAGATGCTCCGAAGCTCCCTGTGGCAGATCAACTTCAATCTCCAGAGTAACCTTCACCTTGGCATCATCCCGGGCGACATGGTGAGTGATCACCTCGCTGGCGATGAGACTCGCATCCTGGTCGACTCGCGCTGGATCGACGATCGCCATCCCGTGAAATCGGCGTTATGTGGGCTGGGGTGGAGGTGGTGACGGTTGATGTGTCGCACCTGATGCATTGCTGGAAGCAATGAGCGGCAAGAGGCGTGAGATCTCGTCAAAGCCACGCTGGTCGAACCAGGTGAGCGCCCGGCGACTGTCAGCGTCAAAGTCGCCCTCCTGCTCGGCCAGCGCCTCGTCAAGAGTCTCGTTGATGAGCGCCAGTGCCTCGCGCCCGAGGAAGATCTCCCAGCCGGGGTCGTTGTGCCCTGGTGAGTGGTCATTGCCGTTGCATCATGCGGGGCGGAGCCCCGCGCACCCGGGATTTACCACCTGGGATTTACCATGATGGTATCAACGCTTGTCGAGCTGGTTCTCTACCGGTGCAATCGACGCACGGTGATCAGCGGCAATCTGCCTGATGCGAGCGATGATTTCCGGATGTTTTGAGCCGACATCGTACTTCTCCGAGGCATCTTCGTCGAGGTTGTAGAGGAGTGGCGGGTCATGTTCGACCGGCTGATCGGTACCATATTCCGATTTGGTAATGAAATGGGCCTTGAATGAGCCGTGGCGCACGGCAAAGAGCTTTGAGCCGCGCCAGTAGAACATCGTCTGGCGCGGGCTCTTTCCACGGCTGTGGAGAACCGGCGTCAGGTCAAAGCCATCGAGCGGGCGGTCATTGGGTACGGGCGCTCCAACTATCTTTGCAATCGTCGGCAGCAGGTCGAGGGTCGACCCCTGATCGGTCACGACACCCGGATCGATCGTTCCCGGATGCCAGAAAATGGTCGGTTCGCGCATCCCGCCCTCGAAGGTGCCCCCCTTCGCACCGCGGAGCAGCCCGGCAGTACCTCCCTGCTCGTTGAAGAGCATCCACGGCCCGTTATCGCTGGTGAAGACGACCATCGTCTTGCGATCGAGCCGGAGCTGGCGCAGTGTGTCGAGCAGCCGCCCGACATTGGCATCGAGTTCTTCGATGACGTCACCATAGAGCCCGCGCTGGCTGCGTCCGGCAAACTCCTTCGAGCGGAAGAGCGGCATGTGCGGCATACTATGGGCAAGATAAAGGAAGAAGGGGCGCTGCCGATTGGCCCTGACAAACCCGATCGCCTCGTCAGTGTAACGACGGGTAAGCGTTGTCTGATCAGCCGGACGCTCGATCACCTGTTCGCCACGCATGAGGGGAACGTTCCAGTACTCGATCTTTGGCTCCATCATCCGCCAGCGACGCTCGTCGGCCGGGACATTCTGCCCAACAAAGTCCATGTCGTTCGAGTACGGAATCCCGAAGTATGAGTCAAAACCGTGCCGCATCGGCAGATACTCCGGTTGAAATCCAAGGTGCCACTTGCCGACGGCGGCGGTGGCATATCCCCGGCGCTTGAGGATCTCGGCAATCGTGATCTCGCTTGCCGGCAGACCACCCTTCGAGTCCGGAAAGAGCACGCGTCGAGTATCGGAATACATCCCGGTACGAATCGGCAGGCGCGACGTCAGCAGCGCCGAGCGGCTCGGAGTGCAGACCGAATCGGCCGCGTAGAAGCTGGTCCAGCGCTGCCCTTCCGCTGCCATCCGGTCAAGGTGCGGAGTGCGGATCGTTGGATTGCCAAAGCTCCCCAGATCACCGTAGCCAAGGTCATCGCAGAAGATGACGATGAAGTTGGTCGCGGCTGGTGCGGCAACTGACTGCCCGGCCCGCGAAAGGCTGGTCAATGAGCAGGTCGATGAGCAGCAGCCCAGAATGACGATCAATACTGCCAGAATTCGTCGCTTCATCTTTTCCTCTCTGTTCCGGATGTTCTATTAGTCTTCCCGGGGCGCTGCCAGGGGACAGCACCGGCGCGCTGCAGATGGAGCTGAAGGGCGACGGTCAGATCCTGGGCAATCTTTGGCTCGCTGGCCATCAGATCATGCTTTTCGAGTGGATCCTTGTCGAGATTGAAGAGTTGCAAGGGCTCGAATGGCGAGTTGTGGAGCATCTTCCACGGGCCCCGACGCACCGCATAGTAATCCTGTCCGCGATACTTAGTTCCGCCCTCGCGGCGCATCCAGAAGAGGTCACGTGCGACTTCGGGCTGCGACTCACCGCGCAGTGTCGCGAGGATCGAGAGACCATCGATCGCCGGGCCAAGGCCCGGCCCGGCCGCCTCACAGATCGTCGCGTAGAGATCCATGTGGAGCGCGACCCGCTCACTCCGTGCTCCGGGGGCAATCCGTCCCGGCCAGGCGGCAAACATCGGGACGCGGATGCCACCTTCATAAAGATCCTGCTTTCCGCCGCGCAGGTTGCCATTCGTCCCCTCAACGCTCAGCAGCCCGCCGTTGTCGCTGGTGAAGATAACCAGTGTCTCGCGATCAAGCCCCTTCTCCCTCAGCGCCGTCAGCACCTTACCAATCCCGTCATCCATGTGCTCGATCAGGGCGACCAGCCGCGCCCGTTTCTCGCTGATCCCCGGCTCCCGGGACCGAACCTTTGCCAGCCATTCCTCCGGCGGCTGGATCGGATCGTGCGGCGCATTATAGGCAAGGTAGAGGAAGAATGGAGCCGGCTTTCCCCGCCGCGTGTCGAGATAGTCGATCGCCCAGCGGGTGAAGAGATCGGTCGCGTGGCCCGATGGCTCGATCGATTGCCGGTTCAGTCGCATGTAGTTCCGTCCATGGCGCAGATGGTTATAATAATCATCCATCATGTCACCAAGAAAGCCGTGAAAATGATCGAAACCGCGATCATTCGGGATGTCCGGCGCTGCCAGTCCAAGATGCCACTTACCGACAATTGAGGTGTGGTAACCGGCCTCCTTCAGGCGTGCCGGCAGCATCTGCACTCGCGGTGAGAGCCAGCCCCAACTGTTCTCAGCGTGGGTCCGGATAACCCCCGGCACACCGGCCAGATCCGGATACTGCCCGGTCAACAGCGCCGCTCGTGAGGGTGAGCAGACGGGCGCATTGGCATAGAAATTGGTGAAACGCATTCCGGAGGCCGCGAGCGCGTCGAGATGAGGCGTCCGCACATCACGCCCTCCATACCCCGAGAGATCACCGTATCCAAGGTCATCAACCATGATAAAGAGGACATTGGGCCTGGCTGACCTCTGCGCCAAGGCCGTCGCCGTCATCACCCCGAGCAACAGAACCAGCAGAAATCTGGTGTGCATTCTGATCACTTTTTGCATCTCCCATGTCACCAAATTTTTCATCCGCGCGGCCGGCTCTTACCCCAAAGCCGACCGCGCGTTATGGTTCATCAATAGATTAGTTTCAGCGCAAACTGGATCACGCGGGGCTGGTTCGATTGACTGCTGATCTGCCCAAAGGCGGCACTGCCAAACGATGTATTTGGAGGTGCAAAACGAACCGTGTTGGTCAGGTTGAAGAACTCTGCCCGGAACTGCAACGTCAGGCCTTCGACCACCTTCGTATTCTTGACGGCGGAGAAGTCGATGCCCGAGAGACCATCACCCCGCACACTCCCGAGTGAACGTGGTGCCGTGCCAAAGGTGTAGGCTGCCGGAGCGGCAAAGGCTGCCGTATTGAACCAGCGGGTCAATGTACGATCCCGATCGGCGAGAACCGGATCACCAACCAGATTCGGACGCTGCCCTCCTCCCTGCGAGAAGTTCGTATTAGTCGCACTCGAGAATGCCAGCGGCCCGCCTGTCTGGTAGGTGTAGATGGCCGAAACCTCCCAGCCGTTGACCACTCCCCCCAGTACCCCCTTCGGGTTGAAGCGACGCCCCGGCCCGAAGGGCATCGAGTAGAGACCGTTGAGGACCAGTCGACGCGGAGCATCGAGCGCCGACAGCGAGCGATCGAGCCGCAGATTATTCCAGTTCTGGAACCCGACGTTGCTCAGAGACTCGCCGGCGAAGGCCCCCGTCGCCACATCGATCAACTTCGAGAAGGTGTACGATCCGTTGAGGGTCAAACCTCTATTGAAACGCCGCTGCAGCGAGACCATCATCGCGTGATAACTTGACGAGGCAAATGTCTGGTTGGTCGCTACTACCGATTGGAAATGGGGATAAGGCCGCAGCAATTGCGCTCGTGCCACCGTTGCACTGGCCAGCGGCCCGGTCGTGATCTGGCGAAAGAATGGATTGGGCACCTGGGCCCGCAGCTGGTCGCCAAGCGCCAGAGCCGAGTCCGGAAGCTGGTTGAGCTCCATATCCTGCTGCAACTTCAATCCCCTGTTGCCCGCATACCCAACCTCGAGCAGCATCTGCCCGGGCAGCTCGCGCTGAACATTGAGATTCCACTGCGCAGAATATGACTGTTTGACGTCACGGTCGGAAAAACGAATATTCTGCCCGAGGAAGGTTGCCGCACCAAGGCTGCTGCCCGACGGCAGGACGATGCCGGTCGGATAGGGATTATCAAGATAGTTGAGCGGGGTTACACCATTGAGACTGGCGACCAGTGTCGTCGTCGCTTCAAATCCCGAGGTCCCAAAGGCAGCCGAACTCCCGCCAACTCCGGTCAGCGGCGCAAAGAAGATGCCACCACCTCCCCTGATCACTGTCCTCGGACGCACCGTCCAGGCAAAACCAACGCGGGGCGCGAAATTGTTGCGATCCGGATTCCACTGTGTTCGCGGATTACCATTGACCCCGACAAACGAGAGCGCCCCGCGGAGGTTGAGATCCGGTGCCGTCAGGGGTGGCTTTGCCGCATAGTCAAAGTTCGTCAGCTGATTGTAACGGTCCGTGCGCGGTGACTCATAATCATAACGGAAACCGAGATTGAGCGTCAGCCGATCGGTGATCTTCCAGTCATCCTGCACATATCCGCCGTAGTATTTGACCTGCATCGCCAGGGCCGCTGCGCGGGCGTAGCCTCCGCCACCAATCCCCAGCATAAACGATGCAAAACCGAAGCCGGTGCTCGCCGCCGCGGCTGCAGTTGGATTGGGCCCCTGGGTAAAGTTCTGCGCGAATGAGAAAGTGATCGCCGTGTCACTGAACTGGCGATAGTTGGGGCGCAGCAGGCGCGTCTCACCACCAAACTTCAGGGTGTGTCGTGAGAAGGTCTTCGTGAATCCGGTCACGAGAGAACCGGTGTTGTCCCCAAACTGGATCAGGTCGTTGCCTCCCAGTAAATTGCCGGTTCCCGCATTTGTCACGCTGAAACTTCCGCCCATCCCTGAGACCTGCACTGATGGGAAGGATTCAGGAATAAGCTGTGTCTTGAGCGCCGCCGGCAGACCAAGCGTCGTGATATCGAAGCCACTGCTGTAGGCCTCGCGATTATTCTCCAGCCTGGTAAAGCTGAAGAGGAAGTTGGCGACCAGAGTCGGGCTGAAGGTTGCCGTATAGTCAAGCCCGAGGTTCCGCCGCTTGAAGACCTGCGCGCCAAAGGTCGGAGTTGCGAGGTTGCCATAGAAGTTCGGGCGGTTGAGTGGCGAGTTGTCGTAGTTGAATCGCCCGCTGATCCGGTGGCGCTCATTCAGTTGATGATCGAGCCGCACCGAGAAGGTATCCTTGCCAATCCGGTTGGCGGTCGAGAAGACGTAGTTACCTGCCGCCGTATTCAGGTTGCCACGCGCATTCGGTTTCGGGATGAACTCAAGCATTTTCGCAAAGACCGGATTCCAGCGATTCCTTGGAATCACATTTCCCGGAAACTGGTCACGCAGGAACTGTGCCGTATTGGCCGGGTTCTGACGGGTCGTCGCTGGATCATAGATCGGAATGATCGTCCCGGCGGCATTCCTGGTTTGCGAAAAATCTCCCTCACGTTCGAGCAGCGTCGGCACGGTTCCAATGTAGGTTCCCCCCTGCGAAAATCGTACCGCTTCATAACTGAAGAAAAAGAAGCTGCGATTCCTGCCGTTGTAATTGAATGGCCCAAAAACCTTTGATGGCAGATCGATCGGGCCGCCCAGTGTCGCCCCAAACTGGTTGAAGCGGAAAGGTGGTTTCTTCACCCCGGCGCGATTGCCAAAGAAGGTGTTGGCGTTGAGCGCGTCATTGCGCAGGTAATCATAGGCCGTACCATGAAACTGGTTGGTGCCGGAACGGGTCACGATGTTAAAGACGCCTCCCCCGGCGCGCCCATACTGGGCACTGAAGTTGTTGGTCTCAACCTTGAACTCCTGAACAGCGTCGGGATTGACGAAGACTACCGGCTGATTCTGCGCGGCAGCGGTGTTCGGGGCCCCATCCAGCAAATATTCATTCTGATTACCCCTGGCTCCATTGATCGAGACGAATGACTGGCTGATCTGATCGACCGGAAGGTCGTTGAGACCCGCCGAAGGACGGGCCCCGGGAACCAATGTCACCAGTGAGTAGGGATTGCGCCCCAGCAATGGCAGATTCTGGATTCGCTGCTGATCAACCACCTTGCCGAGTGACGAGGTCTCTGAATCGACCGTCACTGCTGATACAGCTGTAACGTTGACGGTCTCCGTCAGGTCTCCGGCCGCCAGCGTGTAGTCGAGGCGCAGCACCTGCTCGACCTGCAGACTGACCCCTGTCTGCTGCAGCGGCTTGAACCCCTCCTTGCGCAGCGAGATCCGGTATTCACCCGGCAACAGCTGGGGGATTGTGTAATAGCCCTCTTCATTCGACGAGGCTTCGCGGCTGACGCCGGTGTTGACATTGGTGACCGTCACCTGTGCCCCCGGAATCACCGCCCCCGCCGCGTCACTGATCCTTCCCGTCAACGATGCCCTTTGAGCATAGGCTGTTCCACCAAGAATAATGAATAGTAGCGCAATGATCCGGAGACTTCTGGTAACCAGGTGTTGCATCGACTTCTCTTTCTCTCCATTTCGGACAGTCGTGACGTGTCGCTATCATCGAGACACGTCCGGTAATAATGTATTCGGCAAGGACAGGCGTCTGTGATTCAATCAATCGTGACAGCCGCCAATCGCTCCGATCTGGCAGCGCATGCCTCTTCCACAATGCGACGTTGATTGCTTCCGTTAAAACTGAAAACAGCGTCCGAAGCTTTGATCCCGGCATGAAGCGCCCTTACTTCCGACCTGAGTTGGGGCGCAATTTATAGCATCCACCCGCTCCTGTCAATGAAGGCAGACTCACCTTGAAATAAACTAACATTACCCGGCAGGGCAATCGCATTATGATCAATCACATTATGAGGGACCGAGATGGTAAATGTGATGGCTCTGGTGTCAACGATCTTCAATTATTCCCTCACCCTGCCGAGTGTGATCAACACTGGCGGTGCCGGAGTACAGCAGGCATCTGAATTTCCAGTCTGAGCAAGGTTATCCGTGAGGACGACAAAGACCTCCCATTCATTGCCATCCGGATCGGCAACCCAGGTCTTGTCCTGAATTGCATAGCAGCAATTGGTCTGCATCTCGTCCCGTGTCGTAAGGCCCGCCTTGCGCCATGCCTCGCGCACTGCAAGCACATCCGCAGTACTCTCTACCTGGATGCCCAGATGTGATAGAGGTGATAAATGTGCCCCTGCCACATCCTGAATATCAACATCGGGCACCTCGTTGAGTGCGAGGTTTAGAGGTGGATTCCCGACATCAAATTTGGCATACCCCTTCCGCACCTTGCACGGCTCGATTCCGAGCATCCTGCGGTAAAAATCGACACTCTGCTCGACATTCCTGACGTTGAGTGAAATATG
Organism: uncultured Acidobacteriota bacterium; assembly: GCA_903828635.1. Lineage (GTDB taxonomy): Bacteria > Acidobacteriota > Blastocatellia > RBC074 > RBC074 > CAIOZW01. The sequence goes on from CAIKMY010000002.1 coordinate 8,966, forward strand.
TGCTTTCAAACTTGCAATCCCCAGTGGCATCATTTGACCTCCTCTGCCGACCTCCTCTGCCGGGTTATGCGGGATCAATGATCCCTGCAGTAGATTGGGTAAGCCAGACCAGACTGATCACCGATATACGCGCTGTCAAAATTTATGAACGGAGATAGCATATCTGTCAAGACGCATATTCTGTTTGTCGTCAGGTTGTTGACGGGAGGGATGTGGTCTGTCACGGAGACAGCGAGGACGGGGCAGGATTGTCGTGATCATTGCTGGTGAAAAGATCTCGACAAAATGTGCTCACAGTTGCATCCGGACTGTCCTGATGAGAAAACAGAAAATATTCCCGGATACCATTTCCGGTATTGAAGTCTGGCCACTTTTCGTCAACCATACCGGCGTGGAAAGGATTGTGACCTGCACGGTGAGGGGATCAGGCAGCTGAGTGCGACGCGGATCCGGCTCATCCGATTTCTCAGATTACTCAATTGACCGGAGAGATACCGTGATGCTTTGCCGCAGTCTCAAATTGGGCGCATTGATTTCAGGGCTTGGGACGCTCGTGGTTCTGCTGATGCCGTCGTCAGCAACGGCGAGGTACGAGACACCGGAGCAGTTTTTTGAAGCGCGGATTCGGGCGGTGCTGGCGACAAACTGCTACGATTGCCACACGGAAAGCGCGAAGGGTGGATTGCGGGTCGATTCACGGGAAGGGCTGTTGAAGGGTGGCGGGCGCGGAGCGGCAATTGTTGTCGGCAAGCCGGAGGAGAGTCTGCTGATCAAAGCCGTCAGGCATGAGGCGATCAGGCACGAGACCGGGGGGAGCGCAACGCTGCGGATGCCAAAGGGAGGAGCGAAGCTCAAAGATCATGAGATCGCCGATCTGGTGCAGTGGGTCAGGGACGGGGCGTATTGGCCAACTGGCACAGTCGCCAAAAGTACATACCTGATCAGGCCCGAGCAGCGTGCCTTCTGGTCATTTCAGCCAATCAATCGCCCGGCAATTCCGACAGTGAGGGGCAGGATTGGCAACGAGGTTGACGCCTTCCTGCTGGCAACACTTGAAGAGCACGATCTGAGCTTCAGTGAGCCTGCCGATAAGCGGACACTGCTGCGGCGGGCAACGTATGACCTGACGGGGCTGCCGCCAACACCGGAAGAGTATAGGGCCTTTCTTGGCGATCGATCGCCGGACGCCTTTGCGAGGGTTGTCGACCGGCTGCTGGCCTCGCCGGCCTATGGTGAACGCTGGGGAAGGCATTGGCTTGATGTGGCACGCTATTCTGACACGGTCGGGATGGTCGATGCCGGGCGCAACCTGCAGGGATGGTTTCCGTATGCGTATACCTACCGCGACTGGGTGATTCGTGCTTTGAATGAGGATCTGCCCTACGATCAATTCATCCGGCAGCAGCTTGCGGCCGACAAGTTACCGAAGAATGATCCGCGTCATCTGGCGGCGCTGGGCTTTGTCTCGCTCAGTCGTGGTGGTCTCGGCGTCAACCTGCAGGAGAAGATTGATGACAAGATCGATGTCGTGACGCGCGGGCTGCTGGGGCTGACAGTCAGTTGCGCACGATGCCACAATCATAAATTCGACCCGATACCGACAAAGGATTATTACTCACTTTACACGATCTTTGATAACTCGCGCGAGCCGAAAGATCTGCCGCTGCTCGATCCGCAGGCCGATCTGACGAAGTGGCAGAATGAAATGAAGGCCGAGGAGCTGAA
>CAIKMY010000003.1 GCA_903828635.1 uncultured Acidobacteriota bacterium
CGCCACCTCCAAAGCGGACGGCGCTGACTCCGCTGAGGTTGAGCCCCGTCAGTACCACGGTACTGCCGACCCCGCCGGCAGTGCTGCTGATCGCGGTTACCGCAGGCAGTCCCGTCGGTGGACCAATTGTCAGATTATTATCGGAGATGTCAAAGAAAATATTGCCAACCGCCTCAACCTTGATACGCGCCGACTGGGTGTTGACGTAGCCTGGAACGACGACACTGGCACTGCCGTTGTTTGGCGTCGAGGTGGCGAGGACTATCGGGAAGCTGTTCCCGCCATCGACCGAGAGCAGAATCCTGACATTCTGGCAACTGATCGGGGATTGCGCTGTCCCGTTGACCGACCACTGAACTGTCTGGCTCGATCCGGCGCTCCACGAGACTCCGGTATTATTTGGCGAGGTTACGAGGAAAGGCCCCGATGATCCGCTGACAGTCAGACTGACGGTGTCGGTGGCGATCCCTCCGCGATTATCCCTGACGGTGGCAATGAAGTTCAGCCCCCGCGCGATTCGTGGCAACTCCTCGGCCGTGTTCAGCCCATCGAGCATGTCGGGAGGATCATTGGCATAATTGAGAATATAAGTCAGGCTTGGAAAGATTCGCTGCAGGCTGCGGCTCACCGGGAACGGGCGAAAGAGAGCCCGCGTCGTCAGGCCCGGAGGGTCTCCGGCATCGTTGTAGGGTGGATTCGGATAGTTTTCACCGCCGGCATCATACTGCTCCCAGGTATAGGTCAGATTTGGCTGATCGACCGTATCCGGATCACTTGCCGTCGCGTTGAGCGCAAACGGTGTCATCCGCGGAATGGTGTAATCAGAGCCGGCATCGATCGTTGGCGGCTGATTGCCGGTTGAACTGGTCGGACCACAAGAGATACCGTTCAGGAACTCGCGAATGACCATAATCGATCCACCGTGAAAGCGCAGTTCCGCCCCACGCGCCACCTGCTCCGGCGGACAGACACTGGCGTAGGACATGATCGTCAGGCCCGCGCCCGACTCCCAGGCCTCACCAGGGTTACGGTTACCAAAACAGGGGGCATTGAAGCTGTGAAGCGCATTAAACTGGTGGCCAACTTCGTGGCTCATCACATAAATTGAACCTGTTATCGGGCCATTGACATAGGCGGAGCTGACACCGGCGCCCTTCAGTGGCCCGAGTCCGAATATTGAGTAACCGTTGTCGCAGACAACTCCTGGTACAGCCAGACCACTACCACTGGTCGACATGACATGGCCGATATCATAGTTTTCCACTCCGATCTGATCGGCCAGTAATTGCGGGACCTCACTGATCATCAATATGGGTGAACTGTTAGTGAACGGATCAGGCTCGGCGGTGTAGATGACCTTGTCATTATTGGCGACCAGCAACAATCTGATTCCCAGATCGCGCTCATAGATGAGATTGACTCCGTTGAGCAGCGTCGTCAGAGCGGCAATAGTGCCGGCAACAGTCCCGCCGCCGAGTCCCGGGGCATTGGTAAACTCCTGCGTCGTGGCAATCGCGATCCTGAAAGTACGCAGACTGCCGCCAAACTGAACCGTCGACGCCGCATTCGCGGAGGTCAGACTTGACAGCCGCTCCGCATCGGCCAAACGGACTCCCTCGCAGAGCAGATTCTGCTCCGGAGGATCCATCTCGCTGAAAGCGTAGGCAAGATAGTCGGTACCAGCGGTCACCATCCGCTCTGCCGCATCGTAGCTGGCAGGATGAATGAAGATCGTCTCTCCACCAATCGACACCGTCGCGTGAAAACCGCGTGGAGACCAGTCACCACGCATCGTCGCTCCGGAGCCGTCACGGGCCGTCCCGCGATAGCTGCTGATTCCGGGATAGCGACGCATCAGCCCCTCTTCCGCCACGGGGGACTCTTCGACGTCAAAGGTGACGAGGTGGCCGTCCGGCATCGGGAGCGAAATCTCCGGCAGGCCGGTGCGTGCCGCACGTCCGGCAATCTCACGCGGTGCCTGCCTCATCTTCCGCAGAAGCCTCGTCTCATCAAGACGAAATCGTCTGGCGGTACGGGGATGCGCGACCTCGCGTACTGTACGCTGTCCTGCTAATGCAGCACGTAACGGAGAAGAAACGACCCTCCCCTGCTGCGCACTCGACCGATCCGGGCCCGGCGTTAACATCATGACCGCAATCGGCAACGCTGTAATAAATACCCGCCGCACAAGCTGCTTCATCGAAATGCCGGAATTTGACAAGATAATCATGAGCCGCGCCTCTCTCCCCGGGGATCAATTCATTTGAGTGAACCAATACTATAGAGCGAGACCGCCTTTTACACAATATCCGTTGATCGTTGCCCGCTGGCAGGTGATGACTGCCAATCACCGGATCCGGCAACAAGCGCGGTGGTGGCAAATGAACAGCACGAGTGCTGACCATCTGCCTTCTGACAAGGCTGTCATCAAGCCGGATCTCAGGTATGGCCGAATCTCCGCTATCCCGACGAACAAACTGCAGCGTGAGCAGCCTTTGTGATCCGGATGAAAATGACTCCCCCGGTGACAATGCCAGGCCAATGCCAACCTTTCCCTCATTCTCCATCATTCGATTGATGATCAGGGTGCCGGGATTCGCAGAGACTCTCGTCAGGAGAAACTTCTCCGGATCGAAACGCAGGGTGAAGACGAGCGCGTTCTCGATACCGACCGCATCAAGCTCAAGATCGATCGTTCCCGGTGCCCCCCTCACAACGGCAGCATCGATCACGCGAATTGTACTCACAGCATGTGGCCGCTGCTCGGGCTGATCGATAACCCTGTCACGCACTGCGGCCGTCTGGCCGCTGGTTGACCTCAACGAATCGAGGCCGGTGGCATACCTCCCCGTCTGCACCCAGTCGGCGGCATCGATCTGCGAATTTCCAAGAGTCCCGATCGGCGAAGTGTCGGCGCGCTGAAACTCATCCCCCTGCATCGGAGACTCCAGCCCGACAGCAAACCTCCCTGCCTGCACAAAATCGGTGCTGTCGACGGCCCCGTTGCCATTGGGCCTCGGCGTCACATCGCCCTCGTAGGTGGTGACCGATGTGCTGGTAATCACAAGATTGTAACTTTGTGCATGATTGCAACCATTGGAGTCGGCCGCCGTAATCGTGAAAGTCCAGGTACCAGTGACAGAGGGCGCACCGAAGAGAAGACCGGCGTTGGTATCGAAATTCATCCCGGATGGCAGCGAGCCGGTTCGAGTCCAGTAGATCTTGCCGGAGATACCGGTGACAGTGAAGTAAAGGTTATAAGATCGACTGAGCATTCCCTGTGAAATCGTCATCGGAGTGATGGTGATTGACCTGCAGCCGATCACCAGCTGATATGATCGCTCGCCAAAGCATCCGTTCGATCCCGTCGCCCTGACAACGATCGTGAAGCTTCCCTGCTGCGTCGGTGTCCCGGCAAGAATCCCCGTCGTCGCACCAAGGCTCAGCCCCGCTGGCAGCGTCCCCGTCACGCTCCACGTCACCAACCCCGTCAGCCCGCTCTGCGTCAGGCTTTGACTGTAGGCCGTGTTGACGGCTCCACCGGCAATCGTCGCCGGATTGACCGTTGCCGCCGTGCAGCCGATCACCAGCTGATATGATCGCTCGCCAAAGCATCCGTTCGATCCCGTCGCCCTGACGACGATCGTGAAGCTTCCCTGCTGCGTCGGCGTCCCGGCAAGAATCCCCGTCGTCGCACCAAGGCTCAGCCCCGCTGGCAGCGTCCCCGTCACGCTCCACGTCACTGTCCCCGTCAGCCCGCTCTGCGTCAGGCTTTGACTGTAGGCCGTGTTGACGGCTCCACCGGCGATCGTCGCCGGGTTAACCGTTACGGCACAGCTTGCTGACGAGCTGATTGCAAAGTTGGCATCGGAAATATCGAAGAAGACATTGTTTACCGCCTCAACCCTGATTCTTGCGGAGGAGGTGCTGGCAACCGCCGGAACCAGAAAACTTGCCGTCCCCGTGTTCGGTGCCGAAGCAACCAGTGTCACCGGAAAGGTTACACCCCCATCGCTGGAGAGCAGGATCCTTACCGTGCTGCAATTGACCGGTGACGCCCCCGTATTGGCTGCCGACCATTGCACCGTCTGGGTCGTGCCTGCCACCCAGGTTGTCGGACCATTCGGACTGGTAACGAGAAACGGCCCGGCAGTATCACTCACCGTCAAAGTCGTGGTGTCGGTGGCAACGCCTCCACGCATGTCTCGAACCGTCACAATAAAATTGAGCAGACGACCAACTCGCGGCAGTTCCTCAGCTGTCTGTAACCCATTGAGCATGTCCGGTGGATCATTGGCGTAGCCAAGAATATAACTCAGGCTGGGAAAGATTCGCTGACTGCTCTGGGAAATCGGAAAGGGACGAAAGATCGGCCGCGTCGTGCCGGAGCTGTCTGCCGAGTCGATGTATGGCGGATTGGCATAAAGGCTCCCGCCGGCATCATACTGCTCCCAGGCATAGGTCAGATTTGGCTGATCTGCCGCATCAGGATCACTCGCCGTTGCCGTCAGCACAAATGGAGTATTCTTTGGTATCGTATAACCGGGCCCGGCATCGACCGTTGGCATCTGATTGCCGGTTGGAGTATTGGTTGGACAGCCAAGCGTGGTTGCAAAACTGCGGATCGAGGTCAGGCTGCCTCCGTGAAAACGCAGCTCCGCACTGTTGGTGATCGGCTGTGAGCAGCCGCCGGCATAAGACATGATCGTCAGGCCGCTGCCTGACTCCCAGGCCTCGTTTCCACTGCGATTTCCACTGCACGAGGAATTGAAACTGTGATAGGCACGGAACATGTGGCCAATCTCATGCGCCATGACAAACAGGGCCCGTGTCACCGGCCCTGAAGGACTTGCTGAGCCGACGCCACCTCCCTTGAGCAGCCCGAACGAGTCGCCGGCAACATTGTTGCAGACCACTCCAAGATAGGCCACACCACCACCCGCCGTGCCAATTACCAGCCCGAGATCGAAGTTGGCATTGCCGATGCGATCCCTCATCACCGATCGCACCTCCTGCAACATCGTCGAATTATTGGTGTTGGTGAAGGGATCCGGCTCGGCGGTAAAGATCACCTGGGTGTTATTGGCTGCCAGCACAAACCTGATGGCTACCTCGCGCTCATAGACGGTATTGAGGCTGTTGACCAGTGTATTGAGTGCCGCCAGCGTTCCCGAGATCGATCCTCCGCCAAGCCCCGAAGCATTGGTGAACTCCTGCGTCGTGGCCAGCGCAATCCGAAAAGTCTTCAGTGTCTCACCCGACTGCAGTGCCACCCGCCTCACCGTGGATGGCAGCTCCGGCGCGCCGCTCATCGGAACTATCGGCCCATCGCAGAGTAAATCCTCCGGGCGCTGCTCCTGATCACTGTAAGAGTAGCTGAAGTAATCGCCATCACCGGCGCGACGCTCATCATCGCCGTAGGCAACCGGATGAATGAGGAAGGTTTCACTGCCGGCAATGACCGTCGCGTGAAAGCCGCGAGGTGACCAGTCACCGCGCATCGTTGCCCCGCTGCCATCCGCCGCCACTCCGTGGTAGCTCCTGATCTCCGGGTGACTTGCCGCCAGCTCGGCCTCCATTGCCGGGGACTCCTCGATCAGAAACCTCGCATAACGCCCATCAGGCAATGGCAGACTCACCTCGGGCAGACTCGCCCGCCTTCGCCCCTCCCGCTCCAGCGGCGCCATCAGCAACCGCTCCAGCAACCTCGCTGCTTCAAGCCTCACCCGCCGGGCACCTTTTGGTACCGCAAACTCTCCCCGCACCTTCACCTGCCCCGCCTGCCCCCAAAGCCCATCCAATGATCCCGCTCCTGCTGTCGGGTGCAATCCGTCGCGGGCTGCCACCCTGCTGCCACCATCCTGCCATTCCAGCGAAAAGAGAATGACCATCACCAGCGCTGTCAGCACCATGACAGCGCGCCACACATTGAGCATGGAACCCCTCTCTGCCAGTTTCCCGGCCACACGTGTCAATAAAGACCAGGCTCACTCGGATGCCCGGTCTGCCTGACTGGTCGATATTCAATATTAAATTATTAAATTGTCATTCGAATTGAGTGTGGTGTAGTCAGAATGGCAAAGATCACACACTGCTCTCGCCGCGGGTATGGTCTCCGCGTGTGTGGGGGGGGGGATATAAGCAGCAGCCACCTGGCGACCAGGTCCGTCGTCAACCGCAGAGCTAATCCAGACCGGCGATCGGGATACGCCTCTCGGGAATGAAGAGCCTCATCAGCAATGGCGAAGCATCACGACCGGCAAGACCGGAAGCCACCGGACTATTTGTCAGGCTCGGCAGAGCCTCACCACCGGCAAGCCTCCTGAATCGCAGACGCAGAATCTCCCTGTCACCGGGAATGATTGAGGCACCAACCGCCAGCCGCAAACCAAATCCGAGCCTGCCGGCATCAGCCCCGCGATCATTGACCAGAATCTCCGCACCGACAGCGGTATCGCTGCCCGGGACTGTGGCAATATATTGCAGCCCCTCGGAATCGTAGCTTATCGAGAAGGTGAGAGCATTCTCCTCACCACGGGCGCGGAGCATGACCGGAATCTCGATCAGATTCTCTCCAACCTCTGTCTGAGCAGGTAAAAGGCGCAGCTCGCGAGCCTCTGACGAGTCCGCCGGACCGGTCGGCATTACCGGACTACTCCCTGCCTGCGTCGGTCCACTGGCGGCGGTTGCACTGTCAAGGCCAACCGAGTAACGCCCGGCCTGCACCCAATCGGAGACATTGATCGCCCCATCTCCAAGGGAAGACCGCGGCGCACAATCCGCACGCTGAAACTCACCCACACTGCTGATGACATCGAGCTGGACGGCAAACCTTCCGGTCTGAACCCAGTCGAGGACATCAACACTGCCACTGCCCAGCGAACGCGGCGAGACATCGCCCTCATTACCAATCGCAAGGATCGCCGTCGGCATGATGCCGGTCTGTGCCCCGTAAGTGCCACCCGACGGGCTGCCAACCACCGGCTGGCCGACAACCCCGGCGACACTCATCGTCCCGCCGGACATGGTCGTCGCTCCACTGATAAAGCTACTGCTGACCAGAGTATAGCTGCCGCCAGACTGCGCCACCGGCTCGGGCTCAATCCGCTTCGCCACTCCCTCTCCCTCTACACTGCCCGCCGCGAGCATCGAGCCGGAGAAGAGACATCCGGAAAAGAGTAATACTCCAAGGGAAGCAGCCTGAATCAACCGCGAAGTATCAATTTTATGAATTCTGCACATAAGCCATCCTGTTATCCCACTCACCGACCAGCCACGGAAATGTTCGTTGAGTGAAACAGACAATTGAGAAAGACTCAAGGTCTCCCGCCGGGGCCCCGGAGCCCCCGGCGGGAATTGGTTAACGATCAGCGCATCGAGACAGCGCCGCCGCCAAGGGACTCAAGGTTGAGCTTGAGATTCCAGTTATCGCGGGACTTGAGCATCTGATCCCAGGTGATTTCGCGGCCGGTGGTCGCGGCCATGCGTCCGAGGATCGAAGTAAGGGTCGTCTCGACGCCCTGTTCAACCTGGTTTTCGTACTTGCCCGACTTGATGCTCTCAACGAGGGCCTTCATCTTGTCACCGACGGCTTTGTGAAGGTCGACCGGACCGGCATCCATGCGATCACCGGTCTTCTGGCCGGGCCTGACCTGGTTGAGAGTAATCGTCGCCGGACCGCTCTGCATCGTCTCGGCAAAGCCCTCGGTTCCGAAGAAGCGCTCGCCCTGCTGGCGATAGCCCTTGTTGCGGAACTGATTGGAGTTGAAGCTGATGTGAACGTCGCCGGGATAGGTATAAGTCAGAATGTAATGATCGTGCGAGAGGAGATTGGCGGGAACGCCATCGACCTGCTTGCGCAGAGCACGACCGGCGGTGCCGCTCGCCTTGACCGGGTGGGCCTTGAGTGCCCAGTTGACGATGTCGACGATGTGAATGTTCTGCTCGACGATGATGTCGCCGGAAAGGGCCATGTCAAAGACCCAGTTGCGAATGCGGGCTTCGAGGTCGCTCATCCCGGGCTTGTTCTGGCGACCAAGATCGTTGGTGTAGTAAAAGCTCTGCCCGAGGATGATCTGGCCGATCTCACCGGCATGGATGCGCTCGACGGTATTGCGATAGCCGACATCATAGCGCTTCTGGAAGCCGACGTGGACGCTGACCTTGCCCTCGGCCATCTTGCCGGCCTTGAGCGCACGCATACAGCCGGTGACATCCGTGGCGATCGGCTTCTCAACATAGACGTGCTTGCCGGCGGCAACGGCCGCTTCAAGGTGCTCGGGATGGAAGTAAGGCGGGCTGGTAATCAGTACGAGATCGACATCCTTCGAAGCGAGCAGCTTCTCGTAAGCCTTGACCCCCTTGAAGACGTTGGCGCTGGAGAGTGCCGGCTGTCCCTTCTCTGCGGACTTCTTGTCGTAGCTGGCGCGGGCGGCTTCAAGGCGGTCATCAAAGAGGTCATGGATTGCCGTCAGCCGGACATCGGTGTTGGCGATAAATTCGCCACCATCATAGGTTCCGCGCCCGCCGCAGCCGATGATGCCGAGCCCCGGTGCGGAGTTGGCCGCATAGGTAAAGACGGTGGATGCCGGCAGGATCATGACGCCTGCGCCAACGGTCGCCGCCGTTTTGACGAAGTCCCGGCGCGGCAGTGACGCGGCGTCGGTCGAGGTGGTCTTCTCTTGTTTCATGTCGATCTCCTTAATTATTGGTTACCGACCGATGATGGCCGGTGATGAGAGCGAGAGGGTGGTCGTCGCCTGATCGACAACCCGTCCGGCAATTCTGACGGCGGAGGGTTTTGCTCCGCCTGCCCGGAGGCGACGGGCAACGGCCTCGTTTCGCGCCATCACCCGCAGCAGATTTTCGCCAAGCACCTTGCGCACATCAGCCTCGGAATATCCGCGCTTCAGCAGCTCATAAGTGATGGTCGGCAGCTTCGAGACATCCTCCATCCCGGCGGGCAACTGCCCGTCGACGCCGTCAAAATCGGAGCCGATGCCGACGTGATCGATTCCGGCAACGCGAATGATATGCTCGAAGTGGGCCATGAGCATATCGAGCGTCGCGGTATCGACCCCTTTGGTCGGACGCGGCATGTCCGGTCTGGCGTACTCGGTATTGATGAAAGAATTGTAGAAATTGACCATAACGACACCGCCATTTTTGGCAACGGCACGCAGCATATCGTCAGTGAGGTTGCGCGGCACATTGGTCAGGGCACGCGCCGACGAGTGGGAGGCGATCACCGGCGACTGCGTCGTTGCGATCACATCCTCGAAAGTCTCATCACTGACGTGTGAGATATCGACCATCATCCCCAGACGATTCATCTCGCGCACCACCTCACGGCCAAATTCGCTGAGCCCGTTATGCCGCTTTTCGGCAGTAACGGAAATCCCACCGGCAGCATCGGCCCAGTTGTTGGTATTGGTATGGGTCAGCGTCATGTAGCGCACACCAAGGCGGTGGAAGAGCCGCAGTGCCGCAAGGCTGTCCTCGATGGCATGTCCCCCTTCGATGCCCATCAGCGCGGCAATTCTGCCCTGACGGTGAAGGCGCCGGATATCAGCGACGGTGAAGGCCATCTCCATTGCGCGGGGATGGCGGCGAACCTGCTCATAGACCCCGTCGATCATCTCCATTGCCCGGCGGGCCGAGCCTCCCTCACGCGCGTACTTCGATGAAACGTAGATCGAAAAGAACTCGGCTCCCAGCCCTCCGGCCTTCATCCGTGGGATATCGGTCTGATATTTCCCGGTCTGATCGAGCGCTCCCATATCGAAGCCCTCGTCGGCAATCGGCGTGGTGATGTCATTGTGTGTATCGATGACGATCGAGCGGCGATGCAGCCTCTCCGCGCGGGCTCGCAGTCGCACTTCGGCCGCCAGTGAGCTCCCGGTGGCGTGGCGCGCTGCCGTCTGTGCCTCACCGATCACCGCACCCGCCAGCAAAATAAGGCCCATACTCGACCATCTCAAACATCCCGACCATCTCAAACATCTCATCAATCCCATAGCTCCCGCCTGTTTCGTCTGCCTGATACCTGTCGTTCTGATACCTGTCGCCTAAGAGGACATAATCGGTGATATTTTCCGCCGGTTGGCCGATTTAAGCAAGCTCCATTCACTCCTCGCTGAGTGATGCCTCCTTTTCGTGGTACAATGCAGTCCATTCTGACAAGAGACGGCAAGCAAGAGACGGCAAGACTGACGGCAGGAGAGCCTGGCGGTAAGAGAGGCTGGCTGCAGGAGTGATTCAAGAGATCATGATCTCCCGAAATGAGTGACTCAATGTTCAAAGCACTGAAAAATCCGACATCTGCGGACAAGAGGGCGCTGGCGATCTTTCTTGGCATAGCGTTGCTTTGTGCAATCTACTTTTCATCCGGCGTGCTGGTGAGCTACGTCTCCCCCCCCGAGGTCCCGATTGAGATGGCAAAGGATGGAGCTGGCTTCGTCGTGCGCGTGGAGGGCATCGACAATTTCGAGATGGCGTTGCAGATGAGCAACACGATGCGGGAGCAGAGAAGATTGCAGGCGCTGATCGACCCGGTGGTTCGTGACAAAAACTATGCGCTGAGGATCGGGCCGGTAGCAACAAAGGAGATGGCGGATCGGCTGGTGACCGAGATGGAGGAGTCAGGCAAACTGCGGACGCACATCATTGAGACCTGTCCGCCGGGCAGGCAGTGTCCGCCAGCCGAAACAGCGGGGGAGAAAAAGCGTTGAGCATCGATTGGAACCATACCTTGAAGAGATGGCGCGGGGCTCCGCGTGATGGTAGCCTTGCCTGGCATTCAGCGCTGGCGCTGATCTCGGCATTGCTGCTGATATTTGCGTTTCCGACCTATGACTGGCACTGGCTGGCCTGGGTAGCGCTCGTGCCGCTGCTGTTGGCGCTTGGCGGGGAGATCACACGACGGCGAGCACTCTGGCTCGGCTGGCTGACGGGGATTGTCTGGATCTTTGCCACCGAAAACTGGATTGCCCATTCGATGATCTTCTTCGGTGACTTTCTGGCAGGGCTGGCCTATGGGATTGCGCTGCTCTTCGCAGCCATCCTTGCGATCTTTCCCGGGCTCTTCGCCATTGCTCAGCGCCATCTGGTGATAAGGTTTGGCTGGAAGGCATTTGGCGCGGCGCCGTTTGTCTGGGCAGCAAGCGAGTGGGTGCGACAATGGGTGACCGGAGTGACGTGGAACGGGCTCGGGATTTCGCAGGTCGCCAATTACCGGATCGCGCGACTCTCGCAGTACGGCGGGGTCGCTCTCGTCAGCGCGGAGGTGGTCGCGGTCTCGGCAGCGATCATTCTGGCGACGAGGCTCAAGCAGCGGGCAACCGGGCGAATGGCCTCGCTGCTGCTGATGGGAGCGGCGCTGCTCTGTTTTCTGCCATCAACGGCCCAGCCGATCAGGGGAGCAGCCGGGGCAATGGTCACCGTCGTCGGGGTACAACCCAACCTGCCACCGAACGGCAGTGACGATCCGGAATCATTCAACCGGGATCTTGAAGCCAATCTGGCCCTGACACGCGAGGCGATCGAGCGAACTCCGGACAAGGCCGCCGACCTTGTCGTCTGGGCGGAATCGCCGCTGACCCTTTTCCACGACAACGATGAAATGCTGCGTGAGCGTCTGGGCAAGGTGGCACGAGAAACCGGCAGCTACCTGCTGGTCAACACTGTGGCGCGCGAGGGTAACAATCTCTTCAACAGTATCAATATCGTCGATCCGCACCCGCTCGAAAGTGACCAGCATTTGACGGCAGAACGGCCGCAGATGAAGCGCTACGACAAGATTCGCCTGGTTCCCTTCGGCGAATACGTGCCATTTCGCCCGCTGCTCGGGCGATTCGTGCCAACGATCACCGGCGACTTTACGCCCGGAAAGGATTTTGTCGTCAACCTGCTGCGGCTGGAAACGAAGAGATCGGCATCGGTTTCGGCCGATAGCGGGGTCGTTCAGCCGGCAATCGAGCGAACCACCAACTTCATCAGGGTTGGTGGCTTCATCTGTTATGAAGCCGCTTATCCGGAACTGGTGCGTGGTTTCGTCAGGCAGGGGGCAACCCTGCTGGTCAACGTCTCGAATGACGCCTGGTTTGGCAATACCGCCGGGGCGCGCCAACACCTTGCCCACGCAAGGATGCGTGCGATCGAGACCAATCGCGATATCGTGCGCGTCACCAACAGCGGGGTCAGCGCCCTCCTGACGGCCGAAGGTGAGATCGTCGATGAGCTGCCGTCATTCATTGCCGGCACGCAGGTCTGGCAGGCACGGGCACGGCGCGACATCACCGTTTATGTTCGACAGGGCGAATGGTTCGCCCTCAGTTGCCTCGGGTTGACGCTGCTGCTGCTGGCATCGACAGCCATCAAATCCCGGGCAGACCAGGTGCCGAGATAACCGGGGCGATAGCCATTGGTCTATCGCCCCTCACGCCGATCGGTCTCGCGCATTCCGCTGCCGAAGGAGCGCCCGCCCCACCTCAGGCCGTCGACGAATTTACCCACGGCACCGACAGTCGCTCCCTTTGTTGGCACACCGCGCTGAGTCAGAACCCAGATTTTGCCGGTCTCATCGCTCAACTCGTAAACTCCCTGCCCGAGCGCGCCAAAGCTGTTGGTCACCGTACCATAGACAAGAACATCCTTGCCGCGATACTTCCCCGGATCGGCCTCCAGCCTGGCAATCGTTGTCCGCTGTGGGCAACCAGTGAGAAAAATGGCAAGGATTGAAATGACAGCGACAAGACTCAGTCTCTTTTTCATGGTTCCTCTCCGAATCAGACCGATCGACCGGGCTGGAATATCCCTTCCGAATCGACAATAATCAGATGTATGAGCAACTTTCCTTCACTCTATGCGATTACGGATCGCCAGCTCTCCAACCTGACGAATGAAGAGATCATCAGGGAGATGCTGGCTGGTGGCGCGCGGCTGATCCAGCTGCGCGACAAGGAAGGAACGGCGCGGGATATTTTTGATGCAGCCCGTTTTTGCCTGCCACTGATCCATGAAGCTGGCGGCAGGCTGATCATCAATGACCGGGTCGATGTCGCGCTGACGGCAGAAGCGGACGGGGTGCACCTCGGGCAGGAGGACCTGTCGGTCGGGGAGGCGCGCGAGATCCTCGGTCCGTCAAAGATCATCGGGGTCTCGACTCACAATCGACGCCAGTTCGAGGCAGCGCTGGCAACTTCGGCCGACTACATCGCGGTCGGCCCGATCTTCACAACAGCGACGAAGGAGAATCCGGATCCGGTGGTCGGTCTTGACCTCCTGCACGAGGTACGCAAACTGACCGACCGGCCGATTGTCGCCATCGGCGGGATCGACCATCAGAGAGCGCTCTCTGTCATCGAAGCGGGAGCTGACAGCGTGGCTGTCATCTCAGCACTCTACCCCTGGCCGGAGAGGCTTGAGCTGACATCGAGAGTTGACATTGCCGGCAGTATCCGGAGATTCCTCGAACTGTTCGAGCGACACGAGTAAGGCGAAATGCTGACGGAAGATATTCTGACGAGACTGGAACGAATTGTCGGAGTGGAGAATGTCTCGACCGCACCGGAGAGGATTGCTGAATATTCGCAGGATGCGCTGAAGCAGATATTCTGCGCGGAGGTGATCGTCTCACCGCGAACGGCAGAGGAGATTGCCGCAATCATGAAGCTGGCGAATGAGCGGCGAATCGCCGTCACCGTTCGTGGCGGAGGGGTTGGCTACACCGGTGGTGCCGTCCCGCTGCGCGGAGGGATCGTTCTCGCAACCGACAGGATGGACCGGATTCTGGAGATCAGTGGCCCGGATCTGGTAGCCATCGTCGAGCCGGGCGTAACCAACTACCGGCTGCAGGAGGCAGTTGAGGCGGTCGGGCTCTTCTATCCTCCGGATCCGTCAAGCTGGAAGGAGTCCTACATCGGCGGTAACATCGCGCTCAACGCCGGCGGGCCGCGTTGCGTCAAGTATGGCAACACGAAGCAGTTCGTTCTCGGCCTCGACTTTGTCACGCCAACTGGTGAAATCATCAGGGCAGGAACGCGGACGCCAAAAAATTCAACCGGCTTTCATCTCGAGAGCCTGCTGATTGGCAGCGAGGGGATGCTCGGGATCATTACCCGCTGCATTCTGCGCCTGCTGCCCAAGCCGAAGGCCCGGCGCACGGCACTGGCCATCTTTGCCACCGCCCGTGACGCCTGTCAGTGCGTTGCCGACTTCACCAGTTCCGGCATTCTCCCGGTGGCTCTCGAACTGCTCGACCGTATTTCGATCAACGCGATCGAAGACTATGCCCCCTCAGGCCTGCCACGAGATGCCGGGGCCTTGCTGATCATCGAGGTTGACGGGCTGCCGGAGGCTGTTCAGCGCGAGGCAGAGATCGTTCGCGAAATGTGCCTCAGCCACGGCGCCATCCGTTTTAAAGAAGCGGCCAACGAAGTGGAGGCCAATGCCATCTGGGAGGTGCGGCGCCTGATGTCGCCCGCGGTCGCGCGGACTGGCACAATCAAGCTCAACCACGATGCCGTAGTTCCGCGTTCGCGCATCCCGGAGATGCTCGAATTTCTTGAGGGTCTTCATCGTCGCTGCGGCTTCCTGCTGCCAACCTTTGGCCATGCCGGGGACGGCAACCTGCACATCAATGTCATGCTGCCCGATCGCGAGGAGGCCACCCGTCGCCGCGGTGCCGATGCCGTGCGGGAGATCTTTCAGCAGGCAGTTGCGCTTGGCGGCACACTCTCCGGTGAACACGGTGTTGGCTATGCCAAGGCACCCTATCTCTCCCTCGCACTCACCGACGAAACACTCGGTCTGATGAAGCAGATCAAAAAGACACTCGACCCCAATGGGATTCTCAACCCGGGCAAGCTCTTCGAGGCATCGCTGCCACCACACGAGGTCGGGTTTGTCGCCGCTGATCAGGGCTGCTGCTGACACTTAGTCATCAAGATGTCCGGCAATCGCCCTCAGAATCTCAATCGAGGTGACGATGCCGCGCACGTTCCCATCCTCCTCGACAATGACCCGGTGAATACGGTGACTGACCATCAGATGGCAGACACTGGAGAGCGGCGCGGATGGCGGGACGGTAATGGCCGGTCGACTCATGATCTGTCCGACAGCCGAGGGCGACCACTCTCCGATGCTGTTTGCCTTGCGTGCAATGTCAGATTCAGAGATAACCCCGACCAGCTCGCCCTGCTCACTGATCACCGGTGCTCCGGTAATCTGTCGCTCATGAAAGAGGCGTGAGACATCCCGGAGTGATGTTGTCACGGTAACGGCAGCCACATCCCTGATCATGACATCCGCGGCGGTTATCTTCATCGCATGTTACCTCCCGAACCGTTGAAACGAACCGGCAGAGAGTCAATTGAAGCTGATCGGCGCCGGCATGAAGCAGAGAATGAAGACCAGCAGCCCGATAATCGCGACGAGGATGCGCTCTGTCCCCAGTGGCTCCTGCTCATCGAGCACCGGCGGGTGACCGACTCGTGCAAGGATGGTCAGCATGACCGCGTAGATGACCCAGTTCCAGACTCCCCCGAGAGCCGAGTAGATGGCCAGCCCGATCACTGAGGCCCAGGAGATCATCATGATCAAACGATGACCTCGTGGACCGAAGACTGCCCAGGTGACGTGACCACCATCAAGCTGCCCGACCGGAAGCAGGTTGAGGCTGGTCATCAGCGCTCCGACCCAGGCTGCCCACATCACCGGACTGAGCTCGACGGTCTCCGGCAACCCGAAAAGCCACTCGAAAAACCTGAAGAGAAGCGGGCTCTGCAGATAGATCATCCCCTCAGTCGACTCGATCGTGAGCGCCGGGCCGGCAAAATAGTGGGCAACGATGGCAGTCGGAACAATGAAGACAAAGCCGGCCAACGGCCCGGCTATCCCGATGTCGAAGAGTGCTCGGCGATTGGGGATCGGCGGCCTCATGCGAATGAAAGCTCCGAGTGTCCCTACCGGGGAGAATGGCAGCGGGATGAAGTATGGCCAGCTTGCCTCGACTCGATACCAGCGACAGGCAATATAATGGCCCATCTCGTGCGCCGTCAGGATGACCATGATCGTAAAGGCATAGATCAACCCCGAACCAAGCATGCGCCAGAGAGAGTCACCCTCACGACCAAACCAGAAGACGCCAACGAAAGCCGTCGACGAGAGCGTCAGCAGAAAGAGGGTAAGGTGAAGCAGTTTGCGCCGAAGTGGCAGCCGATAGTCCGGCGCCACGGGAACCGGGTCATCAGCAAAGAGTCGCAGCTGGTGAATGAGGACATCTCTTTCTTCGTGTCGGTGTGGTGATCTGTATTGGTCGAGGGATGGGTCCATAAAATTGGGAGATCAGCGACGGAGAGATTGTGCCGACCCGGCGTCGTAGTGGCCTTATTTCTTGAAGAGTTTATCGAAGGCAGCACGGACATCGTCGCGCTGGGGTGCCGGTCGACTGGCACGTTTATCGAGCGGGATGTCACGATTGGGCTCGAAGAGATCGCAGAAATTGGCACGATCCTTCTCGCGAACATATTCAGCTTTCGGCTCGGCACACTGCCGACTCTTGCCGGGATCGAAGAAGCGACAGTTCCGGCAGCAATGAAGGTCGTGATGGCAGTTGGGACACTCGTCGGTTCGGGCAATCTTTCCAACCAGCAGAACCTGACGACCGCAATGATGACAGACCATCGCTCACCTCGTAATTCATCCCAAAGTCGAAAAAACAGGCCCAAATACGTCGCTGGCAATCCGGCCGCCTGATCCGGCCCTGAATAATGATTGTTGCCATGCTCACGTGATGGTAGCATAACCCGTGAAGAGGCGACAAGATGGCCTGTTCAATCCGTTCCACCCCACCACCCCACCGCCACCCCCGCCACCCC
>CAIKMY010000004.1 GCA_903828635.1 uncultured Acidobacteriota bacterium
GTCCCTGCGGTCGGAGTCATTAAAGGCAACGCAACCATTGTTGCCAATCGCCTCGATGCTTCCGGTGCCAAGAGTGGCGATTCGAACGCCCTCGACTTTCTGATTACCGCCAACCCGCAAATGCCATCTACCCCCGTCTTGCTTTCAGTCGTTAATGCTGCCACCGGAAACCCGGCCGGGCGGGATGGCGACCGCCTGAATGTCATCGGCAGTGGCTTTGGCGGCAACTACTTCGATCCGGCAACCGGCGATCTCGCTACGGCCGACCCGATCATCTCTGTCATCTTCTTTTCACAAAATGGCGCGCTCGTCAACTTCACCTTTCCCAATGCCGCGAGCAGTGGAACCCGGCTGAACACCTTGATTCCCTCCGGCCTCACCACGGGAACGATATCAATTACCGTCGCCAACTACGATATCGAAGCAGGACTGACCAGCAGCGAAAGTCTGCCCACGGGCTTCAATATTACACAGGGAACATCGATCAGGCTTGACGAAAAGGAGCCCAACGACTCACCAGAGCAGGCCACTAAAGCAACGATTCCGAGCAGCTTCGAGGGGCACATTGCCAAGGGTGATCCTGGCAGCCTCACAATCCGTTTCGACAACGGCACCTCCGTCACCCTCTCTGATCTCTTCCGGCTCGAAATCACCGACTTCGTCCGTGCGTCGATCATTCTTACCTTCTCGGAGAAGGCCAATCTCGATCTGTTACTGCTTCAGGAGACGGAGCCGGGCAATTACGAAGTTGTGGCCTCATCAACCACGACGAGGGGTAACTCCGAGACACTCTCCGGCCTCATCCCGCCGGGCAAATACCTGCTGGGTATCGCCGCCGTCAACGGATCGAGCGCCTATCTCCTGACGCTGCAGTCACCCTCGACGCCACAGCAGTTGCCAGTTGGGATGTTACTGCAAATGATCTTTCCACCCGAGAGCCGCCCAATCGGTGTCATCACGGCGCCAATACCACCAGCGCGTGAGCCGTGACCTGCGCTTACCTGATCAACCCCGAAGTCGGGCTGCTTGCGCTGGCATAGAGCCGGGTCGGCATCCGCCCCGAAAGGAAGGCCATTCGCCCCGATTGCACTGCCAGCCTCATCGATTCTGCCATCTGCCCCGGTGAGCCCGCCTCGGCAATCGCCGTATTCATGAGCAGACCGTCAACCCCGAGCTCCATCGCAAAACAGGCATCAGAGGCCGTGCCAACCCCGGCATCAACAATGATTGGAACCTCAGTGATCTGCTCACGCATGATACGCAGATTGTTTGGATTCTGAATCCCAAGTCCCGAACCAATCGGTGCAGCCAGCGGCATGACCGCCGCGGCCCCGGCATCGATCAGCTTCTTCGCCATGATCAGGTCGTCACCAAAGTACGGCAGCACCGTGAATCCCTCACGTACCAGCACTCGCGTCGCCTCCAGCGTCGCCTCGTTGTCGGGAAAGAGCGTCTTCTGATCGCCAATCACCTCCACTTTGACCCAGTCGGAAAGCCCGACCTCACGCGCCAGTCGCGCCGTCCTGACCGCATCATCCGCCGTGTAGCAGCCCGCCGTGTTCGGCAGAATTGCAAACTTCTTCAAATCGATAAAATCGAGCAGGGATGGTTGCGATCTGTCAGTGATATTGACTCGCCGCACCGCTACCGTAATCATTTCAGCCCCGCTCCTCGCAAAGGCCTCGACCATCTCTTCGTTTGTTCGGTACTTCCCGGTACCAATAATCAGCCGGGAGTTGAACTCCCGGCCCGCGATCACCAGATTGTCACTCATTGGAATATTTAAACCACTTATGCCAGTCGCCATTCGATCCTTTACCGCACTTCAGACATCGCGGCAATGAAACAGCCGCGGGCTGTCGCGGTCAGCGGATCAGACGCGAGTCGCACCTCGGAGATCTGAATCGGAAATTCACTCGACTTGAGAATCCCCTCGAATTTCTGCAGGAATCCGCGCGGCTTGGCAGTCCCGCCTGAAAGAACAATCGGAATCGGACGGTCGAGCTTCGGCAGGTTCCGCGAGGTCTCGAACTCCTCACGGAGCTTCTCGACCAGCCGGTTAAGTACGTCCTCATAATAGATATGCAGCGCCCCCGTGACCTTGTCACGTGGCTGACGCGAAAGATCCAGCGTCTGCTCCTTGGTCAGCCTGACCGTGGTCACCGTCTCGTCAACCACCCCGGCAACGCTCGAATCGATGTAGTCACCACCCATCGGGATGCTGAAGGTGACCATTGGCACAGAGAGAAAGGCGACGCAGACGTTGCACATCCCTCCGCCACAACTGATGCCAATGCCGGTGAAATTCTCCTGCTGAAGCTCCGCAAAGACCACTGCCAACCCTTCGTTGACCGCTTTCGCCTGATAGCCCAACGCCTGAATGATATTCTTCAGCACCCCTTCGTGGTAGACGAGATTGGCATCGGCCCCAACCCCCTTGCCCGGCACACTGAAACAGAGCAGCTCATTGCGTCGAGTGCGTGGAACTACCGATTCAATGATCGCCTGGATCATCTCCTGCCCCATTGGCTCCTGTGGATTGAGTACCCCGTGCTGCATCGGCCGACGCGGCATGAAGGCTGTCGAAAATTTGTCAGAGTCGTTGCCGTAGACAAAGAGCATCTTCCCGTTACGATGATAGAGAACGCTGTTCTGCAGCAGACTCGCCTCGGTCATCTTTGAATAGGGCACCTCAACAAAGGCGTTGAGCTGCGAATGGGCGCGGTGCCCGTTTATTCCACCGGCCAGCACGATGCGACTGGTACCAACATCCAGCCCAAGCGCTCCGATCTCTCCCCCTTCCAACTCGGCAAGCCCGGAAACACTCAGGTTGCTGTACTCTTCCATGACTCCTCCAGTGATACAATTCATTCTGAATCCGGAGAGAGAACCTCACGAGCCCCGGATCATCGATTCGATTCCGCCTCGCTCAGCGGAGCATCGTCGCGCGTAGATGGTGTGCGCAGTTGTCGCGCCTTCTCCATCTGTCGCAAATAACGGTCGCGCAACCCGCGCCGCAACTGCTCACTTCCGCTGCGCACCCGGCCAACCTGCTTCTGAAAATCCTCTTCCGCCGCCAGCGCTCCCGGCCAGATAGTGTTCCCCAGCTTGCGGAGGATCTCCTCATCGTAGCGGAATCCATAGTCGATCATGCTCGCCGGCTGAACCTTGTACTTATCCGACAACCCCATCGCCTCGAACGGAAAATTGCGCACCCAGTCGTGGTGATAGGCAATCAGCATCTGCTCCGGATTGACCGAGACCAGCCCATGTGTCGTGCAGTTGAGATCATCGATATTGTGCTGACTGCGCAGAACATTGGTCAGTGCACGACCGGAGACGATCTGCGCTTCCGTCAGCGTCTCTTCAAGCGAGCCGGCCTCACTCGTCGACTCGAAGCAGATCCCGAGAAAACTCTCGTTGAGCCCGACATAATCAAACCGATCGTCTGCCCAGATCGAATGTCCGGCATGAAACGCTGCCTGATCATCCCTCACTATCCGGTGGATCTCCCCGTAACGGTCGATCATATAGTTATATTTCTTGTTTCGCTGGACATACTCCAGCAGCGATTGTGAACGATACCTGATTGACTGGTTGTTCTCCGAAGTGAAAGGAACAATATCGCTTTCAGAGGTGTGATAGATTATCCCAACGACCTCACGACGCAACTGCTCCCCATCACTATCTGATCCCCGGGGGATCAGATAGTAGCCACGCGGGTGATTGTCAGTCTCATAGCGCGTCGAGATTCTCGCTCCATTACTGTAGCGTTCAAACTCTGCACTCTTCTCAACCAGCCAGATCTTCTCCGGCTTGTAGCCGGGCAGAAACTTTGCTCCAGCGGCGGCCAGTGTGGCCGCTCCTCCCTGACCAGCAGTCGTCACCACGATCGGTGCCCGGGAACGCTGGTAGCGCTGCGCCAGATAACCATTGACATATCGTGCCGTCCAGCCTGCCAGGTTATAAAGAAGAATGAGCAACAGGCCGGCGAGCGCAACCATAACACCGTAAAGAGCGTGACGGGAATGGTAGAGATGGTCATAAAGGCGGACCAGCAGGGGAAGCGGCAGCGCGTGCGCCTCGCGACGCTGCTGAGGCGTGAGGGCCGACTCGAAGGCTCGGAGCTCGTCGCCGACAATCTGGTAACAACGCGCTTCCAGCAGCCGGTCATAGATCGATATCTTCCGGATAAATGGCGTGAAGCGCAACAGCCGGTTGAGATCAGACTGACTCGTCCCCAAACGGCCAAGTGCACGATTCAGAAAGCGGAGTCGCACCTCTGGTCTCTCAAAAAGACGGGCATAACGATCAACGATACCAGCATAAAGACGCGCCGGATCGTGACGCCCCTCTTCCACACCTTCAGGCGTCGCCGTCGCGACTGCTCGATCCCTGACGTCAATCGTCCCTGTCTTCAAGCTGCCACTCTGTGTACCCGCTGCTGGCGATTTTGATGCCGCTGATCTCGTCATGCCATTGGTGACATCTTCAATACCAAATATCGATACCAGGCTAGCGCCCGGCCCCCGTCACAATGTAATCAGTAATGACCCCCTTGCTCCGCAACTGGTTGCCATACCTCGCGCCCTCGTCGCGCGTTTCAAAGCCGCCAACCTGCACCCGATACCAGGTCCCCTTCCCCGGAATCTCGGCCCTGACGACACGCGCACCAACACCACCCGCCTTGAGCCGCGCAACACGCTCCTCGGCCTGGCCTTCGACACTGTATGAACCCACCTGAACCACCCAGTTGCCCCGCGAAATGACGTCGACAGGTGCCTCACGCGGCGTCTCACGCACGGTGACCGCTGGCGTCGGGACCGGCTTCGCCGGCTCGGAATGGCCTGCTCTTCCGGTCATCGGGGGGATATCGACCGGCCTTGCCCCCTCGACCTGTGCCGGAGGCTCTGTCGGCGCGGGCTGAACGGTCACAGCCGGAGTCGATGGCGCAGACACTGGCGCCGCTGGCCGTGCACGATCAGTCACTGTCAGATCTTCCGACTGTCCCTTACGCCGACTGATCAGGTCTCCAAGAAAGATGTAAGCACCACCAATCAGCCCGGCAAAGACTGCCACCCCCAGCACGATCCTTAAAATCAGCCCTCCACGGGTAGCCGAAAACGAGGGAACCTCCTCCTCCTCGGATTCACTGGTCTGCGGCAGCACCGGCCAGCCGATCAGCTCCGGCTCGGCATTTTCGACACAGTCTCGCGTCTCACGTTGAGGCCCTTTGCCGAACTGGAATGACCCGCGAGCCCCGGCTGCCGTCGGAAACCTTACTGCCGGGTCGGCAAACGGATTGCCCCTCCTCGCATAATCATCACCTTCCAATTCATAATTATGCGCCTCCGGTTGATCATAGGCTCCTGCAGATTCCGGCAGGTCGAGCACGTCGTCAAAATCATCCCCAACCCGCTTCGCCGCACTCTCTCGTGATGAGGTAAAAAATGATCCCGGCCGGTCACCCCCTCCGTTACCCCCACCCTTCCCCACATCGGGACCACGATACGGATCGGCTGCCCATCCCGCCGAACGATTGGCATAATCACCAGGCCCCGATGATGGCGGGATCGTCGGTACCGATGGCCCTGAACCCGGCACCGACTGACCACTCATCCCCGCATAACCGGGGTTGTTGGCCGTATACGGCAATTTTGACGTCTGCCGTCGTCCCTGCTCCTCAATCCCTTCATCAATCCTGACATCTCTGACATCTCTGACATCTCTGACATCTCTCGGAGCTTCAAGCAGGTTAGCGCAGCGGGCACAAGCCTGGCGCGAGGCCGCGCCAGGCGGAGCGATGTTGTTCTCATACTGACACTTCGGACAGATTACTTTCATCTTCCTCCCCCCATCCTTACCCACCGGCCTCACCGGCCTCACCGGCCCCACCGACGGAAAGCCGGATCCTCCGCTCTACCTGCCAGACATCGAATCGCCACCCACACCTGCCCAATTTGTTATTGTAA
>CAIKMY010000005.1 GCA_903828635.1 uncultured Acidobacteriota bacterium
CACGGTCCCGGGTCGGCGCGAGCACTCATCGCCGCACTGGAATCATTTGCTCCCGATATCCTTCTGGTCGAGGGGCCGCCCGAGGCGACGACCATCATCAGGCACGTCGCCGATCCGGCGATGGAGCCCCCGGTGGCGATCTGGATTCAGAATCCCGAACAACCCGAATACTGTACCCATTTCCCCCTGGCAGAGTTTTCTCCCGAATGGCAAGCCCTGCGCTACGCCTTGCAGCAGCCAATTCCAGTCAGCTTCATCGATCTGCCACTCGCCTCGCAGTTCGCCCTCGACCCCGATGACGAGGCGATCGAGGACCCGCTCGGCGAAGTGGCCCGCGCCGCCGGCCTGGTCGATGGTGAGACGTGGTGGCAAACACACATCGAGGAGCGATTTCCCGGAGCAGAGATCTTTCCGGCCATCTCCTCAGTCATGCGAGAACTGCGCCGGGGGCTGTCTCTTTCGCGGCCGCGGCTTGAACAATTGCGCGAAGCGGCAATGCGCCAGATGATCCGACGGACACTCGCCAGTGGACGTTCGCGAGTTGCCATTGTCTGCGGCGCCTGGCATGTGCCGGTCCTCGATCCGCGAGATCCGGAAGTTCCACCCGCCAGCCATGATCGTCAGTTGCTGGCCGGGCTTCCGCGGGTGGCGGCAAAGGCCGCCTGGATCCCGTGGAGCGACTCCCGACTCAGTACTGATCACGGCTATGGTGCCGGCGTCGAGTCTCCCGGATGGCTCCGCCATCTCTGGGAGTCATCGTCGACTCCGCCCTCGATGCTTGCTGCCGGCTGGGTGGCAAAGGTTGCCGATCTGCTGCGCGCAGAGGGGTATGACGCTGCGCCGGGGCAAACGATTGAGGCGACACGGCTGGCAGAGGCCCTTGCCGCCCTGCGCGGACGGCGCTATCCCGGGATCGCTGAATTGAACGATGCCGTCGAGTCGCTCTTCTTTGCCGGGGATGATGCCATCTCGCACCTTGTCCGTCAGCGGCTGCTGATCGGCCAGCGTGTCGGCACTGTCGCTCCCGAAGCACCAACCACTCCGCTTGTCGCCGACTGGCGTCACCAGTGGCGCCGTCTGCGACTGCCGCTCTCTGATCAGCACCGGGCTCTCGACCTCGATCTGCGTCGCCCACTCGACCTTGCGCGCAGCCGCTTTCTTCATCGCCTCACCCTGCTGAGCATTGCCCGGATGGCTGACCCCACAGGTCGCGGCGGGGAGGGAACCTTTCACGAGAGCTGGCAGCTTGACCCGTCGGGTGATATCGTCGGGCATCTGAGCCTCGCCGCCCACTGGGGAGCAACCGTCGAGCGCGCGGCGACGGCCCGCCTGCTCGACAGCCTGCCGTCAGTCGAACGTCCGGGCAGGTTGATTGAAATACTCTCCGGCATCCTCGCTGCCGATCTCCCCGGAACTCTCAGCCCCACTCTCGCGAGGCTTGAAGCGCTCACTCTTCACGAACGCCAGATCGTTGAGCTGATGAGGTCGCTGCCCGGGCTCATCGAGATCCGGCGCTATGGCAGTATTCGCGGTCACGATCCGGCACTGCTTTCGGCCATCCTTGACAGCCTCCTGGCTCGCGTCACCCTTGGTCTGCCCGCTGCGGCGCTCAGTGCCAGCCCGGCCGAGGCTGAATCGATCCTCAGTGCCATGCAGGCCATCGATCGCACGATTCCACTTACCGGTCGTCGCGAGGATGTCGTCACCTGGCGCGAGACACTCGCCAGGCTGCTCGATCGACGAGGCATCGCCAGCCTCATTGCCGGCGGTGCCTGCCGCCTGCTCCTGCTCTCCGGCGACCTCTCCGCGGCTCGTGCCCGGGAATGGATCGAGCCGGCACTCTCCCCGGCTAATCCGCCGATCGATGTCTCCCTCCGACTGGCCGGACTGCTCTCCCCCGCCGATGAGGCACTTCTTCACGATCGCCGCCTTGTCGGACTCATCGATCACTGGCTCTCCGGCATCCACGAGGATCATTTTCATCGCGTGCTCCCAATGCTGCGCCGTGCCTTCTCCGGCCTTGACTCCGAAACTCGCCGCCGCCTGCGCCAGACTCTCGCCGGGACTGCGGCCAGCCTGTCCCGCAACGATGAGATCGATCCGCGCCGCGCCGCACTCGTTCTCCCGGTTCTTGCCAGACTGCTCGGCCTTGCCACGCCTCCGCACGGCCGGCCGGCTGACAGGGAGGTCGCGGAATGAATCACGATGAACAGTTGAAGCGCCGCTGGCGGCTGATTCTTGGCGGCGACCACGATGACATTGATGACCACGATGACATTGATGACATTGATGACGGCAACCTCTCCGCCAGCGATCTTGCCATCGATCGTGCGCTCGATGCCATCTATGCCCCTGACCGTCGCGGCTCAATGCTCTCCTCCGCGCCGCGCCTCGCCACCTGGCTTGGCGAGATCCGCCGTCAATTCCCGCCCGAGGTCGTTACCATCCTGCAACGGGATGCCATCGATCGCCTCGGCCTGCGTCGCCTGCTGCTTGAACCGGAGATTCTTGCCCGCGTCGTTCCCGACCTCTCCCTCGTCTCAACCATTCTGATGCTTCGCGATCAGATCCCGCCGGAAAGCCTCGATACTGCCAGACAGATAGTCGGCGAACTCGTCGCCAGGCTCAGCGCTCAACTCAAACCCGGGCTGAGTCGCTCCGTCAATCAGGCTCTCGATCGTGTCCCCTTGCCGCCACCCCGCAGCTCGGCCGATATCGACTGGCACCGCACCATCCGTGCCAACCTGCGCCACTATCAGCCGGAATTTCAAACCATCATCCCCGCCCGACTCATCGCCCGCCCCCGCCATCACTCAAAATCGCAGACCATCATCCTCTGCCTTGATCAGAGCGGCTCGATGGCCACCTCGACCATCGGCGGTGGTATCATCGGATCCGCCCTTGCCTCCATCCCCACCCTCGATGTCCGTGTCGTCGCCTTCGATACCGCTGTCGTTGATCTTACCCGGCATCTCGTTGACCCCGTCGCTCTTCTCTTCGGCCTCAACCTCGGCGGTGGAACCGATCTTGACCGCGCACTACGCTACTGCCGGCAACTTGTCGAACACCCCTCCGAGACATCGCTCATCCTTGTCAGTGACCTTCACGATGGCGGTGACCCTGACCGCACACTGCGTACCGTCGCCAGCCTTACCTCCACCGGCCTCAGAATGATTACCCTTCTGGCCGTCGATGATCACGGTAATCCCGGCGGCGATCCCCAAATGGCTGAATCCTTCGCCAGTCTCGGTGTCACTACCGTTACTACTGATATCGATCGCTTTCCGGATATCTTTGCTGAACTGCTTCAACCCCGCTGAACTCTCCTGACTGCTCGTAAGACTCTCCGGAATCCCCGGGTACGCGGGCCTCCTGCCCGCAACTCTGTCTGCCCGTGCGTTCTGTGCTCCGGATAGGAGAAGGTCACCGCGGAAGGATCTCGCCAGTCTGAACAGTGCAGGCCGGAGGCCCGCGCACCCAGGTGCGTGCACAGAAAATTCCGATTTTTGACCAGGTCTTACACTTCTGACTTAAATATTGTATATTTATATTCTTCTCGCTGGTTATCCGCAGTCAATGTGCCGGATTTTGTTTCGCCGTTTTTATACGGTCAGGTCACTGGTAAATATACAACTGATAAATACCTGTCAGGTAAATAGCAAGTAATTGAAGAGTGGGACGGGGAAGAGAAAGGAGGATCTCGATTTATGTCCCTTACGCGCAAGGTTCTGCTTCTCAACGCTACCTATGAGCCACTCAGCCTCGTCAGTGCTCCCAAGGCTGTCACCCTCATCTGGCGCCGTGTTGCCGAGTCGCTCGAAATCGACCACGGGTACACGCTGCGCTCGCCGCGTTATGTCTTCGAGGTTCCGTCAGTCATTCGACTGACACAATACATCGATGTTCGCTCGCGCCAGAATCGTGTCACCAACAGGCACCGCATCCTCGCGCGAGATCATTACCGTTGCCAATACTGTGGTCTCCGCGGTACCGCTTTCGACCTCACCCTCGATCACATCATGCCAAGATCGCGAGGTGGCCGCACCGTCGCTGAAAATCTCGTCACCTCCTGCAAGGAGTGCAATAACCGTAAGGGCAGTCGCACCCCGGAGGAGGCAC
Source organism: uncultured Acidobacteriota bacterium (assembly GCA_903828635.1). Taxonomy (GTDB): domain Bacteria; phylum Acidobacteriota; class Blastocatellia; order RBC074; family RBC074; genus CAIOZW01. The sequence goes on from CAIKMY010000005.1 coordinate 4,120, forward strand.
GCATGCCGCTGCTCACCAATCCCAGTGCCCTGTATTACGGTCTTGAGCGCGCCGAACTCCGCCAGGCTGCCGTGCATCGCCCCGAATGGCGCAAATATCTCTTCCTCGAACATTATGACGAGATCGTCAGGTGAACCTTGCGGTTATCACCCCTGTTGCAATTTTGAGGGATTTGAGTGCCGGGGCTGTTGACAGATCTCGGGGCAAAGTGTTAATTTCGCAACTTACTTTTGCGGGGATTGAAGGCTCGTAGCTCAGGGGTAGAGCACTACCTTGACACGGTAGGGGTCAGCGGTTCAAATCCGCTCGGGCCTATTTTGGAGAGAGTTTGAATTTCGGGTTCTCTCCGGAAATTTGGCGCATGCCAATCAGTTCGACGTCAGCTCCGGAAGCGCTGCCTGCAGTAAACGGAGACGATTGAGCCTGAATCGGTGCCACCATGCTTCACTAATTATGCTCCGGATAATGTTATCCGGCAAATGTTTACAAGAAGCATATTTAGTTAGTTTATTGATGGCTCTTCGCCAAGGCGGCCGCTGACGACGGACCTTACCTGTGATCAACTTCAAGGCACCGGCTGTTTCGGGAGTATTTTTATCCCATTCAACCGGATATTCACCGGACGGGGCATCTGACCACTGTCAATTTCACCAGAGCTGTTCGCATTCTTCAATGTTAACGGCTTTGACTATTGATGGTTTTGACTATTAATAGTTTTGGTTATTGACGGCTTTGACTATTGCGGTTGTGATTGACGGTCAGGTCTTGTTAATCTGTCATTGATGATCGTCTGATAGGACTGCTCAGGCCATTGAGCGTGATATTGGGTTCAATATCGATTGCATCAGACTGATCACTGGCGAGAAGAGACAGGCAACAATCGAGCCCCCGGGATTATTTTCCTGCAATATCTTAAGGACAGGGCAGTGAACGAGAGTCAACAAAGCGACAACGTAAGCGGGATAGCTGGCGGCCTGAAGGCGGTCGATTATCTGAAGCGGCAGGATCGTGAGGCGGCGAAGCGAGCGATTGCCGCGCGTCTCTATGTTGGCGAGGTGAAGGCGGAGGAGCCGGTCGATCTTGGATATCTGCTCTCCGAGGGGGAGCGGGTCGAACCGATTCTTCCCGAGTCGCCGGAGGCACTGGAGATTTACCGTCACTCGACAGCCCATCTTCTGGCGGCGGCCGTGCTCGACCTCTATCCGGGGACGAAGCTCGGCATCGGCCCGGCGCTGCTCAATGATCCCAAAGGTGGATTCTACTATGATTTCCAGCGAGTTGACGGTGCACGCTTCACGCCGGAGGATCTGCCGAAGATTGAGAAGCGGATGCGTGATCTGATGAAGCGCAACCTCGAGTATCGGCGAGTCGAGATGTCGAAAGCCGAGGCCGAGGAGAAGTTCTCATCGATGAACGAGTCACTCAAGTGTGAGTTGATCTCCGAGAAGGGCGGGGAGACGGTCAGTTGTTACACGATCGAGGGGACACCCTTCGTCGATTTCTGCCTCGGGCCGCACGTTCCCTCGACCGGGAAGATCAAGGCGATCAGACTGCTCTCGATTGCCGGGGCACACTGGAAGGGTGATGAGAAGCGCGAGCAGATGCAACGCATCTATGGCACGGCCTTCTTCACCCAGGAAGAGCTTGATGAGTGGGTTCGTCAGAAAGAGGAGGCAGAGCGGCGTGATCATCGCCGGCTCGGGCCGGAACTCGACCTCTTCAGTTTCAGTGAGGCGATCGGAGCGGGGCTGGTTCTCTGGCACCCCAACGGAGCGCTGATCCGCAAGGTGATCGAGCAGTTCCTCAATGACGAGCTCTACCGGCGCGGCTACAGTTTTGTCTACACCCCGCATGTCACCCAGTCAGAACTGTTTCGCATCTCCGGGCACCTTGAACATTATCAGGATGTTCTCTATCCGGGGATGACCGACTCCGAGAACGAGGATCTGCAGTATCGGCTCAAGCCGATGAACTGCCCGTTCCACATTCAGATTTATGGTTCCCGTCAGCGTTCATACCGCGATCTGCCGCAGCGTTATGCCGAGTATGGCACGGTCTACCGCTACGAGCGCTCAGGCGTTTCACACGGGCTGATGCGGGCTCGCGGTTTCACCCAGGACGATGCGCACATCTTTTGCACGCCTGATCAGTTGAAAAATGAGATTTTTGGCTGTCTCGACCTCGTCGATCTGATTTTCCGGGCGTTTGGTTTCGAGTACAAGGCGGAACTTTCAGTGCGGCACGCGACCGAGCGGGAGAAGTATCTCGGTTCGGACGAGGTCTGGGATCTTGCCGAGCGGGCGCTTGCCGAGGCACTCACCGAGCGGGGCCTGCCGTTTGTGCGGATGGAGGACGAGGCAGCCTTCTATGGGCCGAAGATCGACTTCAAGGTTGTCGATGCGATCAAGCGTACGTGGCAGCTCTCGACTATTCAGGTTGATTTCAATCTGCCACAGCGGTTCGAGATCGAGTATGTCGGTTCTGACAACAAGCCGCATCGGCCGATCATGGTTCACCGGGCAATTCTTGGTTCGTTTGAGCGCTTCTTCGGGATCCTCGTCGAGCATTATGCCGGAGCCTTTCCGATCTGGCTGGCACCGTTACAGGCGATCGTTCTGCCGATCTCGGATCGTTTCAACCAGCAGGCTGAGGCGGTCGAGCAGCAATTACGTGCTGACGGCTTTCGCGTCGACTCCGACCGGCGTGGTGAGAAGATTGGCGCGAAGATTCGCGACGCTCAGTTACGAAAGATCCCTTTCATGCTGGTGATTGGTGAGCGCGAGGCGGAGGCGGGAACCGTGGCGGTTCGCGATCGGGTCAAGGGGGATACCGGCGCTGTGCCGGTATCCGAGTTCAGCGCGAGATTGAGAGACCTTGTCTCCTCGCGAGCGCTGCGCACCTGATGGAGTCTTCAGGGTGGGCAGCGGATCAGTCTGCAACACTATTTCACGGAGGTGCAGTTATTAACACCGGTTCTTCAGGCGGCGGTTTTCGGGGCGGAATGCGGCGCGATACGCGCGCACCGCAGGTCAGAGTCAACGAGCGTATTCGTGCCCGTGAGGTGCGTGTCATCGATGAAGAGGGTCAGCAGCTGGGGATCATGACTCCGCAGCAGGCTCTCGACACCGCACGCCAGCGTGGCTTCGACCTCGTCGAGGTTGCGCCACAGGCCAATCCGCCCGTCTGCCGGATCATCGATTTCGGCAAATACCTCTACGAGCAGAAGAAGCGGGCGCACGAAGCCAAGAAGAAGCAGGCGGTCATCGAGGTCAAGGAGATCAAATTCCGGCCGATGACTGATGATCACGACTATAATTTCAAGATGAAGCACGCCCGCGATATCCTTGGTGACGGCAACAAGGTCAAGGCAACCGTCAGGTTTCGCGGCCGCGAAATTACTCACAAGGAGCTCGGGCTTGAGCTTCTTGAGCGCCTCGAAAAGGATCTCGCTGACTGTGGTGCGCCGGAGTTCCGGCCCCGTCACGAAGGGATGCAGATGATTGTCATCTTTGCGCCAAAGAGATCCTGAGCGAATTGTCAGGAGGCGACACGGTTTACATTCAATCTACCAGGAGGGTCAGTAATGCCTAAACTGAAAACACATAAAGGGGCGGCGAAGAGGTTTCGCACGACGGCGACCGGCAAGATCAAGCGCGGTCATTCTCATGCCCGCCATATTTTGACCAAGAAGACGGCCAAGCGCAAGCGGCAGCTCGACATCGATGTTTTGGTCTCGACGCCGGATCGTGAGCGTGTCGAGGCGATGCTGCCCTATGGTCGCGCCTAGCCGCCGACCTTTCAATAGCCGACCTTTCAATATTGGTTCCGGGCTGGTGGCCGGAGTGATTGATTAAGACAATCTCCGCCAGAGACGTTGCACCGGAAAGGACTTCAGGGAGGAAACAATGCCGCGAGCAAAACGTGGAAACAAGCGTCTTGAGAAGCGCAAGAAGCTGGAAAAACTGTCTAGTGGTTATCGTGGAACAAAGAGCAAACTCTACCGCTCGATGAAGGAGTCGGTTGAGCGGGCGCTCAAATTTGCGTATGTCGGACGCAAGGTCAAGAAGCGCGACTATCGGTCGCTCTGGATCGTGAGGATCGGGGCGGCGGCGAGGCTCAACGGGCTTAACTACAATCAGTTTATGCATGGGTTGAAGGTGGCAGGGATTGATCTCGATCGGAAGATGCTGGCCGATCTGGCGGTCAACCAGCCGCAGGCATTTGCCGATCTGGCAGGTTCTGCGAGGCAGGCTCTGGCGGCGGCGAGTGCTTCGGCCTAGCGGTGCCCCGGAGACGATCAGCGAGATCACCATCTGGCCCAGGGCCTGCCGGTCTGACGAGCAGGGCCTGGGTTTTTAGTTATCAGGAGGCCATTGCTTCGTCGGGCGGGTAGTCGCTGACGGCTTCGATGGCAAGGGGTTTCAGGTAATCAGGCAATGTCAGAACGGATAGACCAGTTACGTGCAGAGTTTGAGCGGGATCTGGCGGCGGTGGAGGCAGAGGCCGGGGCGACGGCATTGCGTGACCGCTGGGTAGGGCGGAAGAGCGGAGTCCTGACAGCGGAGATGAAGAGGCTGGGGGGGCTGGCACCGGAAGAGCGTCGGCAGGTCGGGCAACTGCTCAACGAGTTGAAGACAGGGATTGAGGCTGCGATCGACCGACTGAGTGGGGAGTTTGCGGTGAGGCGTGAGGCAGCGCAGCTGGCTGCGGAACGGATCGATGTGACGCTGCCGGGGCGGCGCGAGGTGGCGGGGCATCTCCATCCCATTACGTTGCTGCGCCAGCGGATCGAGGATATCTTCGTTTCCATGGGCTATCAGATCGAGGATGGGCCGGAGATTGAGACGGAGTTCTACAACTTCGATGCGCTCAATATTCCGGCAAATCACCCGGCGCGAAGTCGACAGGATACATTCTACCTGTCGGAGCGACTGGCGCTGCGTTCACAGACCTCGACGGTGCAGATACACGCGATGCAGCGGCGAGAGCCCCCGCTGCGTGTCATCGCTCCGGGGCGGGTCTTTCGGCGCGACACCCCGGACGCGACCCACAATCCGATGTTCTACCAGGTGGAGGGGCTGCTGGTCGATCGCGGGATAACACTCGGCGATTTGAAGGGGACGATCGAGGAGTTTGTACGACGGATGTTCGGGCCGCAGACACAGATCCGTTTTCGGCCATCATACTTTCCATTCGTCGAGCCGGGGGCGGAGATCGACTACAGTTGCTTCAAATGTGGCGGCAGCGGATGCCGCGTCTGCAAGGGATCGGGCTGGATCGAGATGGGTGGATCGGGCATGGTGCATCCGAACGTGCTGCGCGGGGTTGGAATTGACCCCGAGATCTTCTCCGGTTTTGCCTTTGGCCTCGGGCTTGACCGGCTCTGTGCGCTGATGTACGGCCTCGACGATATTCGCCTCTTGTATGAAAATGACATCAGGTTCCTCGCACAGTTTCGCTGAGCTATGAAGAGAAAAGTCTCGGAGTTCGCTTATGGATTTGTGCTGACGCACGAGCTGGTCGCAGCTCACGGTTTTCTGCCGGTGGCGCGCCTTGCTGAGAGCCCTGCCGATGGCCCGGATCTCAGTGCGGGGCAGGGCTATCCTTTATTTCTGCAATTCAAGGCGAGCGATTACATGAAGCGGAGGAATGCCGGCGAGTCGAAGCTGGTGGGGCTGCCCTATTTCCGCTTCGGGGTTCACCGACTGACGCAGTCTAACCAGCAGGCGCTGCTGATGGCACTGGAGAAGCGCGGGCGGCTGGTATTTTACGCGACACCGAAGATCCACGAGGCGGTCAACCTCAACAGTGCTTTCTTCGACGGGCAGGTTGTGGCTGGCTCGCTCTTTCTCTCTCCGGGTGAGATTGGAGAGTTGCCGGACAACGATTCATACCGTGTAGTCTTCAGCGGGAGGAGCGACAACGTCTACCTTTGTCCGGGTGGGAGGAAGCTTGACGGTGTAGTGCACGGTGAGCGCTTTGGTGTGGCGATTCGTGAGAAGCTGGCGGGTATCGAGCCGTGGCGGCTCGATGAAGATTTCTACCTTGGGCTGGCACGTGACATGCTGTCGCTGGTCTCGCCGACACGGCGGATCTTTGATGAGTTGTCGCGGGGTCGATTGACCATGACGGCAGCGACCTTCGCCGACTACCTGGCGAAAACGCTCTTCGATTGCGAATTGCTGATCGTGCCGGCGCAGGCTGAGACTGCATCATCAGGGTGACAAGATCGGCGTGAGATGATCATCCGGGTCAGCACAATAGATTCAGCATAACAGATCAGGATAATAAATTCGGGCAGGTTGCATGAAGATCAGTTACAACTGGCTGAGGGAGATGGTGGAGACGCGGCTGACGCCGCGTGACCTTGCGACAAGGCTGACGATGGCGGGGCTGGCGGTTGATGCGGTCGAGGCCGTGGGTGACGATCACGTGCTCGAGTTCGATCTGACATCGAACCGGCCCGATTGTCTTTCGCATCTTGGGGTGGCACGAGAGGTGGCTGCGCTGGAGGGGATCGGGCTGGTGCGACCGTCGACGAACCTCGCGGCGGTGGCGACGAAGACGATTGAGCTGACGGCGGTTGAGGTACTCAGTCCGGAGCTCTGTCCGCGCTACACGGCGCGGCTGATTCGCGGAGTGCGGATCGGGCCCTCGCCGGAGTGGCTGGTGCGACGGCTGGAGGCACTTGGACAGCGCAGCGTCAACAATGTCGCCGACATCACTAACTATGTCATGCTCGAGACGGGGCAGCCGCTGCATGCCTTCGATTTTCATCAGTTGCGTGGCCGGAGGATCGTCGTCAGGAGGGCTCACGTGGGAGAGCAGATGACGACTCTCGACGGGGAGTTGCGGGATCTGACCCCGGAGATGCTGGTGATTGCCGATGCCGAGCGCGCGGTGGCGATCGGCGGGATCAAGGGTGGAGAGGACTCGGGGATCTCGGCAGAGACGGTTGATGTCCTGCTGGAGGCCGCCAGCTTTGTTCCGGGGCAGATTCGGCAGACGAGTCGGGCTCTGGGTCTGGCAACCGAGGCATCATACCGTTTTGAGCGTGGGGTTGATCCGCTGGGTGTCCTCGATGCCGCCGATCGTGCTTGTACGCTGATCGTGGCCATTGCCGGTGGCGAGGTGCTTGACGTGGCCATCGACGTCTTCCCGGGGGAGGCGGCTCTGCGAGCCGCCGAGAATCCGATTCCGTTCCGTGCGGAGCGCTATCGTGCGCTGACCGGACTGTCGGTTGATATTGGAGAGGCATCCCGAATTCTTGGCATGCTCGGTTGCCGGGTGCTGCCGGGAGCGGATGGTGAGAGCCTGAGCGCGGTTGCCCCCACCTGGCGTATCGACATTCGCATCGAGGAGGATCTGATTGAGGAGGTGGCGCGCATTGCCGGCTATGACCTGTTGCAAACGACTCTGCCGGGAAGCGCCGGGGCCGGTGCCTACCTTGCCGGCGAAGAGGATCGTCGAGCCATTCGTCGCCTGCTGACCAACGCCGGCTACCATGAGGCGGTCAGCTTCAGTTTCGTCAATGTCGGACTTGACGCCCTCTTCAGTACCGTCGATGAGTCACAGCGGATGTTGCTCCTGGATCCGATCGACGAGACGCAATCGCACATGCGCACCACGCTCCTTGGTGGCCTCTTTCGAGCACTTGAGCACAACTTTAACCACGGTTCACGCAACGTACGGCTTTTTGAGATTGGCAAGTGCTTCATCGGCCATGAGGGTGAGGATGGTCGACCGCGCGAGGTTGAACGGCTGGCGATTGCCGCCACCGGGGCGCGTCACGAACTTGACTGGCAGAACAGCTCGGCGCGGCTCGATTTCTTTGATCTCAAGGGAGTGGTCGAATCACTGAATGAGGCACTCGGGCTGCCACCGTTCGGGTTTCGTTCAATCGGAGTTGACAGCCATCACCCGGCACTGTACCCGGGACGGCTTTACCCAGGATGGCTGCATCCCGGACGCGCGGCAGAGATCCTGCTCGGGGGCCGGCCTGTCGGCCAGCTTGGCCAGCTTCACCCGCACATTGCCGGCCAGGGGCGGATGAAGCAGGCAGTCCTGCTTGCCGAGATCGACCTTGCGGCTTTGCTGAACAGCACGCGGCCGGAGTCACGCTATCACCCGTTGCCGAAGTTCCCGGCAGTGGTGCGCGATCAGGCCTTCCTCATCGAGACTTCGGTATCCTGCGACTCGATTATCAGTGCGGTTCGCGATCTCAATCTGCCAAATCTGGTCGATGTCAGGCTCTTTGACATCTACGCCGGCAGGGAACTGCCGGCCGGCAGCCATTCGCTGGCGCTGACGTTTATTTACCGAGCCGACGATCGTACCCTGACTGATGAAGAGGTCAGCGCCGCTCAGGAGCGGATCGTCGCCTGCCTCAGGAACGCTTTCAACGCGGAATTGAGGTAACCCTCCGCATTGACGGCGTTCACGGGAGAGAGAGAATGACCGACGATGCGAACAGAGACCGGTCAGGTAGTGCCGCTCACCTCGACGACCTCGAGCGAAAGGTTGGCAAGGTCGCTGAGCTCTCTCGCGAGCTGCGACAGGAGAACCTGCTGCTCAACCGCGAAATTGCCGCCCTCCGCTTTCGGATTGAGAGCCTCCTGGTCGAGAGGAAGCAGCTCGAAGGTCGCATCGACGACCTCCTCGCAGAACGTGCCTCGATTCGCCAGCGCATCGAGGAGATGCTCAACGACATTGCAACCCTTGAAATGGAGTCGGATTCGATCAACAAATGAGTGGCCGGGCTGGATTGCTCAACCGGGTGGCTGAAAATGGACAATAACGGACAGCTTGTCAGCATTCGCATCTACAATCAAAATTACAATATTCGTATCAGTGGCGACGACAGCCCGGAACGGATGAAGCGGGTCGCGGCAATCGTCGATGCACGAATGAGGGAGATCGAGCGTCAGGGGGGGACAGCCGACACGCTCCGGCTGGCGATTCTTGCCGCGTTGCATATCGCTGATGAGCTCGATAAAGCCCTGGTGAGACATGACCAGTCGCTTGAGCAGATCGATGCCCGAACCAATGAGCTGAGCCGCAGGCTCGATGCTATTCTCAACGCCGGTAATCCGGCCTGACTGTGACAGATTATTTCCGGAGGCAGAGTGAAAAGAGAGTCAATTATATCGTTTATGCTCGGCGTGGCGCTGCTGCTGCCACTTGCCGGCGCCAGCGCGCAGACGCCAAAAGTCAAACAGGGTGCGGCCAGGGCTGCTCTAAAAGCAGAGTTTGGCAATGCCGAGGGGATCACCGCGGCACAACTCCGTGACTACCTCTTCTTTGTTGCCTCCGACGAGATGGAGGGGCGCGACACGCCATCGAGAGGGCTTGATCTGACGGCAAAGTTTATCGCCCTTAACCTCTCGCGCTGGGGCTTCAAGCCGGTGGGGGATGACGGGACCTTCTTTCAGAAGATTCCGCTGCAGAGCCGGCGCGTCGCTGCTGACAAGAGCCGGGCCGAGTTTAATTCCCAATCACTGGCGATGGGAACCGACTTCATCGCGCGTCCGGTTGAGGGATCAGCCGACGGCAAGCTGGTCTTTGTCGGCCATGGCCTGATGGTCAAAGCAAAGGGGCTCGACCCCTACCAGGGGATCGATGTCCGCGACCGGATCATGCTCGTCGTCGAGGGCAACCCGAAGGGGATCACTCGCGGCGATATGCGCGGTAAAGAGGGGGTCGATTACGCCCGAGCCGAGACGTGGGCAAAAGATCACGGTGCTCGCGGAATTATCATCATCCCCGGTACGGCAACACTCAATTTCTGGAGTCAGCGCTATCAGCAGTCGCAGACCGCCTCACGCCCGGCCCCGCCAAACGCGCGCGTCTCGACGATCCCGACAATCATTGCCTCCGAAGCTCTTGCCCGCCAGATTCTCAGTGGCGAGAAGATCGATTACGAGACACTCACGAAGCAGATCTCTGATGGAAGCATTGGTGGATCGTTCCTTCTCTCCGATTCCAAGCAGCTTTCATTCAAAGTCGGTACCGTCGTCGAGACGGCCATGACCCAGAATGTCGTCGCCGTCTTCGAGGGCAGCGACGCGACACTCAAATCGGAATATGTCGCGATCGGTGCCCACTATGATCACGTCGGCGTTGGCCAGCCCGACAAGAATGGTGATCGCATCTTCAATGGCGCTGATGATGATGGTTCGGGAACCGTCTCGGTCCTCTCGATTGCCGAGGCCCTCGCTCACGGGCCACGTCCGAAGCGCTCCGTCCTCTTTGTCTGGCACACGGGTGAGGAGAAAGGGCTCTGGGGATCCGAGTGGGTCACTGATCACCCGGTCGTCCCGCTCGACAAAATCATTACCCAGCTCAATGTCGATATGATCGGTCGCAGCAAAAAGCCCGGTGATAGCGATCAGCGCAATGCCAACCTCACCGGGCCCAACGAAATCTATGTCATTGGCTCGAAGATGATGAGCACCGAACTTGGTGCTCTCAGCGAGAAGGTCAATGATTCCTTCCTCAAATTACAGCTCAATTACAAGTACGACGATCCCAACGACACCGAGCGCTTCTTCTTCCGCAGTGACCACTACAACTATGCCCGCAAGGGGATCCCGATCATCTTCTACTTCGATGGCGTTCACGAGGACTACCATCGTCAGTCAGATCACCCCGACAAGATCGATTACGAGAAGATGGAGCGGGTCTCGCGCACCATCTTTGCCCAGCTCTGGAAGCTTGCCAATAATCCGACTCGTCCGGTAGTCGATCGGCAGCTCCCGTCACAGCTTGCCGGGCAGTAGCCATCCGCCGGGACTAACACACAGCTTCCCGCTGGCTGGGCTGATCTCCCAGGGAGAGCCGCGCTCAAAGACCACACAATTGGGTCTTTGAGCGCGGCTCTCCGCTTTTCCGCGAAGGGCAACTCTGACGAGACCTGACCCGACCTGTCTGCCGGACAGATCTGATTGACCTCAGTCGAAGCCGCAAACGAGTGGTCAAAGATCACCACCTGACGGCCCGGCAGGGATCATTTCCTTGCATCTCCGCTGACGATTGTCGTATTGGGTGCCTTGCTCCACTCCGACATTGAGGCATCGTACATGCTTGCATCGATGCCCAGATACCTCAGTGTGAACCAGGTCTGGGAGGCCTGAACGCCGCTGTTGCAGTAACTGACGGCACGCTTGCCCGGTGTCAGTCCCAGTTGAGCATACATCTTTCGCAGTTCTGAGGCCGGCTTCATCGTCTGGAAGCGGTCATTGGTGACGTTATCCATCCAGTAGAGATGGGCAGCGCCAGGGATGTGGCCGGTGCGGGCTGACTCCGAGCCGCGATACTGGTCACTCGGACGAGAGTCGATAAGCACGACATCCGGTTGTTCGGCATTGGCCGCCACCCAGGAGAGATCGCGAACTGCTTCGAGCTGCACGGCAACTTCCGGGCGAAGGCGGGGGGTGAAGGGGGCAGAGGCGATTGCCGGTGCGGCTGTCTCCAGCGCCCTTTTCTCAGCCTTCCATTTCGGCAGGCCGCCGTCGAGCAGGGCCGTGCGTGCACCATGCCCGAGGTATTCGAGGGTAAATATCAGGCGCGTCGCCATCAGCAGGTTGGCATCCCAGCAGACAATGATGCGCCGCTTCTCACCAATCCCGAGACGCGTGAAGAGCCCCTGAAGGTCGGCCACCGGAGGGATCTCGTTTGGCAGACCGTTACGCGTGGCGAGAATCTCACTGAAGGCCACGAAGGCTGCGCCGGGGATGTGCCCCTCATCGTAGCCTTTACGATCGGCGCCAATCTGAACCACGGCAATGCCCGGATTTTTCAGTTGCCCTGACAGCCACTCGGTCGTTACCAGCATTTCCGATCTCACCGGCTGCGCGGCTGCACCGATCGGCAGCAGGCAGATCGCCGTGAAGATGATTATTAACAAACGACTCTGAAACTTCATCTCTCCTCCCTGATGAACAGATTATTCATTGTGAGCCACGATACACTGCACGGCTCTTTTCCTGAATGACGAAAGACAATAATGCCATAATGAGATCCCCAAAGACGAATATATCCTGCCCCTTTGTTAATGGTCGCTCCGCTTGAGATCACCCTTGGCACCGCGTAAAATCAAACTTTGTTGTGATGCTTGATTTAATAACAGGTCATCAAATAACTTTGAGAGGTTTGGCTGAGATGCGTCGAGAGACAACCAGCTGGTACAGCGAGCGGCTGTTTCGCGAGATGCCGCTTGTCGCTTATGGTCATTATGGCCCACCGATACTGATGCTGCCGACGGCGGCGGCCGACTATCTTGAATACGAGCGCTTTCGCCTGATCGACCAATTGAACTGGTGGCTTGACGCCGGCAAAGTGAAGCTCTATTCGGTCAACAGTGTCAACCAGCTTTCGCTGATGAACCGTCAGGCTTCACCGCGGGAGAAGGTTGAGTGGATGAATCGCTACGAGGGCTACATCCTCGATGAGGTTCTGCCGCTGATCGGCAATGACTGCCGCGACGGCGGGGTCAAGCCGATGATCATGGGCATCAGCCTCGGAGCGACAGCGGCGGCCGACATCTTTTTTCGCCATCCCGATCGATTCAGCGGCGCGATGCTTCTCAGCGGGAGCTACGATATTCGCGGCTTTCTCGATGGATATTATGGCGATGATGTCTATTTTCACAATCCCGTCGATTTTCTGCCCAACCTCAACGGTGCACCGTTGAATGAACTGCGGCATGGCGGGAAGCGAATATTGATCTTCAGCGGGCAGGGCAGCTTCGAGGCGCCGGATCGCTCACGAAGGCTTGCCGGCATTCTTGGTGACCTCGGCATTCCACACTGGCTCGATATCTGGGGTGCTGATGTCAATCACGACTGGCCCTGGTGGCGCAACTGTCTGCCCTACTATTTTGGCAGGTACTTTGGCTGATAACCCTCGACAGAGATGGATCGATAAATTCAATCGATAAATTCAATGGAGGCAGGAGAGATGAAAGAAATGACAATTATGATGGCATTCAGGAGATCAATGGCAATTGTGGTCCTCGCCGGATCGTTGGCGCTGACGGCGCTGGCGCAGGGCGAGTTCAAGGGCATGGGAGATGGGATCGAGACGTGTCCCGTCACCGGCGAGAAGATCAGCAGCAAGGAGAACAAGGCTGAGATCTTCGGACGCGCGGTCTATTTCTGCTGTGGTGGCTGCATGGCAACCGCAAAGAAGAGCCCGGAACTCTACGTCAAAAAGACTGAGAAGGAGCAGCTCGCTGCCGTCGCCGCCATGGCTAAGATGGCAGGGGGGGCGCATGATGATCATCATCACGCTGAACCACAGGCTGCAGGGAGTTTTCTTGGCAAGGGCGACGGTGTCGAGACCTGCCCGGTGACCGGCGAGCCGATCAGCAAGAGCGTCAAGGCGGAGATTGGCGGCAAGACCGTCTACTTCTGCTGCGAGGGCTGCATCGATACCGTCAAAAAGAATCCGGCCGCCTACCTGAAAAATACCGGTGCGAAGAAGGCCGAGACGGCCTTTCTGGGCAAGGGCGACGGTGTCAGTACCTGTCCGGTGACCGGCGAGCCGATCAGCAAGAGCGTCAAGGCAGAGTTTGGCGGCAAAACCGTCTACTTCTGCTGCGAGGGCTGCATCGATACCGTCAAGAAGAATCCGAGTGCCTATCTGAAATAGCCCGGCGATTTCGCGGGGGTTCGGAATGCACAAATGGCGTGGAGGCTGGAGTGATAACCGGTCTTCACGCCATTATTTGTTTGCACTCGCCCGACTCCGGTAAGACGTGAAATTGCCAGCCGGTTTGCCTGATTTGTCAGCAGGTCCCGGATGCCTGAAATTCTGAGTGCCAGGTTGACGGCGATTATCTCCAATGACAGAGCGAGTGCTCCGTATGCTGATTCGATTGAGTACGCCGCCTGGTAACCAGAAGAGTGCACATCAATAGGGTGGCGGAGCAGAACCTCAGAAGATCTGTCCGATCCGGGGTAGAGGTCGAAGTCTTGCCATAGATGAAAAAAACTTTTTACAACACTGACCCCTTTTTGATTTGAATTTCGCATTGTCATGCAGGACAAGTGGTTAATCATTAAGTAATAAGGCCTGAGTGGTTGACTGTCTGGTCGTTGCTCGATCGAGCACAGTTTAAAGGCGGCGGGGGTATTTATGGGAAAAGCGTCGAAAGACATTCCATCATCTGAGGGAGACACGCGCCGGCTACTGTGGCTCACCCAGTAGATCACCCATCTGCAATGCCTTCCCAGGCGGCGCCTCTGATGCGAGTGTCGGACGCCTGGCGAACTGGATATGTTCGATGTCTCTTTGGCAGGCTTCCGGGAGGAACGGCGGCCGGGATGATCACGACGCGGACGTAACAAGTGCTTTGAGAGGGATCGCCGCCAGCAAACTTTACTTGCTGTCGCCGTGCCCCTCCATCTGCAAGTTAGACCGAACAATCAGCATGGTGGAGACCATGGAAGAAAAACCATCAAAGCCCTCTCTTCGAGCTAAGGCAAATAAGATCAGGATTTTGAGGTGTAAGAACCTCATCGCCGTCATTGAGAATCCTGAGGACATCCGCAATATTGGAGCGGTTGTTAGAAACGTAAATGCGCTGGGCGTTGAGAAAGCTTACATTGTTACAAATAAGAATATCATTCCAGATGACTGGGAGGTGATGCGCAATAAAGCCAACCTTATCGCCTATTCTGCATCAGCCATCAAGTGGAGCTTTGTTAAAACCTTTCCAGACACTGAGAAATGCCTGGATCATCTGGAGAAAAACGGGTTTACCTCAATTGTTACTTCGCCGCACGTCAAGGGTAAGAACAATATCGTTCTTCACGAGGCAAACTATACAAAGTACAAGAAGCTTGCAGTGTGGTTTGGAAATGAAAAAACGGGCATCAGTGCACTCGCAATAGAACGTAGCGCTGCATGTGTAAGTATTCCCATGGTGGGGATCATTGAGAGTCTTAACCTCGGTACATCTTCCGGCATTGTTTTATATGAAATTACAAAACAGCGCCGAAAATTCCAGGAGAGGCTGGCCGAGAAGGTCGCAGAAAAGACGAAATCGAACGGTTCGGTCTGACAGCCATCAGACGCATCAACTGCATCAACAGCCTGGCTCGCTTGAGGTTGACTGTGCATCACTGTTCAGTGCGAAGCCAGTGCGTAACCTTTTCCGCGCCGGGTAAGGGTTGCGTTGTCCATGTTTCCTCGATTAATTGCATAGTCTTCAGGTATTCAGGGCTTTCCGGATGTCGGCCATAACAACATAACAACATGATCGGATGATCCTCAAATTCAATGCTGGTCGTCAGCAGGATCTTGATGACATCGTTTTCCTCTTGAGGCAAAAGGGGCTGGTCGATCGTCCGAAAGTGCGTCATCTGGTGATCAGGACGGCAGGCGAGGATGGTTGGCTGATCATGCTCGCGGGTTTCGGCGCCTCTGTGACCTTGCCGATGGCCGAACCTCCGAGTCCGGGAAGTATTACGACAAGGATCAGTCTGCCCGTCAATCTGCAGCCAAATAAGGAATCGATCTGCAGGCCGGTAACATCCACTACTATCCACTACTATCCACTACTATCCACTACTATCCATGACCCTGAATTCGTCCACCTTCGAGGCTTCGAGTGAGATTCTCTGGCGATACAGAGCCAATGGTTGCCTCACACGAGGCCACGAAGGTGTGAAATTGTGCGACTAATGCAAGCAAAGTCTCATTTGCGGGGCCGGAGTGATCCGCTATCGACCACTTTGCCGGAGATATCGATCGACCAGAAACGCAGACTCTTGCGGTCGAGTTCAAGGAGCATGAAGCTCTGGCTCTGGTCATGGCCGGCGGCAAGGAAGGGGCTGTGCCGGTCGAGGTCACCCTTGCGCAACTTGCCGGCGGCACCGGAGACAAAGTACTGGATGCCTTTTTGCGGGTGAGTGCGCTCATAGGTGTGATCATGTCCGGAGAAGACGACCGAGACTTTGCCGGCGACGAGGATCGGTTCAAGCCGGGCGCGCAATTCGATGATGTCATCATCCTTGCCGTGGGCAGCGGCCGAGGAGTAGATCGAATGGTGAAGGAAAGCGATCTTCCAGCGAGCGGTCGAGGAGGCAAGGGAATCCCTGAGCCACCGGGATTGCTGTTCGTCAAATCTGGTTGAGTCGATGGCAAAGAAGTCGGCGAGGCCATCCCCGCGACTGAATGAGTAGTACGACCGGCCATTCATGTTGAAACCGGGGTAGGCGATTTCGGCCTCGCGTCCGCGGCGAACATCATGGTTGCCGAGTGATGCCTGAAATCTGACACCACGGCTGAGGAGGTTGGCATAGGGACGCTCGAATTTGGTGACGATGTCGCCCTGGTCGCCATTCTCGTAGATGTTGTCACCGAGCATGATTACGAGGCCGAACGGGCTTCTGCGGTGAGTCTCTTCCATCTGCCTGGCAATCTCATACTGTTCCTTCTCTCCGGTGCCCATATCGCCGATGGCGGCAAAGCGCAGCGTGCCGGAGGGCGCCTCTCCCTTTGGCAGCGCCGATTGGGTCAGGGCTGCGGGCAGCAGTGGTGACCTGATTGCCAGCCAGCCGGCAATGACCAGAGGCAGCAATATGAGGAGCCTGGCGATGACGGGGATCCGACGCCTCGCCTGTGAACGAATCGTTTGGTCGGGCATTTTGTCTGAGAGCAGATTTGTCATACTATGGTCTCATTTGATCGACATAATTTTATTGAGGGGAAGTGTCATCGTACATGAGTAATGATCGTTTGTTCAAACATGTCAGGTATCTCTGGAAAGATGAGGAAGCGGAGCGGTTGCAGGGGATGGAGCGGCTGGTCTACCGGTCGAACCGTCTTGGGGATGATCTGACACTGACCAACACTGGTGGTGGCAATACCTCCTCGAAGCTGATCGAGCGGGATCCGCTGACGGGTGCAGAGATTGAGGTTCTCTGGATCAAGGGGTCGGGCGGGGATCTGCGGACGGCAAAGCGTGACGGCTTTGCCTCGCTCTGCCTCGACAAGGTGCGGGCGATGAAGGCGCGTTATCTGAGCGAGCCACAGCGTGGCCCGAAGACGCCGGTCGAGGATGAGATGTATCCGCTCTACAGCCACTGCGTCTTTGGCCTCAATCCGCGAGCCTGCTCGATCGATACGCCGCTGCATACCTTTGTGCCGTATCGCCATGTCGATCATCTCCATCCAAACGCGGTGATTGCGATTGCGGCAGCGGTCGATCAGGAGCGACTGACCGGGGAGATCTTCGGCGGCGAGGTGCTTTATGTGCCGTGGCAGCGTCCGGGTTTCGATATCGGTCTGATGATCGAGCAGATGATTGCTGATAATCCGACGGCGAAGGGGGTCGTGCTCGGGCACCATGGGATGTCGTCGTGGAGCAATCACGACAAGACCTGTTACGAGACGGCACTGGAGATCATCGATCGCGCGACGGAGTATATTGAGGCGCGGGATCGTGGGGAGATGACCTTTGGCGGGTCGCGGCATGCAGCGCTTGGTGAGGAAGAGCGGCGGCAGGCGCTGATCGGGCTGCTGCCCTGGCTGCGGGGCAGGCTGTCGCGGGGACGGCGGGTAGTGGCAACGGTGCAGGACGATGCGCGGATGCTGAGGTTTGTCAACAGCGTCGATGGTCCGCGGCTGGCAGCGCTGGGAACCTCCTGTCCGGACCATTTCCTGCGGACGAAGATCAAGCCGCTCTTCATTGACTGGGATCCGGCGAGTGGCGATACTGAGGCGCTCAAGGGGCTGATCGATGCCGGGCTGAAGCAGTACCGCCTTGATTATCAGGCATATTACGATCGCTGCAAGCGTCCCGATTCACCGGCGATGAGGGATCCCAATCCGACAGTGATCCTCATTCCGGGGATCGGGATGATTGCCTGGGGCAAGAGCAAGAGCGAGTCGCGGGTGACAGCGGAGTTTTACAACTGCGCGATCGAGGTTATGCGCGGTGCCGAGGCGATCGATCGTTACGAGGCGATGAATGAGCAGGAGGCTTTCGACATCGAGTACTGGCTGCTCGAGGACGCGAAGCTCAAGCGCCTGCCGGCGGAGAGGGAACTCGATCGTCAGGTGATCGTTGTCATAGGCGCCGGCAACGGGATTGGACGCGCCGCCGCGCACCGCCTGGCGCGTGAGGGCGCGCACCTCGTCTGCGTCGATCTCGATGAGTCGGCGGCGAAATCAACTGCTGCCGAATTGCTGGCAATCTACGGTGAGGGCATCGGGGTCGCCGGAACCGGCATCAGTAATTGCGGGCCGGCGATCGGTCTCGGCGGTGACATCACTGATCGCCAGAGCATTCGGCGCATGCTTGGCGAGGTGCTGCTCGCCTATGGTGGGATCGATGCACTGGTAATCACCGCCGGCATCTTCGTGCCGCCCGACAAATCGGGACGGATCGAGGATCGGCTCTGGGAGAAGACCTTTGCAATCAACGTCACCGGCGCCTATCTGCTGGCCGACGAGGCGCGCGCGATTCTGCAGGTTCAGGATCTGCCGGCATCGATCGTGCTGACGACGAGTGCCAACGCGGTGGTCGCCAAGAAGGGAAGTCTCGCCTACGATGCCAGCAAGGCTGCCGCCAATCACCTGACGCGTGAACTGGCGATCGAGCTTGCACCCCTGGTTCGCGTAAATGCGATTGCCCCGGCGACGGTCGTCAGAGGCAGCACGATGTTTCCGCGCGACCGGGTCATCTCCTCACTGGCCAAGTACGGACTGGAATATGACGAGAGCGAGACGACCGAGGTGCTTCGTGAGAAGCTGGCTGGATTCTATGCTCGTCGGACACTGACTCAGGTGCCGATCGAGCCGGAGGACCAGGCGGAGGCGATTTTCCTGCTGGTCTCCCCGCGGCTGGCAAAGACGACCGGCCACGTGTTGCCAGTCGATGGCGGACTGGCTGACGGATTCCTCAGATGATCGCGGTGCTCTGGCCGCACTGATTTCAGGAGAGATCATGGCAGAACCATTGATGATCGATGAAGGCTTCATTGCTCGGGAAAACGACCGCTTGCGTGGCTGGCTCGACGAAGATTACGAACATCTCGGCAGACAACTGCGGCGTCGTGGCGTCGAGATCGAGACGCTCACCAATGCAGCACAGCGTTTTCAGGTTGCGGTGCCATCGTGGGGAGTCGGCACCGGCGGCACGCGATTCGCGCGTTTTCCCGGCATTGGCGAGCCGCGCGGCATCGGCGAAAAGCTTGAAGACTGTGCGGTAATCCAGCAGCTGGTGCGGGCGACGCCGTCCGTTTCGCTGCATATCCCCTGGGATCGTCCCGACGATGCTGCCGAGCTGCGCCGTCACGCCGCCAGTCTCGGGCTCGGCTTCGATGCGATGAATTCCAATACCTTCCAGGA
>CAIKMY010000006.1 GCA_903828635.1 uncultured Acidobacteriota bacterium
CCGGGGTGATCGTCTCGCTGGCGGCGTTGCCCGGAACGATCGAGCTGCTGCTGCTGACGGTCGGGAGCATCCTCAGGAGGTCAGGGCCGCTCGTCCTGCCAGGACGAAAAGTTCGGCCGATCAGCCATCTGGCAGTCGTCGTGCCGGCCCATAACGAGGCAACGCTGATCGAGCGCTGCGTGCGGAGTTTGCAGCGATGTGAGACGAGTGGCGCGGGATTCTCGATTATCGTTGTTGCCGATAACTGCACGGATGAGACGGGAGCACTGGCGGCAGGAGCCGGAACGCGTGTCCTGAGACGACAAAGCAAGAGAGAGCGCGGGAAGGGTGCGGCGCTCGATTTCGCCTTTCGCCACCTGCTGGCGGAGGAGCAGGCGCCGGGAGGGCTGCGTTATGACGGCTTTGTCGTCGTCGATGCCGATTCCGTAGTCGCGCCAAACTTCATCGAGGCGATGGCGCAGGCGCTGATGAAGGGGGCTGATGCGGTGCAGTGCCGCTACGAGGTACTGCATCCGGCGGACGACGCGCGATCGCGGCTGATGAGAATCGCCCTGGTCGCCTGGAATATCGTCAGACTTGAGGGCAGGGCGCGATGGGGGCTCTCGGTGGGGCTGCTTGGTAACGGGCTGGCACTGAGCCGGGAGACGCTGGTTGCGGTTCCGTGGCAGGCCCGATCACTGGTGGAGGATGTCGAGTACCACTTGCGACTACTGGCGGCGGGACGCACGGTCAGGTACCTTGGCGAGACAGCAGTCAGCGCCGAGATGCCACCCGGTCGCCACGCTGCACAAACCCAGCGGACACGCTGGGAGGGTGGGCGCTTGCGGATGTTATGGCTGCACGCTCCGCGGCTGGCAGCCGGCGTGGCTGGCGGCAACTGGCGACTGCTGGAGCCCCTGCTCGACCTGCTGCTGGCACCACTCTCCTTCCACACCTCGCTTCTCTGCCTTGGCCTGCTGCTGCCGTGGAATCCCGGGGGAATCATTTCGCTGATCGGGATCGCCGTTTTGCTCCTGCACGTCGGAGTGGCAATTAATCGCGGACGCGGAGGCAGGCGTGATGTCGCCGCGCTGCTGCTCGCTCCCATCCATATCATCTGGAAATGGTCACTGGCGCGCGGGATGTTCAGGGCATCGCGTGGCGGCACAACCTGGATTCGCACCGAGCGTCGGAAAGATCCGACGACGAAACCAGTCAATCAGGCCGACGACAAGCTGAAGGCGAGGCTCCAATGAGCGAAGTGCAACCGACCATTTCAGTCATCGTCGTTTCGTTCAACACGCGCGACCTGCTGCGCCAATGCCTGCTCAATCTGGGAGCGGTCGCTGCCGGGATCCGGCACGAGACCATCGTTATCGATAATGGTTCGCAAGACGGCTCGGCGGAGATGATCGAGCGCGAATTTGCCGGTGTCAATCTGATCAGCTCATCGGTCAACCTCGGGTTTGCCGGGGCCAACAACCTCGCCTTTCGCCAGGCTCGTGGAAGGTACCTTGTGCTGCTCAACTCAGACGCCTTCCCGGAGCGTGATGCCCTGCAAAGGGCGATCGACCTGATGGAGCGGCATCCACGGATCGCCGTCGGTGGTGGGCGTCTGCTCTGTCATGACGGATCGTGGCAGCCCTCGGCGCGACAGTTCCCCTCGCCGCTCAACGACCTGCTCTGCCTCTCGGGCCTCGCGGCAAGGTTTCCGCAATCACGATTCTTCGGACGTGCCGATCGCACCTGGGCTGATCCGGCCGAGCCCTGTGACGTTGACTGGGTGCCTGGTGCCTTCTGGATTGCACGACGAGAAGTGATCCGACAGCTTGGCGGCTTCAATGAAGACTATTTCCTCTACTATGAGGAGGTCGATCTCTGCCGACGACTGAAACGCGCCGGTTATGGTGTACGCTACTGGCCGGAGATTCGTGTGATGCACCACGGCGGTGAGTCGGCGAAAAGCCTGTCAACGATGCGCATGTCATCCTTCGGCTCGCAACTGCTGCTCTGGCGAATGCGCAGCGGGCTGATCTATTACCATCGCCACCACGGCGGGCTGACGGCGTGGCTGGTCAATCGAATGGAGGCGTGGTGGCATCGGGCACGAGTGCTCAGGAACCGCCTGATGCCCGGCAACGGTGCCGAGGCAAAGATCGAGGAGTCGCGAACGATTGTTGCCCTGTTGCAACAGGCCTGGCGTGAAACACGCGGCGGCAGGGTTTCGCCACCACGCCCCTGGTAATCATTGAATGGTCATGGTAGTCCATTGGCCCGGCCCCGGGCGCTTACGTGATGGCGACTCCGGCGGTCGTCAAGTCCCAGCCAAAATGGTTGACTGATCCGATGTCAGGCAGGTCATCAAATGGTTTCATGAGACTTCGGGTATTGAATTCCCGAAGTGTAACCGAAATGGAGGCATGAACCAGATGGCCGGACTAACGACTGCAATTGAATCGACCGGGCAGGTAATACAATATCGGCGGCGGCGACGCTGGCAGCCAAAGATCTGGCCGAAGATCTGGCCAAAGATCTGGTTGCTGTGGCCATTGCGCTGTGCGGCGGGAGATATCGCCAAACGCGGACTGGACATTGCCGGCTCGCTGCTGATGCTGCTGGTCCTGCTACCGCTCTTCGCGCTGCTGGGGGCGGCGATACGGCTGACCAGCAGAGGGCCGATCATCTACTGGCAGAAGCGCATCGGTCGCGAGGGCCATCCATTCGACTTTCCCAAATTCAGGTCGATGGTGGCCAACGCCGAGGCATTACAGGCACAACTGATGCCATTCAACAACCACGGGGCAGGGATCACCTTCAAGATATTTCGCGATCCACGAATAACGTCGATCGGGCGGATGATGCGGCGACTGAGCCTCGACGAGCTGCCGCAATTGTGGTGTGTGCTCAAAGGCGAGATGTCGCTGGTCGGGCCGCGACCACCGCTGCCGGGCGAGGTTGCCCGCTATCGTCTCAGCGACCGGCGTCGCCTCGATGTCACTCCCGGGCTGACCTGCCTCTGGCAGATCAGCGGTCGCTCCTGCATCCCGTTCCCGGAGCAGGTAAAGCTCGACCGGCAATACATTGAGAATCGCAGCTTCGGACTCGATCTGAGACTGCTCTGGCAGACGATTCCGGCAGTCCTGCTGGGCAAGGGAGCCTGTTGAGATGAGAAAGGCAAGTAACATTGAACATGAGTTGCCCGGCCGTGCGGAATCAAAGACTGTCAGAATCTGCGGCCTGCGCATCGACAACCTGACGATGAGAGAGGCACTCGACTGGATCGCACAGAGGCTTGATGGCAGGGGTTTCCATCAGGTCAGCTTCCTCAATGCCGCCTGCGTCAATATGGCGCTGAGGGATCGCGATTATCGCCGCGTGCTGGCGCACTCATCGCTGGTGCTGGCGGACGGGATCGGACTGCGGCTGGCCGGGCGGGTGCTTGGGCGGCGGATCGTTGAGAATGTCAACGGAACGGATCTCTTTCCACTGCTCTGCGAGCGGCTGCGTGGCAGTGGCAAGCGAATCTTTCTGCTGGGCGCCGGTCCGGGCATCGCCGAGACCATGCGGCGCCGGATCGAGGACAACCCCGGAGGCGTCATTGTTTGTGGTGCGACCGACGGCTATTTCCATCCCGAGACTGAGCGAGAACTGGTCAGCAGGATCGCACGTTCGGGAGCCGATCTTTTACTGGTGGCGCTCGGCGCGCCTCATCAGGAGAAATGGATTGCACGTGCCGCCTCACAGACCGGCGTCAAGGTGGCCATCGGTGTTGGTGGACTCTTTGATTTCTACTCCGGACGAATCCCGAGAGCGCCACAATGGCTGCGCGAGCATGGTTTGGAATGGGCCTATCGCCTCTGCCACGAGCCGCGGCGCCTCTGGCGTCGCTACCTCATCGGTAATCCCGTCTTTCTCTGGCACATCTTGCGACGCTGGTGGCGTCACTGGTCCGGATGGCGACTGCACCACGCGGGGGATCACGCATGAGAACAATCATCATTGCCACCGGGAAGGCCAATGGCGGGCCCAGGATACCTGGTTTCAGTCCCGATATCCTGATGCCCCTCGTCGATCGCCCCTTCATTCAGCACGTCGTCGAATACCTTGTCGATCGGGGTGTCAGAGAGTGTGACTTCATCCTCTGCGATCAGCCGGAGAGGGTTGAGCACCTGCTGGGGAACGGCGAACGCTGGGGGGCAAGATTTCGGTTTCACCTCACCGGCGATCCACATCACCCGTATGATCGTCTGAAGCTGATCGTCCCCGAAGCAGGCGACTCCGATATCTGGCTGATCGGCCACGGGAACCGCCTGCCGGCATTGGATGCCATCGCGTCGAAACCGGTGCTCAACCTCTGGCACGACCCATCATCCGGCAAGGCAATCTGGACCGGCTGGGCAACGCTCTCAAGCGGCCAGGTTGCGGCGCTGCCCGATAACCTCGATCGCGCGGCACTCGAAGTTCAGCTGAGGCGGCTGTTTGTTGATGAGAGCAGCATTCACCATTCGCCGGGGATGCTCAGTGTCGAGTCGCATCGCCGCCTGCTGCACTCTCAGCAGGCAGCGCTCAGTGGAGAGTTCCCCGGGTTATTCGTCACCGGCAGAGAGATCGCACCGCAGGTGCGGGTCGGGCGCAATTCGGCGATCAGTGCTCGATGCCGACTGATCTCCCCTGTCTTTATCGGGGAGAACTGCCGCATCGAAGCCGGCGCGATCATCGGCCCCAATGCCGTCATCGGCGAGGGGAGCGTCATCGACCACCAGGCGAGAATCTCCAACTCGCTGGTAATCGCACAGAGCTATGTCGGAGAGTCGCTGTCGCTGAAAAATGTGGTCGCCGGAGGTCGGCTGCTGACCAGGGCAACACGGGGGCACATCAGCGCCCTGTCGGGAGACGAGCCGGAGGTTACGGCGATCGAGTCGATCTCGATGGGGGCCCTTTGCCAAAGGCTGGAGAGACTGATCTCTCCACCGCTGGGCCTGCTGCTGACGGTGATCTGCTCGCCGCTTCTTGCCCTGACGGCAATCTGCTGCCGGTCGATATACCGTGGACCGGTCTGGCGTCATCGTCAGGTCCTTGTGCTGCCAGCCTCAACGGATCGCAGCAATTGGCGCACCTTCCGACTCTGGGGCATGGGCAAACCATGGCAGAGATCACCACCAGCGACCCGCATTGCCAGAGTAATCCAATTTACCCTCTTGGAATTTATTCCAAGATTGCGTAACGTAAGCTCTGGTGACTTACACCTTTTTGGTGTCCGCCCGCGCACGCCCGGTGAAATAGACCGACTGCCGGGTGAGTGGCGCTCATTCTGCCTTGCCCGGCAATCCGGATGGATCTTCCCTGCCCTCATCCATCACGCCGGACGACTACCCGATCGGGAAACAGCCAATCAGCAAACAGCCAATCATCAAACAGCCAATCAGGAAACAGCCAATCAGGAAACAGCCATGAGAATCACTAATGACAGGGCTGGTGAGAATAAAGATGACGATGAAGATCCGCTGCCAGTCGATCTTGTCAGAGTTGCCAATCGCCTGGCGCGCCGCTACGCCGAAAAGCATTAACAGCCGGCCAGTCGCCTCTGCCTTGGAGGTATTGCCATGAGGATCATCATATGAAGAAAGCGAGCCGCGGATTGCCACTGCGGCAGATTGTTGCGAGCTTACCGTTTCATCTGGCGTTTGACCGAAATCTTTGCCTCGTTGAATGTGGCGAAGCGATCCGGCGGCTGGGGATTGCCACCATCGGAGTCAGACTTGACGATGTCTTTCGCATCGTTCGTCCGGCGGGCATTTCCACTGCGGCCGAAATGCTCAAGCGACCTGACCAGACATTTCTGCTCGAAGCGCGATCATCGGGCCTGAGGCTGCTCGGCACGATTCACTCCGGATCGGCGAAAAGTGACAGGCTCTTCTTTCTTGGCACACCGGTTGAGGGAGAATCGGGTTTCAGCCTCGCCAACCCCGCAACGACGATCGCGACACACCACCTGCGAACGACAAGCATTGGCAGGCGGCGCCGTCTTCGCCTCCTCTCGCTGCCCGGCAGAGTGGCCGATGCGCTGGCGCGCGCCGACCCCTCCGATCGTAATGCACAGGCAATGCTCAGCCTGATCGGAACGGCGCTGCAACTTGATCTTGGTCTGCTCTGGCTGATCGACGACCAGACACGACGGATCGAGTGTCGCAATGTCTGGCGGCGTGGCGGGGGGGGGTGCTCACGTTTCGAGGAGGCGTTGCGTGCCACCAGCTTCACTCCCGATCCCGGTGAACGTGGATTGCCGGGCAGGTGCTGGACCACGGGCGAGCCACTCGTCACCACCAACCCCGCAGAGGAGCACGCCATTGCCAAAGACGACCCTGGTCGGGACGAGTCTCCGGCCGAAGGCTTTGCCTTTCCAATACTGGTTGGCAGCGAAACGATTGGCGTCTTCGAATTTTTCTGCAACGAACCTTTGAAGATGGAGCGCAGCCTGCTTTCGACCCTGCAAACGGTCGGTCGCCAGATCGGTGACTTCATCGAACGCCAACACGCAGTGAAGGAGCTGCGAGCGGCACGGGAGGCAACCGAGGAGGCCGCACTCGAACGGGGCCGGTTCCTTGCCAATGTCAGCCACGAGATTCGCACTCCGATGAATGCCATCGTCGGACTTGCCAGTCTCCTCCTCGACAGGTCTTCATCTCCGGAGGAACGCGACTACCTTGGAATGATCCGCTCGAGCGCCGACGAATTGCTGCGAATCGTCAATGAACTGCTCGACTTCTCGAAGATCGAATCGGGGAATCTTCAAATTGTCACCGCTCCGTTCAAGCTGCGTGATTGCGTCGAGGAGGCGGCCGACCTCTTCGTGATCGAGGCCGGCAGGAAGTCGCTCGGCCTCTACTGGCTGATCGATGAGAGGCTGCCTGAAATCCTGATCGGTGATGCATTGCGACTGCGACAGGTGCTGATCAACCTCATCGGCAACGCCATCAAATTTTCCGAAGCCGGAGAGGTGACGATCAGGGTCGAGGGCAGTCGCCGCCGTGATGGCGATTGGCGGCTGAGCTTCTCCGTGGAGGATACCGGTATCGGCATCCCGGCGTCACAACTCGACAGGCTCTTTCAACCCTTCAGCCAGGTCGATGCCTCGGCAAGCCGCCGCCACGGTGGTACCGGGCTTGGTCTCGTCATCTGCCAGCGCCTTGTCGAACTGATGTCGGGAACGATCGAGGTTGCCAGCGAACCAGGCCGCGGTTCGACCTTCTCCTTCAATATTCCGGCAGCCGAGGTTGCGTACTCAGAACCGCGGGAGACCAGCTTCGACAATCGGCGCATTCTGCTTGTTCTTCCGCCCGGCAAGGGACGGATCATGCTCCGCCAGCAGATTCAATCGCTCGGGATGACGACCAGCCTGACAACCTCACCGGAATCAGCCCGCCACAGAATCGGCGCAAGTGAGCATTTTGACGCGATCCTCGCTGCTCGCCAGTTGATCAGTGCCGACTCGCGCCTGCTGAGCTTGGCCGCATCCCACCAGATTCCCGTCATCATCATTGGACATAACGGCCAGCATCGCACCCTCACCACTGAAACCGTACTGCCTCAACCAGTCAGAAGGTCGACGCTTGGCGAATCTCTCAGCAGAATATTCGATGGCGAGAGGCAGCCACGAAGAACCCCTTCGGCACATCCACCGCAAACATTACCGATTTTGATTGTCGAGGATAATCCCGTCAACCAGAAGGTGATGACTCTTACCTTGCAGCGTCTCGGGTTCCAGCCCGACGTTGCCGCCAGCGGAGCCGAGGCGCTGCAAGCCCTCGATCATCACGACTATGATGTCGTCTTTATGGATATCCAGATGCCGGAGATGGATGGCATCGAGACAACCAAACACATCCGCCGTCAACTGCCGGCCTCACGCCAGCCCCGCATCATCGCCATCACTGCCAGCGCCCTCCCTGAACAACGCGCTGCCTGCCTCGCGGCAGGGATGGACGGGTATCTCAGCAAACCGCTCCGCCCCGAAGATCTCTCCGCCACCCTCGCCGCAATCGATCCCCACCACGCCGATGACAGCATCCGCACCGATCTCCCCGCGGAGATCGTCAACCTCTTCTTCAGCGATGCCGATGCCCGCATCGATCGAATGCACCAGGCCCTCTCCGCCGGTAACGCTGAATCTCTCCGACGCGAAGCCCACGCTCTTACCGGAAGTGCCCATACCATTGGTGCCAGAACCGCCGGCGCCATCAGCCAGAAGATCGAGGAACTTGCCCGGTCCGCCGCCCTCAGCGAAGCCGAACCGCTGATTTCACAACTGGAGCAAAAGGTCCGACAATACTCTGTTGACACTAAGCCTAACCTCAGCCTATAGTTATCAGATATCCGCTGTGTCTTGTCCGCACACGCGCCTGACCTCACACCTCGCTTAGTATTGCGCCTCACTACGCAATGGCCGATTCTTGTCTGTACGTAGAGAGTTATGGTCAAAACTGAAAGCGATAGTATTTTGAAAGTGGGCCTGGTGGATGATCACGCGGTTGTCCGAGCCGGCCTGCGAGCACTAATCGATCACCAATCAGACATGTTCGTCTGTGGCGAGGCTGCCACCGGATCCGAAGCCCGACTGCTTGTCGAGCATGAAGATCCCGATATTCTGCTGCTCGATCTCGATCTCGGGGATGAGAATGGCGTGGAGATGATTGGCTCACTGGCGGCAATCTCCGGCAAGCTGCGCATCATCGTTCTCACGGCGCTGCGCGATCCGGCAATCCTCCATCAGGCGATTGCCTCCGGTGCCGTCGGCCTGATCAACAAACAGGAACAGCCAACAACGCTGATCGAGGCCATCCATCGTGTCTGCAATGGTGGCACGTGGCTCGATCCCTCAATCATCGCCGCTCTCGTCCGCGAGGTCTCCGGTACGAAAAAACGAAGAGACGATCCTGAGAGTATCAAAATTGCTTCTCTCAGCAAACGGGAACTCGAAGTCGTCAGACTGGTTGGCGAAGGGCTCAAAAGTCGTGATATTGCCAGCAGACTCTTCATCAGCGAGATCACTGTCAGACATCACCTGACTTCGATCTTCTCCAAACTTGAAGTCTCGGATCGCGTCGAGCTCATGCTTTATGCCTATCGGTACGGCCTCGCCAGTCTGCCTTTCGGCACGCCCCAGGCATCTCCCGCGCCTCATTGATGCGGCCCTCTCCTGACCGCCAAAGGGTCAGCGAACTCTCTCACCCCCTGTATTACCGCCCGGTATTGCCACTGCTTCGTCTTCAATAAATATTTCTGAAATGATTTGGTAATTTCCTGATTATTTAATCGGAACACACACTAATTATCCCCCCGGAGTGGTCACCCTGATGACCACTCCGGGACAGAGACGGAGACGAAAAGTACTCCCGCGGCGCAGTTCGGCCGAAAGAATTATCCAATAAACAGGCAAATCCGGACATATCGAGGGACATCCAGATGAACAAGATGGCGCGTGCGAGCAAAAAGAGGAATGTCAGACTGAATAACCAGACCAGGGCCACCCGTGAAATCACCGGTGATCCTGCCGAAAAGACCATCAGGCTGCTCAATGACTGGCAGAGAGGCGATCGTGCCGCCGGCGATGAGTCGATGTATCTCGTCATCACCAACCTCGAACGCATGGCTCGTCGCCAGTTGCGCGGCCGGCAGAGCATCGAATCCTCCGACCTCGTCAGCGAACTCTGCATCAGGCTGATGAAACAGCCGCCCATCGGGTGGAATAACGTCAGACATTTCTACGGGATCTGCGATCGACTCATGTCGCAGATCATTGCCGATCACTGCCGTCAGGAAAAGGCCCAACGCCGCGGCGGCGGCATCCGCCATTCAAGCATTGATGATGCATTAACATTATGCACGCCAGGTATAGGGGCAGTTCAACGCACGGCAATTGAGGAAGGCCTGATCCGACTACGCCGGGAGCATCCCCACACTCACCTTATCTTTAACCTCCACATCAGGAAAGGCTTTGATATCAACGAGACAGCGGCGATCGCCGGCTGCACGGCGAAGACCGTCAGGCGCCACCTCACCAAAGCCGTCAATGAGATAAAGAAGCATATCCCGACTGGTGCGGAGTGAATCTAACCTGGTTAAATGAAGTTCAGGTTGGCTTGACTCTTGTCAGACCGGAGGCCTCCCAATGACTCACGTCATTCAGATGGACGTACCGGATACCACGAAGGGCATCAGTTTTCGTCACGCTCATTGGCGGCAAGGCTTTTTTTTCGCGGCAGATTGAGGTGCTGCAGGGCTCGGCCAATAGTGGGCAGACTTGCCGTGACCTGTGCCTTATCAGCCAGCATTGTTTGTAATTCCTCGAGCGTCGCATCAGCAGTGAGCGAACCGTAGGTAAGGATGTCAAAAACTGATGGAGAGGAGTGCAGATCAGATGAAGCCCCCCCTATTGACATTGTTGTTGGTGGCGTTACTGACCAGCCTGACGACGGCTGTCTGCGCGCAGCCAGCGGACTGGACGGAGTGGCGACCAGTCAGCAAGGAGGATCTGGCGCTGACGGCATCGAAGATCGATCCGGAGGCGAACGCCGAGATTCTCTTCGTCGACGACTACATTGAGGACTCGTTTAATAAGTTAGAGTCATATCGCTACATGCGGATCAAGGTCTTCAACGATCGGGGAGCCCAGCAGGAGGGGACCGCGATGATCCCCTATGATCGAAAGGAGCAGATCTCGGAGATTGCCGCTCGCACCATCAAACCGGATGGGGAGATCGTTCCGTTCAGTGTCGGTGAGATCAGAGACCGGGATTTGATCCGAGTCGGCAAACGGCAAAGACGAGTCAAGTCTTTTGCCCTGCCGGCGGTCGTCCCCGGAGCCATTATCGAGTTCCGTTGGAAGACGGTAGTCAAGGGGAGCAACCTGGTGGCGGAGTGGATGTTACCGTTACAGTTCGGTCTTCCCGCGCAGCGCATCCGCTACCGCTATCGACCGATCAAGGAACTGGAGCCGTACCTTCATTTTCTCGGCTTGCAGGTCGACTCGGCCATCGATTTCATTCCGGACAAGGAGGGGGTCTACTCCTTTGAGCAGCTCAACAAGCCGGGCTATCACGAGGAGCCGATGTCGCTGCCGGAGAGAAACGTCCATTCTTGGGTACTGGTCAACTATGAAATGATCCGGGCGACAAACCCGAAGGCCTATTGGCGATTGTGGGGAGACAAGTTCTTTGCTTACCGTGAAAAGTACATCAAACCGAATGGCGAGTTGAAAAAGAGGGCAGAGCAGGTGGTCGGAGATGCCAGGGATCCGCGGCAGAAGTTTGAGCGGTTGGTTGAGTTTACCCGCACCAGGATCCGGATTGCGGAAGAGGATCGATCGGTGTTGACCGAGCGTCAGCAGAAGGAGGCCGAGGAGATGCGGAGTCCGACCGATCTGCTGAGAGAGGGCTATGGCAGCAGGGAGAATGTGGGCATGTTCCTGGTGGCAATGGCC
>CAIKMY010000007.1 GCA_903828635.1 uncultured Acidobacteriota bacterium
ACACTCCGGATAGTTGGTACACGCGAGGAACTGCCCATAGCGGCCAAACTTGATCGCCATCTTCGATCCACACTTGTCGCACACCTCGTCAGTTAGTATCTCCTGACGCTTGACGTCGCGCATCTGCTCCTGCGCTGCCTTGAGGTCGATCGTGAACTTGTCATAGAAGCCGCGCAGCGCATTCGTCCATTTCAGCTTGCCCTCCTCGACTTCGTCGAGCTCCTGCTCCATCCGGGCTGTATATTCGACATTGAAGAGATCAGCAAAGCTTTGCACCAGCAGATCGTTGACGATGATTCCCAGTTCGGTCGGATGAAAACGATTCTCGACCCGCTCAACATACTCCCGATCCTGGATCACGCTCATGATCGAAGCATAGGTCGAGGGGCGGCCAATACCTTTCTCCTCGAGCGCCTTGACCAGCGTCGCCTCGGTGTAGCGTGGCGGAGGATCGGTGAAGTGCTGATTTGGTGTGATCGAGTTCAGTCGCAGCTCCTCGCCATTCGTGACCTTTGGCAGGCGGGCCGCCCGCTCTGCGTCGTCCTCGTCCTTCTCGTCCTTACCTTCTTCGTAGACGGCCAGGAATCCGTCAAATTTGATCACCGACCCCGTCGCGCGAAACAGATATTTCTCACCGGCGGCGATGTCGATCGTCGTCTGATCGAAGATGGCCGGCATCATCTGGGAGGCGACAAATCGCTGCCAGATCAGCCGGTAGAGGGCCAGCTCATCCTTGCCGAGGTACGCTCCGACCTGCTCGGGGGTCCGATCGGCCGAGGTCGGCCTGATCGCTTCGTGCGCATCCTGCGCGTCCTTCTTTGAACGGTACTGGACAGGGGCGTTCGGAAGGTAAGGTGAGCCGTACTGTTGACCAATGAACTGTCGAACTTCGCCAATCGCACTCTCGGCCACCCGGGTGGAGTCGGTTCGCATATAGGTGATCAGCCCGACAGAGCCTTCCGACCCAAGTTCGATCCCCTCGTAGAGCCGCTGGGCGATCTGCATCGTCTTCTTCGCCGAGAACCGAAGTTTCCGTGACGCCTCCTGCTGCAGCTTGGAGGTGATGAATGGAGGCACCGGGTTCCGCTTCTTCTCCTTTGTCGTCACCTCACGGACAACGTACGCCGACCCCTTCAATTCACCAAGTATCTTTTGTGCTGTCCCCTCGCTCGAGATATGAATCTCGTTCTTCCTGATCCCATCATCGAAGCCGGATGTCTTGACGGTCTTGTCGGCGACTTTGTACAGCCTCGCGTCGAAGGTTGGAGGCAGCACCGCCGACAGATTGGCGATCACCGACCAGTATTCAGTCTTGACAAAAGCCTGGATATCACGTTCGCGCTCGACCACCAGGCGAACCGCGACCGTTTGGACCCTCCCGGCTGAAAGACCGCGACGAACCTTCTCCCAGAGCAATGGACTTACCTTGTAGCCGACCAGACGGTCAAGTACCCGTCGTGCCTGCTGCGCGTCGACCAGTGACTCGTTGATACTTCCCGGGTGCTTGAACGCATCCTGGATCGCCGACCGCGTGATCTCGTTGAACATCACACGGAAGATGGACTTCTTAGTCTTTCCCCTTCCACCTCCGACCAGTTCCGCGATGTGCCGCCCGATCGCCTCACCTTCCCGGTCAGGATCGGTCGCAATGTAGATTGCCGCCGCTTCTTTGGCCGCCTCCTTGATCTCCCGAACCACCTTCTCCTTGCCCGGCATCACCTCGTAGGTTGGCTCAAAGTCGTTGTCAACGTCGACCCCAAGACCCTTCTTGGGCAGATCCTTGATATGTCCT
>CAIKMY010000008.1 GCA_903828635.1 uncultured Acidobacteriota bacterium
CGCCGAGGAGATGACGCCGGACTACACTCCGCTGGGAATCGCCGGCTACGATGTCGAGAGTGAGTACCATTCGCTGCGGGAGACAGTCGGGCGGATCGAGCAGCGGGCGATGAGTGAAGAGGTAACGGCCGAACTGCGGCGGGATCTGCAGGCCCGAGGGCGAGCGATGGCCGAGACCGAGGTCGAAAGTCAGATGCGCAAGCAGAGGCAGCGCTGGGTGCGCGCCGAACTGACGGAGTCCGGGTTGCGCCGGGCACGGGAGCTCGGCTGGCCGAACACTTACACCTTCACCAAAAGCATGGCGGAGTCGCTGATTATCAGGCGTGGTGCGGGATTGCCGATAGCCGTCGTCCGACCGTCGATCGTTGAGACCTCGACCCATGAGCCCTTCCGTGGATGGAATGAGGGAGTCAACACCTCAGCGCCAATCTCTTACCTGCTCGGAACCTTCTTCCGACAGATGCCAACCAACCGCAATAAATGTCTCGACATCATCCCGGTCGACCTCGTAGTGCGCGGGATGATTCTGATCGGGGCGGCCCTGATCGAGCGGAGGCATGAAGCGCTTTATCAGCTGGCGACCTCGGCGGCCAACCCGTGCAATATGCGCCGGACGATCGAGCTCACAGGACTGGCTCATCGCAAACATTATCGCGCTCAGGACGACATCAATCAGCGACTGCTCGCCTATTTTGACACCATCCCGGTCTCGAAGGAGCGTTACGTCAATCTCTCGGCACCGCGGCAGAAGCAGCTTATCCAGGCATTACAGCGCATTCTCTCGCCGTTGCCGATGGCACGGTCGCCGTTGGTTCGCGTCGAGCGCGATCTCGATCGGGTGGCCAAGCTGATTGAGCTCTACGAACCCTTCATTCTGCATAACGAATACACCTTCGAGGCGCAGAATGCAGAGATACTCTCAGCAGCGCTGCCGAAGAGCGAAGTTGACGCCTTTGGTTACGATTCCTGTTATCTCGACTGGTGGGACTACTGGATCAATATCCACATCCCGGCACTGCGCAAATGGTCGTATCCGCTGATCGAGGGAAGGTCGATCGAGAAGAGATCGGCACAGCGGTTTGGTGAGATCGCGATGATGCCTGACGGCTCGATCGGCTGAGTGAGGAGTAGAGGAACTCGAGGGAGTACGAATTGAAGACCGAGTTGAAATGGGGAGTCATCTTCAGCCTCGTGAGCCTTGGATGGGTGACGGGTGAATACCTTGCAGGGTTTCACGATCGGGCGATCGATCGGCAGGCAACGGTCTCGATGCTTTTCATGTTTCCGGCGATAGCGATGATCCTGATGGCGATTCGCGAGCGGCGCCGGCTTGGTGGCGGACGGATCACTTTTGTTGAGGCGCTCTTCTGCGGGATCGGGGTCAGCCTGGTAGTGGCGCTGCTCGGGCCACTTCAGGAATATATCTTTCACCGCTTTATCAATCCACATTTCTTCGAGAAGATGATCGAGTACTCTCTGGCAAAGGGTAAGATGAATGCTGAGGAGGCGCGGAGTTATTTCAGCCTCAGGAGCTTCATGCTGCAGTCATCGATGGGCGCAATCGGGCTCGGAAGTCTGACGTCGCTGATTCTGGCGGCGTTGATGCGCACTAAAAATGGCGCGGGACGGTGACCTTCGGGGGATCAGGGCTGACAACCGACTATGGCGATATTTCTGACAGGGGCAACCGGCTATCTTGGAGCCCACGCAGCCTCGCTGCTGCTTGAGGGGCATGCGGACCGTCTCAATCTGCTGGTGAGAGCGAGGACGATTGAGGAAGCAGAGCGGCGGCTCTGGAAGTCGATGCAGTTGCATCTCGACTTCGAGCGATTCATCGGACACCTCCGGGGGCGAGTAACGATCTTTTGCGGAGATCTCACCGATTCGCGGTTCGGCCTGTCGGATGCGGATTACCGGGAATTGGCGGAGACAACCGAATCGGTGATCCACTGTGCCGCCTCGCTCAATCGCAAGAGTGAGAAGACGTGTCTCAACGTCAACCTGCGAGGAACGCTCGAGGTGATCAAGCTGGCACGGGCAGCCCACGATCTGCATGGATTGAGGAGATTCAGCGACGTCAGTACGGTCGCGATTGCCGGTCACCGTTTCAGCGAGGTCGTGACCGAGGCTGGTGCCCTCGACTGGAGCCGCTCGGATTACGATCCTTACGCGCGCACCAAGAAGTTTTGCGAGCACATGGTCAGCGAGCTGCTGCCGGATGTTCGACATACGGTGTTTCGGCCAAGCATCATCCTCGGCGACAGCCGGCATCCGCAGACGACTCAGTTCGACATGGTGCGGTCTTTTGTCTTTCTGGCGGGGTTGCCGGTGCTGCCGTTTCGGCCGACTGACCAGATTGATATCGTCAATGTCGATTTCGTCGCGGAGTCGCTGGTGACAATTCATCAGAAAGAGAGTCCTCAGCACGACATCTATCATCTCTCCTCGGGCCGTGAGTCACAAACATTTGAGACGCTGACCAAAGCACTGGCGAGTGCGCGGGGGGATAGTCCGCCCATCTTCATTCCGGCTCTTGAGCGGCCCTTCACCAGCATCAACAATTGGATAGCCGACAATCTTCGCGGCAGTGCGCTGGCACAGGGGGCATTGCTGTTGAAGGTATTCCTGCCGTACATAACTTTCAACACCGTCTTTGACAACCGGCG
>CAIKMY010000009.1 GCA_903828635.1 uncultured Acidobacteriota bacterium
AGATTCGTATGGCCATCGAGCCGCGCATCAGGAGAGTCCTCTTCAACGAGTAATCGTCTCGACACCAAGGTAGGGGACGAGCGCCTTCGGTACCTTCACCGAGCCATCAGGCTGCTGGTAATTCTCGATGATGGCCAGCCAGGTGCGTCCGACGGCAAGTCCGGAGCCGTTGAGAGTGTGCACGAACTCCGTCTTCGATTTGCCATCACGCTTGAAGCGAATCCCGGCACGCCGCGCCTGGAAGGCTTCGCAATTGGAGCAGGACGAGATCTCGCGATAAGTCTTCTGGCTCGGCAACCAGACCTCTAGGTCATAGGTTTTGGCGGAAGAGAAGCCGATATCGCCGGTGCTCAGTGTCATTACACGATAGGGCAGTTCCAGCCGCTGCAAGACACGCTCGGCGTCGCCGGTCAGTTGTTCGAGTGCAGCGTAGGAGTCTTCCGGCCGGGTCAGTTTGACCAGCTCAACCTTGTCGAATTGGTGCTGCCTGATGAGGCCACGCACATCGCGACCGTAGCTGCCAGCCTCCGAGCGAAAGCAGGGAGTATAGGCGGTGTAGCTGATCGGCAGATCCTTCTCGCTGAGAATCTCCTCGCGATGAAGGTTGGTCAGCGGCACTTCGGCGGTGGGGATCAGGTAAAGCTCACGCTCATCACGAACCTTGAAGAGATCAGCCTCGAATTTGGGCAACTGCCCGGTGCCAAAGAGTGATCCATCATTGACGATAAACGGCGGGAGCATCTCGCGATAGCCGTGCTCGGTGGTGTGAAGATCGAGCATGAAGGCGATCAGCGCTCGCTCCAGCTTCGCACCAATCCCGGAGAGAACCGAAAAACGCGTACCAGTGATCTTTGCCGCCCGCTCAAGATCGAGGATACCGAGGCCGGTGGCGAGATCGACGTGATCCTTCGGCTCGAAGCCCTCGGCGGCAAAGTCGCGCGGGCTTCCCCAGCGACGAGCCTCGGCATTGGCAGCCTCGTCGCGGCCGACCGGCGCCGAGTCATGCGGAAGATTGGGGACATTGACGAGGATATTGCGAAATCCGGCTTCGAGATCGTCGAGCTTCTCCTCGATCGCCTTG
The DNA here is from genome assembly GCA_903828635.1 of uncultured Acidobacteriota bacterium. Classification (GTDB taxonomy): domain Bacteria; phylum Acidobacteriota; class Blastocatellia; order RBC074; family RBC074; genus CAIOZW01. The sequence continues at coordinate 1,082 of CAIKMY010000009.1, forward strand.
TTCTTCCCGGCAATCGTTCGCGACTCTGCCTTGAGCCCTTCCGCCTCATCCTTGCGCCCCGCACGCATCAGCGCCCCGACCTCGCGGCTGATCCGGTTAGAGGCGGCATTCAGTTCATCACGCTCGCGTATCAGCGCTCGCCGCTCCCCGTCAAGCTGCGTAAAATCCTCGAGCAGTGCGGGATTGAAGTTGCGATCGGCCATCTTCTTCCTGACCAGATCCAGATTCTCGCGCACAAAATTGACATCCAGCATAAAACAGATCCCTCGAACAGATATTTTCTGAGAATGATAAGTAGTAACAAAGGATAAACCAGCGGGAACGATGGGACAAGCAGAAGTAAAATTTGAAGTGACCACCCTCTATTGGCTTTTGTGGGAAATCTCGTTACCCTTCAGCCTGAGGAGGATAAGCATATGCGGCGAAAGACACTGGTTCTGATTGGACGATCACTCGTGGCCGTGCTGCTGCTGGCGGCGGGAGTGATGGCACAACAAAAATCGGTGGAGTCAGCGCTCGACCGGTATGTCAGTCGGCCCGATCCGGTCTACGGTTGGAAACTGGTGCGGACGCTGGAGGCAGATGGTTGCCGGGGATATGTTCTGGAGTTGACCTCACAGACGTGGCGTTCGGAGAAAGAGGTCGATCGACCTGTCTGGAAGCACTGGCTGACGATTATCAAACCTGACCGGCTCGACCCGAAGAATGGCAACAAGGGACTGCTCTTCATCGGGGCGGGAAGCAATCGCGATCCGGTACCGACGCAGCTTTCGCCACGGGCCAAAGCGATGGCAGTCGAGACGGGGACAGTCGTTGCCGATCTGGGGATGGTGCCCAACCAGCCGCTCTTCTTCAGCGACTCACCGGAGCGAGGACGCTCGGAGGATGACCTGATCGCATATTCGCGGGTCAGACATTTCAAGACGAAGGATGACGAGTGGCTGGTGCGACTGGCAATGGTCAAGAGCGGTGTGCGCGCTCTCGATGCAGTTCAGGAGTTCATGGCCAGTGAGGCGGGCGGGCGCACCAGAATCGACCGATTCGTCGTTGCTGGTGCTTCAAAGCGCGGATGGACGACATGGCTGGTCGGGGCAGTCGACCGGCGGGTCATGGCCATCATGCCAATGGTCATCGATGCCCTCAACAGTGAGGCAATCACCCGCCACCACTTCGAGGTCTATGGCTTCTTCTCGCCGGCACTCAAGGACTACGTCAGCCACGGCCTCTTCCCGCACAAAATCGGCACACCAGAGTACGCGGAGGTTCTGCGGATCGAAGATCCATACAATTACCGTGACCGCGAGAGCCTGAAGATGCCCAAATTTCTGATCAACGCCTCGGGTGACGAGTTCTTTCTACCCGACAATTCGCAGTTTTACTATGGCGAGATGCCGGAGGAGAAGCGGCTGCGGTACGTGCCAAATGCCAAACACAACCTTGCCGGCTCGGATGCGGTTGAGAGCATGACGGCCTTCTATCAGGCGGTACTCGAAGGGCGCCCGCGACCGCGCTATTCATGGAAGAAGGAGAAGGACGGAAGCCTCGTCGTCAGTGTAATCGATCGGCCGACACGCGTACTGCTCTGGCAGGCGGCCAACCCGGAGGCGCGTGATTTCCGGCTCGACATCATCGGCAAGGCGTGGACAAGCAGACCGCTGGAGCCGGGGAGAAATGGGCGCTACACCGGACGAGTGGCGAAGCCGGAGAAGGGCTGGGCGGCATTCTTCGTTGAGATGATCTGGGAGAACGGCACGAAGTATCCGTTCAAGTTCACGACCGAGGTGAGTATCGTTCCCGACAACCTGCCGCACAGCTTCTCGGAAGCGGCGGGCAGGTATGCGGAAACGAGGCCGCGGCAATAACCGGAGGATGCTGCTTTGCGAATAGTGCTAAAGATCGAGGGATCGCGGTTGGAGGCGGAAGAATGCGCGTAGCAATTGTCGGGGCCGGGCCGGCAGGGTCGCACCTTGCCCACGAGTTAAGCTGCAGTGGCGCTGAAGTCTTCCTCTTCGACGCGCGTGATGCCTGGGAGAAGCCCTGCGGTGGCGGCGTGACCTCGAAGGCCATTGCCGAGTTTGCTTTTCTCGGTAACAACGGTTCAGCGAAGCAGATGGTCTCATCTTTGCGACTGATGACGGCGAGAAGGCGTGAGCTGACGGTCACGCCGCGCTCCGACTTTGCCATCTATTCACGGCGTGAACTGGCACGACTGATGCGCCAGCGAGCAACTGACGCCGGAGCGCAGCTTCTCTGTGAGCCTGTCGGCCAGACAACCCGTGTCGATGGCCAATGGCTGATTGAGACTCCGGCCCGGCAGCTCAAGGTCGATTTCCTTGTCGGCGCCGATGGGGCAAGCAGCGTCATCAGAAGGCGCGTTGGCATCCGGTTTGGTCAGGAAGATTTTGCCTATGGTCTTGGCTGGCACGTCGAGGTGGAACGGCCACCCGCGCCACACGTCGAGGTTGGCTATCTCGACGGCATCAGCGGCTACCTCTGGCTCTTCCCCCGTGCGGATCACCTCTCTTATGGCATTGCCAGCGGCTACCGTGAGGCGACACCCGGGGAGCTCAAGACGAGGCTTCTTGGCTACATCGAACGGAACAACCCGGCAGCCGCCGCCGAGATCCGCGCCAACTCGCCCCGCACACGATTCTATGCAGCCATGATCCCCGCTCTCGGCGTCACCTCCTGGGAACGATTGCGCGCCAGTGATCCGGCTCAATCCTGGGCCCTGATTGGTGACGCCGCCGGGTTTGTCGATCCCCTGACGGGTGAGGGCATCTATTATGCGATCAAATCGGCCAGCCTTCTCGCCCGTGCCATGGCATCGCGTATCACCGACTTTGAGTCGATGTGGCGGGATACTTTCGGTGGCGAGTTGCGCCGTGCCGCCGGCTTATCAGACCGGTTCTATTCGGGCAGCTTTGCCGGCCAGCCGCTGATCGAAAGGATGGTGCAGATTGCCTCACGCCACCGTGGTGTGCGCGAGGTGCTGCGCGACCTGATCGCTGGTGATCAGGGATACATCGGGCTCAGGCAGAGGCTGATAAGAAGCGCGATCAGCCTGAATCGGAACACACAACATTGGGACACGGTGCGATAGAATCCTCACGAGTCGTGGACATATTCCGATGTTGCGTGTTTCGATGTCGGCTGTTTCTGCATTGGGTGAGGGCGTCATCATCTACTGGCAATCACTTCGTCCAGCACATGGCCATGGACATCGGTCAGCCGCCGATTGGTGCCATTATGATAGTAGGTCAGTCGTTCGTGATCGATACCAAGCAGGTGCAGCACTGTGGCGTAGAAATCATAAACAGTGGTGACATTGACAGCAGCACGGCGGCCGAGGTCATCCGTGGCACCATAGCTGACGCCGCCGCGAACACCGGCCCCCATCATCCAGACAGTAAAGCCATCCGGGTTGTGATCACGACCGGTTGACCCCTCCTGATGAGTCGGCATGCGGCCGAATTCGGTTACCCAGAGAACCAGAGTATCCCTGAGCAGCCCGCGCTGACGGAGATCGGTGAGCAGCGCGGCGGTTGGCTGGTCGAAGATCGGGCAGTGGCGCTCGTAATCGGTCTTGAGCGTGCGGTGAGCATCCCAGTTGAGGAGACCATCGACACCACTGGCGCGCGAAGCGCAATAGAGGCTGACATAGCGCACTCCCTTCTCGATAAGGCGTCGTGAAAGAAGGCAGTTACGGGCATAAGCAGCCTTGAGCGGATTGGCGTCATCCGTACCGTAAAGGCGATGAACATGCGCGGGTTCGCGCGAGAGATCGGCCACCTCCGGAGCGGCCAGCTGCATCCTTGCGGCAAGCTCATAGGATTCGATGCGGGCGCGGAGATCGCTTTCACCGGGGTGGCGTGAGGCATCCGACTCGTTGAGCCGTCGCAGCAGCTCACGAGTGGCAAGGTCTTCCTCCGTACCGATTGAAGCAGGCCGGGTAAGGTTGCGCAATGGCTGGTGAGCGGCCAGCATGACCGCCTGGTGCTGTGCCGGCAGGAAACCGCTTGACCAGTTGGCCTTGCCATTAGGCGGCTCACCACGAACATCAGTGACGGCAACGAAAGTCGGCAGATTGTCATTGAGGCTGCCCAACGCGTAACCCGCCCATGCCCCCGCTGACGGGAACCCTTCCCGCACGAATCCGGTTGCCATGAAAACATTTGCCGGGCCATGGGTATTCGAGCGCGAGGTCATCGAATGGATGAAGGCGATGTCGTCAACGTGGCGTGCCATATGCGGCAGGAGCGAG
>CAIKMY010000010.1 GCA_903828635.1 uncultured Acidobacteriota bacterium
CAGGATGCAGGATGCAGGATGCAGGATGCAGGATGCAGGATGCAGGATGCAGGATGCAGGATGCAGGATGCAGGATGCAGGATGCAGGATGCAGGATTAAAGACCGGAGTAACCCTGACATCAAGGAGAATATCCGCTTGAGGCGTATGCAGATGACGAGATTGTTGCCACTATTGCTGATGATCATGGTGATGGTTCCAGGAGCGCGGGCTCAGAAGTTCGAGTTCCTGCCGGGGACGAAGTATGACCCGGATATACCGACGATGAAGTCGGTAGTGGGCCATGACTGGGCGGAGCGGATTACGATGCACCACGAGGGGGAGCGTTATATCCAGGCATTGCAGCAGGCATCCGGCGGGCGGATGCGGTTGATGAAGTATGGTGAGACGTGGGAAGGGAAGTCACTTTACGTGATGGCGATCGGCTCGGTGGAGACGATTGGAAAGCTCGACCGGATTCAGGCCGGGATGCAGCGACTGGCGGATCCGCGAATTCTGCCGGGGGCGGAGGTTGGTGGTCTGATCAACTCGCTGCCGGCGGTTGTCTGGCTGATATGCGGAGTTCACGGCAACGAGATTTCGAGTGTCGATGCGGGGTTGCTGACGGCTTATCACCTGTTGGCGGCGCAGAACGACCCAATTGTCAAAGCAGCGATGGCGAACACTCTGGTGTTGATTGATCCGATGCAGAATCCCGACGGGCGGGATCGTTTCATCAACTATTTCCGGCAGAATCTGGGACGATATCCGGAGGCTGATCTGCAGTCGGCGGAACACAACGAGGTCTGGCCGAGCGGACGTGTGAACCACTACCTTTTCGACATGAATCGTGACTGGTTTGCGCAGACGCAGCCGGAGACGCGGGGGCGGACTCGCTTTTATCTGATGTGGTATCCGCAGGTGGTTGCCGATCTGCACGAGATGGGGACAAACAGCACCTACTATTTTGCGCCGCCGGCTCTGCCGTGGAATCCCAACCTGACGAAGACGCAGACGGAGTGGCTGTCGCGAATGGGCCGGAACAATGCGGCCTGGTTCGATAAATTCGGGTTTGATTATTACACTCGCGAAAACTACGACTCATTCTATCCGGGGTATGGGGAGGGCTGGCCGCTCTTTCACGGATCGATCGGGATGACGTATGAGCAGGCCTCGGCGCGGGGGTTACTGGCGCGGCGGGAAGATGAGACAACGATGAGTTATCGTGACACGGTGCATCATCATTTTGTTGCGGCGCTCTCAACGATTGAGATGGCGACGAAGAATCGCGAGCCGCTGTTGCGCCATTTTTACGAACACCGGCGAACAGCGATCGAGGAGGGGCGGACAGAGGCAGTGCGCGAGTTTATCATCACGCCCGGGAGCGATCCGAATCGGGCGGGACGACTGGCGGGATTGCTGATGATGTCGGGTATCGAAGTGCGGCGGGCGGAGGCGGCCTTCAGGAACGAGCGGACACGCGATTACGATGAGGGAGCGCTGGCGGCGCGCGACTTTCCGGCGGGGAGTTATATCGTCTCGCTGGCCCAACCGGCAAAGCGGCTGGCAAAGACGCTGTTGGAGCGAATGACGCCGCAGGACAAGGAGTTTCTGGATGAGCAGCGCAAGCGGAATCGGCTGCGGCAGTCGGAGGATTTCTATGATGTGACGGCATGGTCACTGCCGTTGATCTTCGATCAGCCGTGCTATGCGGCGGAGGAGGAGTCGAAGGTGGCGACGACACTGCTGAAGGAGCCACCGAAACCGGCAGGAGGGATACGAGGCGGTGAGGCGAAACTGGCTTACCTGATTGCCTGGGGGACACAGTCAGCATCCGCAGGTTTGTCAGACCTCTTCCGACGTGACATCAGGGTGCACAGCATTGACAAGCCTTTTCGGCTCAACGGGCGAGACTTTCCGGCAGGGACGCTGATTATCAAGCGGAAGGACAACCCGGCCGATCTGCATCAGTTGATGACGCGGTTGGCGACAGAGCATGGGCTGGAGATCGAGGCGACCGATTCGGCGTGGGTCGAGGCCGGGCCCAATTTTGGTTCAGCCGCGGTCAGGCATCTGGCGCGGCCGCGCATCGCGCTGGTCTACAACGCGCCGACCTCGCCCAACTCTGCCGGGTGGACGCGGTACCTGCTGGAGCAGCGCTATGGCTATCCGGTGACGACGATTCGTGCGGATCAGATGCGGACGGTCGATCTGAGCCGCTACAATGTGATCATTCTTCCCGACAGCCTGAGTGGATACACGGCTGTCTTCGGTGACGGGGCCGGCCTGCGTGAATGGGCGCAGCGCGGCGGGGTGCTGATCGGGATTGCGGGGGCGATTAACTGGCTGACTGATGAGAAGGTCGGGCTGCTTGCCTCAAAGCGCGAGAAGCGGGAGAAGGTGGTGGAGCGCGCAAAGAAGGATGATGGTGGCGGGGCAAACAACGGACAGCCGACCGCGATGGTCGATCCGGTCGAGAAGGCAATCGAGCCAATTGACGAGTATCCAAGCTCGACTCCGGGGGCATTGTTGCGAGTACACGTCGATCGCGAACACTGGCTTGGCTTTGGTTATGGTGAGACGGCGACGGTCATGGTCGACAGTAACCGAATCTATCCGCTGCTGCGGCTCGATCGCGGGACGAATGTCGCGTGGTATCTTTCCGGCGAAAAGGCCGTCGTCAGCGGGCACCTGTGGGATGACGCCAGGCGCCAGCTTCCCAACAAGGCCTATCTGCTGCACAGCCGGGTGGGGCGCGGCCATGTCATCGGCTTTGTCGAGGATCCGAACTACCGGGCTTTCATGGACGGCCTCAATGGATTTATGATGAATGCGGTCTTTCTTGGCCCCGGTCATTGATCTCAGAGGAGTTTCTGACGGGGCATTAGCCGAAAGCGAGCCGAAGCAGCAAAATGAAGAGACTGACGGATGAACTGATATTTCCGCTGATTGCGGTGGTGGTCGCCTTTATGATAGGCGGAGTGATCATCCTGCTGATTGGGGAGAACCCGCTGACAGTCTATCGTTTGCTGCTGACGAGTGCCTTCGGGCTCTACGATGCGCTGGGAAACTTTACGTGGGACAACTGGGGCTACACGCTCTTCCAGGCAACGCCGCTGATCTTCACCGGGCTTGGAGTCTCGCTGGCACTGCATTGCGGACTGTTGAATATCGGCGGCGAGGGGCAGCTTTATGTCGGGGCTTTCGCCGCGGCGTGGGTGGGGATGACCCTGACGGGGGTTGGTGGCGGATGGCTTTCAGTACTGGCGATCGCGGCAGCAATGATTGCCGGCGGATTGTGGGGGGCGATACCGGGATGGCTCAAGGCACGCTTTGGTTCGCATGAGGTGATCAACACGATCATGCTCAACTTCATCGCGGTCGGGATTGTCAGCTACCTGACGCAGAACTACTTCAAGGCACCGAGTGACCCGATCATGCAGACGGGGATGATTGCCGGGCAGGCGCGGCTGCCGCGGTTTGCGGAATTGCTGGCCCCCCTGGGGCTCGACTTTCCACAACGGATTCCGCTCAATCTCTCGTTTCTGCTGGCGATAGCGGCGAGCGTGCTGGTCTGGATATTTCTGAAGCGGACGAAGTGGGGGTACGAGATCCGGGCAGTCGGCTCAAATGCGGCGGCGGCGGAGTACGCAGGGATTGATACACGGCGTCAGATCGTGCTGGCAATGGCGATTTCGGGAGCACTGGCCGGGCTGGTCGGGGTGAATGAGGTGCTGGGCTATCGTTATCGCTATTATCACGACTTCTCGCCGGGCTACGGGTTTGCAGGGATTGCAGTGGCGCTGCTGGGGCGCAACCATCCGCTGGGAGTGGTGC
>CAIKMY010000011.1 GCA_903828635.1 uncultured Acidobacteriota bacterium
ATAAAGCCAAATCCCTTGGCGTTATTGAACCATTTGACCTTTCCCTGTCGCTTTTCCGCCATGTGTCAAGTACCTCCTGAAATGGACTTATCGACGAGCGTAGAACCAGCCAGTTGGGGGAAGCTGAATGAAGTTCCGTTCCGGTACCTCAAGAGGCCGAAGCCCGGATTTCAGGTCAGCGTAACCACTTTCCACTCAGACCAGGGAAAATCGGAGACGCTGCTGCCACCTTGTCCTTCATTGATCACGAACATTGATCACGAACATTGATCACAAAGAAGATCAGTCAACACCTGATTGGCCAACCGATGCGGAGATCGGCTGCTCAAGTGTTACTAATCCACTCCGGTTGAGGACTGCCACAACGTACAACTGTTACCCACTCAATTAATTGTTATTGATCATTCACCCCATCGCTGACCGGCGAGAGGCTCACGCGGCGTATGCTACCCAACCTTCACTTTTTTTGTCAAGCCGTCTTGGACAATGAAATGAAAAGTTCTTAACTGAGAACAACTGAGGATCAATGAGCCGCACGTGGGCGGAGTTACTGACGGGGTGGCGGGGTGAGTCTGGTGACACGGATCCTTGCAGATTCGCTCAGTTCGACCTGATAGCTGAGTTCCTGCGACGCGCCCCCGTGCTCAACCTTGTCATTAGCGGTGAGCTGGAATCTGCCACGGGAGCCGTTCATTTCGAGGGTCACGGGGTAACGCCCTCTGAGATCCTCACGGAAGGGGGTGGTGTAATTGCGGGTGACAGGGTCATAAGCAAGAACTTTGACGCGATCGAAGTCGAGGTCGGAATTGTTGTCGGCAGTCTGCATTTCAAGGACGAGGTAGTGGTCGCCGGTTCGCCCATCCTCTTCAGTAACGGTACCAATCTTATGCCATCCGGTAATTCTGCGCCCGGGGGAGGCAAAATAGATGATCTCCGGGGGGATTTCGAGACTGACAGAGCCGCCATAGATCCAGCCGGCGGGAACGACTGAGAAATCATGGACGCGAACGAGGAACCAGTCATCAGACTTTGGGCCGGACGAGTCACCGGGTGGGGTGAGTGCCTCACCGGCTTCAGCCTCGGCAAGCCTGCTGGCGGGGCGGGGTTTCCGTTGCCGGGCAACGATATCGAGCAGAGAGCCGGCGGGAAGGAGGATTCCGACATTATCCTCATTGGAGCGATCAGGCGTGAGGCGCAGTTTGAGTGACGCGCGCGATCTACCCACAGCCTGAGTGCGGATCGAGCGTGTCGATTCGGCGATGCGCCGCCCCTCCTCGACAAGTTCGGCCCGGATCAGGAATCTGGCTTCGGCCCACCCTTTCTCACCACCGGGTCCGATGACTTCGGCCCATGAAATGCCTTCTTCGGAGTCTTCGCGATCAGTGATCGTCACGGCATCACTGCCGCGAAGCTCGGCGACCTGACGCGCGGCCTGGGCAGTGGTGCTTCTCAGACGGAGCTTCTCCGGTGCAACATAGGCGCGTTCACGAAGCGGGCCGGTGGAGGCACAACCGGCGAAGATGGCAACGGTGAGCATCAGGAGAGATCGGGTGATCGGCTGCCAAAATGTGGATGTTGGCGGCATTGGTGCCTCCTTGAGTTGGCCGAAATGGCACGGTTAATCGATCAGACCAAGCTGGCTTGCGCGTCGCAGGAGGTTGGCGGCAATGGGAGCCGAGGTCTGAGCGCCGTAACCGCCTCCCTCGACAACGACGGCAAAGGCAATGCGCGGCCTGTCGAGCGGTGCGAAGCCGATGAACCAGGAGTCGATGCGTAATTCCTTGCGCTGGCGCTCACGTCCCTGGGAATCACGATAGAGCAGCGGTTTGCCGGTGACCGGATCGTAGACGGTCACCTGTCGCTGGGCAGTACCGGTCTTTCCTCCGACGGTGATCTGACCGCCAAAGGCTCCACGTGCCGTCCCACGGCGGACGACTCCGGCCATCAACTGGCGCATCCGCTGTGCGGTCTGCGGAGACATCGCCTGGGTGAGGTATGTCGGCTGGCGACCGGCTTCGATTGACGGGCGCGGGATCATCCCCTTTGGGTTGGCAGCGGCAGCGGCAACGAGGGCCATCTGCAGTGGGGTAGCCTGGACGAAGCCCTGCCCGATCGCTTCGAGGGCGAGGTCATATTTGGTGGTGGTTCGACCGGAGACGAAGGTCGAATTGACGGGAGCAAGCACCGAGGAGATGACGCGGCTGCCGGTATTCCAGAGATTCTCCTGACGCCCGGAGCCGATGGAATCGTCAGGGTTGGAGAAGACACGGAATCCGAAGCGATCCGCCGCTTCGGCAAGGCGCTGGCGGTCGAGTTCAACGCCGAGCTGGGCAAAGTACTGATTACAGGAGAGGGCGAAGGCATCGGTCAGACCGATGGTTCCGTGGGCCTCCCCCTGATCGTCGCGAATCGGGCGCCGTGAGCCGGGTGGAGTCCATCCCTCAGCACGGCAGGTGAAGGAAAGACCGTCAAGTCTGGCGTCAATCGCTGCGGCGGCCGTCATCGTTTTGAGGGTCGAACCGGGAAGATAGTACTCACCAAGAGCGCGGTTAACCAGTGGCTTGGCGCGACCATCATCGACGATGGTCTTCCAACGATCATCGAGTTCGGCGTATGCCGGATCATACCCCGGGCTGTTGGCCATGGCGAGCAGCTCACCCGATATCGGATCGAGCATGACGACGGCTGCCTGGCGCTCAGCGATCTGACTCCACGCCTCGCGTTGCAGCTCGGCATCGATTGTCGTACGCAGATCAGGCCCGACCGGTGGCGGCGGGCTCTCACGGACGAGTGTCAGTGCGGCCTCCCACCAGCCCCCGGTGGCAGGATCAGGTGAGCGCGGTGCCACGGCCTTCTCGAGGCAGGCATCCCCACGCTCGAGGGTTGCATAACCGACAAGATGGGAGGCGGCCACCCCGAGCGGATAGTCGCGAATCACCTGGCCATTAAGGTAGCGATATCGGGCCAGTGCGTGACGTGCGTCGCCGTGGCGATCATAGATCCAGCCGCGCAACGAACTCTCCGACTCGCGCCGCGTGCGCTGATCGCGGCGATCCTTGAGGCCGGCGAAAGCGGCATCGACGCGCCACGGACCGGTGGCGAAGAGTGCCCAGTAGCAATGAAAACCGTAAGCAGAGATCAACAACAGGCCGATGGCCCACTTTGCATATCCAAGGCGATGGCTGGCAATCACCGGACCGGCATCGGCCGGCATTTGATTCTGCCCGGCTCCCTGCGCACCCTGCGCAGGGGAGCGAGTGGCCGACGCCAGCTGAAAGAGAATCCACAGCATCCCGAGGGATATCAGAATTGTCAGCAGTAACGAGAGGTTCATTGATCTTCCGGCTTATCTGATGGTACCTCATGCGGGCTCGACGATCAGCAGGAGATCGACATCGCCCAGGCGCAGTCGATCTCCATCGCGAACGACAAGACGATCTCCGATCGCAAGCAGTGTTCCATTGACGGCGGTACCGTTGGCACTGCTGCGATCTGCCAACTCCAGCTCACCATTGTGGCCAATCATCAGTGCCGCGTGAAATTTTGAGAGCGTCGATTCATTGATGATGATCTCATTGGCAATGCCGCGACCGATGCCGACCGGTGCGGTGCCGCCTTGAACGATGGCGCAATGCTCGCGACCGGTGCGCGACTCGATCAGACGAACGGCAAGCCTCTTCGCCGTGGCCACCCCGGTCGTGGCCGTCGTCATCGTCGCCGTCAGCCCGGAACCCACTTCACCGACACGAACAGAGGCCCCGCGAACGAAGGGATCGCTGACAAGACGCACTTCGAGTGGCTGACGGGTGAGGTAGCGCCGATTGCAGACATACTCTCGAATGTTGTCACGCAATTCCCGGCGGAGGTGATCGCGCCGCTCCTCGCCAAGACGGCTCCAGGTCTCGTATTCAAGGTGCACTTCGACTTCGCTCGGGGCAATCAGGCAGCCACGCTCCTCGCTCAGCCCTTTCTCGACTGCACGTTCGATCATGGTAATCAGGACTGAGGGATCGGTACGCGTCACCTCACGACGACGAACATTGGCATCCAGCGATCTGCCAAGCCGCTCAAAGAACCGGCGCAGAAAGGATTCGAGGCCATTGACTATTCTGTCAACCATTGGCATCAGTCCCGATTGCCTGATTTTCCGACCCGTGCACAAACTGACTGCCGGCAGAGCTGGTCAAGGCACGGGGCACGGCGGCAGCGATTCCCCGCTGCCTTGCGCACTCAAAAAGAATTGCGGCGGCAGCGGCAGCAACATTGAGTGATTCAACCGGAGATCTCATCGGGATGCGCACCCGCACATCGGCGCGATCGAGAATCTCAGAGCGCAGGCCATTGGCTTCATTGCCAAAGAAGACGATTGATGGCTGGCTCCAATCGAATGCGGTGTAGTCGGCAGCCGCGGCACCAGTGGTCGCAACCAGGAGCAGATGGTGATGCCGGGCCAATGAAAAGACCTGATCGGTGTCGATCTCGGTGAGCATTGGCAGCCGGAAGGCGGAGCCCATTGCGCTGCGGAGTGTCTTGGGTGCAAAGGCATCAACACAGCCCTTGAGGGTGATCAGGCCGTCGGCACCGGCCGCCTCAGCGGTACGAACGATGGTGCCGAGATTGCCCGGATCCTGAATGGCATCGAGACCAACCAGTATTGGCGCCACATCTCCCGACGCGGCCAGAGCCGTCGCTGGCATTGCCCGCGGCCTCTCGGCCAGCAGGATCAATCCCTGCGGATTGACGGTGTCACTGACCGTCGTCAGCACCGCTTCAGTTGTCGGCCAGGTCGGGCATCCGCGTGCGCTGATCCGTTCGACCAGCAAGCGTGAACGACTGCTCAGTTCAGGGGGATGAAAGCAGGCCAGCAGGCCAAGCGGGGTGGCAAGGCATTCCTCGATCAGCCGCTCGCCCTCCAGAAACATGAGGTCAGGCTCGCGCCCTTCGCGCACGCGCCTCGCCTGCTTCAGTCTCTCGTTTGCCGGGCTGCTGATGATCATGGCCGCTTAGTCAGGGATGGAGTGAAAACGGAACGAGGGGAGAGAGGTGTCGTCATCCGCCCTCTCCCCCTCGTTCCCGGGTTGTCGCCTGGCGATCAGGCTGAATCCCGACAGACGGGCTTCAGCGATTGAGCGCCTGCTGCGCCTGAACCGGCGACGGCTTGCGCGGCAGCTTCTCGTCACGCATGGCCGCATTGTAAACAAAGGCAGCCATGATCACCGACGCCTGCTTCATATCGTCAGACTGGAGTCTTTCGTAGGTGTCCATGTTGGAGTGGTGAGTGCGGGTATCGTACTCGACCGGATCCTGAATGAACTGGAAGCCCGGCAGGCCAACGCCATCGAAAGCAAGGTGATCGGTGCCGCCGGTGTTCTGTGGAGTGAGCGTGGCCGCGCCGAGATCGTTGAATGGCGCGAGCCACGCACGAAAGATCGGGCGCACCGCCTCATTGCCCTGGAGGTAGACACCACGGATTTTGCCGGTGCCATTGTCGAGATTGAAGTAGGCCGAAAACTTTTCATAATCAGCCTTGGTGACGAGCGGCCCCTGCGGGTTCATACCAGCCATCATCCGCGACATCTCATCTCGCTGCTGCATCTGCTGAAGCTGCTGCGGCGAGGGCTGACGCTCGGCGAAATGGTTCCTGACATAAGCCCGTGAGCCGAGAAGCCCCTGCTCCTCACCGCTCCAAAGGGCAATACGAATGGTGCGGCGCGGCTGCACACCCAGAGCCTTGAGAATGCGCACGGCCTCCATGGCCACCGAGACTCCGGCAGCGTTATCGGTAGCGCCGGTACCACCGTGCCATGAATCGAGGTGACCGCCGAGCATCACCAACTCATCCTTTTTGTCGGTTCCGGGGATCTCGGCGACTGTATTGTAGGCGGTTGCATCCTGATCAAGGTAACGGGCGGAGATGTTGATCTCCATTTTAACGGTAACGCCCTTGTCGATGATGCGGGCGATTCGGCCGTAATGCTCGACCGCCAGCTGAAGTGAGGGCAGCGACGGCGGGGCATCTTTTTCGCGGGATCCGCCACCCTGAACGAAGACGGTGCCACCATCACCGATACGGCTGATCTTGAGGATGGCAGCGGCCCCCTCAGCAATCAGGAAGGCATTGATCTTTGGCGTCATGGCCATGCGAGCGCGCATTGCGGCCATCTGCTCCGGCGAATACTGGCGGCCGCCACCGCCCTGGCCAACGTCATTGGCCATCTTCAGAAGAGCCTCGTCGGTCATGCGCTCACCCGGAGCATTGAACCACGCCTTGACGTCACGCGTCGGTCCGGTCATGACAAACCTGCCCTTGAGCTTCCCCTTGTACTTGTCGAAGTCGGCCTCCGACTGGATGTTGATCAGCGCAACTTCGCCGACAACCGGGCCATTGGTGCCGGGCGTCCAGGCTTCGGGATAGGCAATCACCGGGAAGGGAGTCGGCTCGATGACGTGGACGCTGACCTTGTCAAACGACCAGCCGCGACCAAAAGTGCCCCACGGCTCAACGGCGGCATTGACCAATCCCCATTCCGCCAGCCTGCTCTTCGTCCACTCATTAGCCTTTTTCATTCCGGGCGAACCAGTGAGGCGATGGCCGACGACATCAGTCAGCCAGCTCAGGGTATCCATCACCTGGGATCGCTCCATCCCCTCGGCACGGATCTTCTTCATCATTTCCAGATCGACCTTCTCGACCGGGGAGACCTGGGCGCCAACGGTCAGGGCGAGCACCAAAGCAATCGCCATCGGTCCGATTGCCCGCTTCAGCCGCTGCCTCGGAATCTGCATCCTCAGTGAAACATTCATTGAAACGTACCTCCACTCTGTGTCAGTGAAAACGTGATCGTCGATATACCATTTAAGATAAGTTGCCATCTGAGAGTCTACCCGCAGGGGTGGCTCCTAAACAAGGTACGCCCTGCCAAATGACGAGGTTTCGGTAAAATCCGGTGTGGCGCATCAGAGCCGCCAGCGTGCCTCTTGCCGCGACCGCCAGCGTGGTTTTATCATCGGTGAAGACGAATTTATAAACAGAAAGGTCAGCAATGCGCAACCGGAGATCGATTGTAGTCCTGGCGATCGCCCTTATCGCGATCACGACGGCCGCGACCTTGCGGGTCGAGGCGCAGCAGAAACGTCCACGCAAGCCGGTGCCGGCACCGACACCGCCGCCGCTCGACTTGCGACCACGGGCGCAACAGGTTGCCGAACAGATCGGGATCGTCTCGCGATTCCTTTTCCTCTACGGCAAAGTGGTCAACGGGCTGGAAGTGGCAAGAGATCAGGCAAAACGCGGCGAGACATCGGCGACGATCGAGGCACGGAACAAGCAGACTCGCGAAACGCTGGTACGCAGCATCAGCGGGCTGCGTACGGGCATCGATAATGTCGCCTCGACTTTTCAACAGGAGCCTCAGCTGCAGATTCAGTACCTGAAGCTTGGAGTGGCGATCGATGCCGTGGCCGACGCCGAGAGACTGGCAGCGGAGGGTGATTTTGACGAGGCCGGCGCGGCGCTCTCAACGGCGATCGGACGGCTGACCGAGACTATCATCTCGATGAAGCTGAATTAGGGCAAGGCGGCATCATTTGATACTGAGGGCCTCATCAACAGCGATACGGAGCTGTGCCGGAGTGGTCTGCGGATTGAAGCCGATGAAGCGGCGAATCAGTCGACCATCACGGGCAAAGACGTAAGTCTGCGGGATGGTTCCGGCCCCCTGGAAAAGGTAGCTGGAAAGCTCGCCTGAGGCAAAACCGATCGGGTAGTTGATTTTGAACTCACCGGCGAAGCGACGTACCCTGTCAAGATCGGCTACCGGATCCTCGGTGGTCAGGCCGACGACGCGCACGCCCTTCGATTTCAGCTCACTGGCGAGCGCGGTGAGATGTGGAATCTCGATGCGGCAGGGGCCGCCCCAGGTGGCCCAGAGATCGACTACAAGGACCTTGCCATGAAAATCGCGCAGCTGCCTGCGGCTGCCATCGAGTGTCGGCCACGCCGCCTCCATCATCGCCGCCGGCGGCATGATGACGCGCTGAGGTGTGGATTGAGCGCGGAGAGAGATTGCCGTACCGGCAAGCATCAGCAGCAACAGGCCCGATCCGATTCGACCACGCATTATCGTTCTCCCCCCTCTCTTCCCCCGGCGGTCATCAGCAGACCAATCTCCGCGGCAGCAGAGGTTTGCGGATCGGCCTCGCCAACGATGCGCCCCTGATACATGACGAGAATCCGGTCAGAGAGGGCAAGGATTTCATCAAGCTCGGCGGAGACGAGAAGGATTGCGGCACCGCGATCGCGCAGCTCGATCATGCGCCGGTGGATGAACTCGATGGCACCGATATCGACGCCGCGTGTCGGCTGTGCGACCAGCAGCAGACGCGGCTCGATGTTAAATTCGCGACCGATGATCATCTTCTGCTGATTCCCACCGGAGAGGACACGTGCGGGGAGAGCCGGATCAGCCGGTCGCACATCGAAACCGCCAAGGATCCGGGTCGTACGCGCCGCGATCTCCCGTCGATCAAGCAGGCCGAAAGGGCGGCGGGCAATCGGCGGCCGGTGGTGGACACCGAGAATGACATTATCGGAAAGGTCGAAATCGAGCAGCAATCCACGGCGATGGCGATCTTCGGGGATGTGAGCAATGCCCATCTCGCGGCGCTGGCGCGCGCTGGTGTGGCCGATTTCGCGGCCGAGGTAGCTGACCGTGCCACCATCGATTTGCCGCAAACCCGCGAGTGCCTCAACCAGTTCGGTCTGGCCATTGCCCTCGACGCCGGCGATGCCGACGATCTCTCCGGCACGCACATCGAGGGTGATATCGTTGAGCCGCGTGCCGAGGCGCAATCGCTCAACGGCAAGAACCGCCTCACGAGGCGCTGCCGGCTCTTTTTCCACACGGAGCAGCACCTCACGACCAACCATCAGACGTGCCAGTTCGCGGGCGTCGGTCTCGGCAGTGCGACGGTGCCCGACCACCTCGCCATCGCGCATCACCGTGACATCGTCCGAGAGCGAGAGCACTTCACTCAGTTTGTGAGTGATGATGATGATCGTCTTTCCACGGTCACGCATCGCCCGCAGGATGCGAAAGAATTCATCGACTTCGGCGGGTGTGAGTACCGCTGTCGGCTCGTCGAGGATCAGAATGCGCGCTCCGCGATAGAGAGCCTTGATCAGCTCAACGCGCTGCTGCTGGCCCACTGAGAGCGTCCCGACCTCGCGATCAGGATCGAGGTCGAACCCGAACTCCCTCGCCAGACTGACGACCCGCTCACGCGCCGTCGCAAGATCGATCCGTGCCCGGCTGCCAGGCTCTGCCCCGAGAATGATATTCTCAAGCACTGTCATCGGCGGCACGAGCATGAAATGCTGGTGCACCATGCCCAACCCGAGCGCAATCGCATCGTTCGGCGTGCGAATCTCGCGCTCCTGCCCGTCGATCAGAATCTTTCCCGAGTCCGCACGGTAGAAACCGTAGAGGATCTTCATGATCGTCGACTTGCCGGCTCCGTTCTCACCAACGATTGCGTGAATCGTCTGCTGCGGGATCGAGAGATTGACCGAACGATTGGCCACCACTGCACCAAACGTTCGGGTGATGCCACGCATCTCGATGATGCAGGGTCTCTCCATTGTGTCCCCCGTTTCTGGTGAATCGACGCTATTTTGCGCGATCACGACTCTCCTCTTCGGCCATGGCATCGGTTACCCGGATCTTCCCGGCAACAATGTCACGCTTTGCCTGCTCGACTCTGGCAATTACTTCCGGTGGTATCAGCGCACGATTGTAATCGTCGAGAGCGTAATCGACGCCATCGTTTTCAAGCCCGTAAATATGGACACCGCCCTGGAATCGGCCCTCGACCTCGTCACGAACGATACTGTAAACGGCATTCTCGATCCGCTTGAGCATGCTGGTGAGGATAAACCCGGGCTTGATCCAGTTTTGGTTTGAATCGACGCCGATCGCGAATTTGTGGTAGGCCTCGGCTGCGTCAAAGACTCCGAGTCCCGAATTGCCGGCCGCCTGAAAGATGACATCAGCTCCCTGGTCGTACTGGGCATTGGCCAGTTCCCTGCCCTTGCCGGGGTTGTTCCACGCAGCGTCAGTGATGCCAACATAGTTGCGCAGCACTCGGATGTTGGGATTGACGTAGCGGGCTCCCTCCTCGTATCCAGTGGCAAATTTGTGGATAAGGGGGATATCCATGCCGCCGACGAAACCGAGGATGCCGGTCTGGCTCTTGCTGGCGGCGATCATGCCGACGAGAAACGACCCCTCGTGCTCCTTGAAAAGAAGACTGGCAACATTGGGAAGATCGGACTTCGAGTCGATCAGTACGAAATGGAGCCGGGGGTAGTCGGCCGCCACCTGGGCAACGATCGGCCCCTGGGCAAAGCCAACTCCGGTAATCAGGTTGTAGCCGTATTGCGAGAAGGCGCGCAGCGCAGGTTCGAGCGATGTCGGGTCACCCGGCTCGACGTCGCGGAGCAGAATCGGCAGATCCCGCTTCGCCCGCAGCATGCCGACATTGGCCGCGGCATTGAAGGAGCGGTCATCCTTGCCGCCGATATCGAAGACGATTCCGACCTTTGCGCGGTAAGATCCCGAATCGGCGGCAGTGTCGCGCGTCACACATCCGGTGAGCGGCAGCAGCAGGTGCATCAGCAGGAT
Organism: uncultured Acidobacteriota bacterium; assembly: GCA_903828635.1. GTDB lineage: Bacteria > Acidobacteriota > Blastocatellia > RBC074 > RBC074 > CAIOZW01. Next base: position 10,683 of record CAIKMY010000011.1, read on the forward strand.
CGTCAGCAGAATGGCACGAAGTCTCTTCATCACTGGATACCTCACCCACATCAGTCGGCCCGCGGCTCACCAATCTCCGCTCTGATCAACGGTGGCGGAGGCGGAGCACTGTCGGCAATCAGGCATGCGGCGCGGATTCGCTGGCGCATCGAATCCAGCGGCCCGGAGTCATTGTACCAGGCAGTGAAGAGCGGAGCGCCGGCAGCGACCGCCTCACCAAGCCTGACGTGAACCTCGATGCCAACGCCATAATCGATGGTGTCTTCGAGTCGGCGCCGGCCACCACCCCAGTCCATGACAATTCGACCGATCTCGTCGGTTTGAATGTGACCAATGATTCCGGGACGATCAGCGACGATGGTTGTCTGAAAGCGGGCCTGCGGTAGCAGCCCCGGGTCATCACAAACACGCGGATCTCCTCCCTGAAGCTCAATGACGCGCCGGAAGCGATCAAGAGCCTCCCCGGAGAGGACGGCGTTTCGCGCCCGCCGACGTGCCACATCAACATCACTCTCTACTCCGCCAACCAGCAGCATCCGCGCCGAAAGTTCGAGGCACAACCGGGCAAAATCTCCGTCAGCATCGCCACGAAGCAGGGAGATGGCCTCGGCCGTCTCGATCGCATTGCCAACCTTCCGCCCGAGCGGCTGGCTCATATCGGTGATCAGCGCGATCACTCGCTTGCCCATGCGTCGCCCGACGCGCGTCATCATCTCTGCCAGCAGTCGCGCGTCAGCCTCCTCGCGCATGAAGGCTCCATTCCCGGTTTTGACATCAAGCACCAGCCCGTCAATGCCCTCTGCCAGCTTCTTCGACATAATCGATGCGCACATGAAGGGGCGAAACGGTACCGTCGCCGTCAGATCGCGCAGCGCATAGATCTTGCGATCGGCCGGTGCGATCTCGCGCGTCTGGCCGATCAGCGACAACCCGCAGTCAGCCAGCACATGGCGAAACTCATCAAGGCTGAGGTTGGTGCGAAATCCGGGGATCGCTTCCAGCTTGTCGAGCGTCCCGCCGGTGTGCGCCAGTGCCCGCCCGGAGATCATCGGCACCGCACAACCACAGGCGGCAACGATCGGCGCAATGGCCAGCGAGGTCTTGTCGCCGACGCCTCCGGTTGAATGCTTGTCAACCTTTGGCAGCGCAATCTGATCGTGGGTGAGCACCACGCCTGAATGGAGCATCTCCTCGACCAGGGCTTCGGTCTCGGCATCGCTCAGCCCCTGCAGAAAGCCGGCCATCAGCCAGGCGGCCATCTGGTAATCGGGGATGGCTCCCTCGGTGTAGCCGCGGATCAGGAAGGCGATCTCCTCGCGCGACAACTCACCACCATCCCGCTTCCTCTCGATCAGATCCCGGGGCCTCATCGCTGCTCCCGCACTCTGACGATCGTTGCCACCACCAGCGCGCCAATCGCCTCGCCACGACCAATGGCGTCAAGCCCCTCATTCGTCTTTGCCTTAATGTTGATTCGCCCTGGCTCTATGCCGAGAATTCCGGCCAGCCGCTCTCTCATCGCCGGAATGTGTGGCTGCATCTTCGGTCGCTCGGCAAGGATAGTTCCATCGATGTTAGCAATCTCGTAACCATCATCGGTGAGCAGGCTGGCAGCGTGACGCAGGAAGACGCCGCTGTCGGCTCCGGCCCAGCGCGGATCGCGGTCGGAGAAATGGAGGCCGATGTCGCCCAGCCCCGCCGCTCCCAGCAGAGCGTCGACAATCGCGTGGCTGAGACTGTCACCATCTGAATGGCCGAGCAGACCGCGATCAAAGTCGATCCCGACACCGCCAAGAATCAGCCGACGCCCCTCAACCAACCGGTGAATGTCATTGCCAATCCCGGTGCGATATTGGCTCATCCCCTCTCCCGCTCAAAGAGCCTCTCGGCCAGCAGCAGATCCTCGGGAGTCGTAATCTTCAGATTGTGAACCGATCCCTCAACTATGGCCACCGGCGCTCCCAGCCGCTCGACCAGCAGCGCATCATCGGTTGTCAGCGCTGATGAGAGACCAGCCGCACGCGCCTCCTCGTTGGCCCGCCAGAGCAGATCGTAGCGAAAGGCCTGCGGCGTCTGCGCACGCCAGATTCTTCGCCGGTCGATCGTCCGCACGATCATCCCTGAGTCAACCTCCTTGATCGTATCCGTGGCCGGCAAGGCGAGAATCGCCCCACCCACCTCACGTGCCCGCTCGATCACCGCCGCAATCTGCTCCACCGTGACGAACGGACGCACGGCGTCGTGAACCGCCACGACCTCGGGCGCCCAGGCACGTGCCGCCTCCAGCCCGTGCCGTATCGAATCACTCCGCTCACGCCCCCCAATCACCAGCCTCACCGGCAACCTCAGCCCGGCACCATCGATCACCCTGCCAAACGATTCAATCGCCTCTTCCGACAACGCTACCACTATCCCGCCAATCGCCGGACACCGATCGAAGCGCCGCATTGTATGCAGCAGAATCGGCTCCCCGGCAATCATCAGAAACTGCTTCGGCACCTCGCCGCCAAAACGCAAACCGCTGCCGGCCGCCGGGATGATTGCCACATTCATCAGATACCCACTCCATTGATCACCAGCTGCGGACCATGGCCACTAATCGACCGTCGGCGTCGTCTCGACCGGCGGCATCGGCGGCACCTGTCGCGGCTGCTTCTCCTTCAAGTCATTGCGTCCGTCGTTGCGCGCGTCACTGCGCCCATCTTCGACCCGACCGAAGATCATCTTCCCTGCCGTTGTCTGTAACACGCTGGTCACCACGATATCGACAGTCTTGCCGATCTGCCGCCGCGCGTTGTCAACCACCACCATCGTCCCATCATCGAGGTAGGCCACACCCTGGTTGTACTCCTTGCCCTCCTTGAGGATGAAGACCCGCATCACTTCCCCCGGCAGGACTACCGGCTTAAGCGCATTGGCCAACTCGTTGATGTTCAGCACCTCGACGCCCCGCAGATGGGCCACCTTGTTGAGATTGAAATCGTTGGTGACGATTGGTGCGTTGAGCTGCTTTCCCAGCTCGATCAGCTTCAGATCGACCTCTTTCACCTGGGGAAAGTCTGCCTCGTAGATCTGGACATCGAGGTTGCTGTTCTTCTGTATCCGCTGCAGAATGTCGAGACCGCGCCGACCACGATTGCGTTTCGCCGAATCCGATGAGTCGGCGATCTGTTGCAACTCACGCAGAACGAATTGCGGAATCAGGATCGTCCCCCCCATAAAACCGGCCTCGGCAATGTCGGCTACCCGCCCGTCGATGATCACGCTGGTGTCGAGAATCCGGTAGCTCGTCTTGCTCCCCTTCTCGCTGAGGATACCACCCAGTGCCGAGAGGTCGATGTAATCCCCCTTGGCCGCCCCAACCAGCAATCCGGTGTAGGCCATGAACATCGTCAGACAGATGATCGTGAAGGACTTCACCGGCTGATCCCACGGCTGCGGGTTGAGCAGCGTCCCGATCAGCGCCGCTCCCGCTATCCCGAGAATCGAACCGATCGCCGCCCCAATCAGCGTCTTCAGCGATGCCCGCCGAATCCGCAACTCAAAGAAGATCGTGCCTACCCCCAACAGCCCGCTGAAGAGTGCGGATGCCCAGCGCGGGCTGAGTGGTAAACCTACCTGCCCAAGCACCGAATCGGAAAATGGATGAACCCAGTATCCAACAAGGAAGAGAAGCAGGATAAAAACAAACCTGATAATGAAAACATCTGATCGCATCGGCGCCTCGCTGATTTCACCAACCACTTTGGGGGAGTTCGAGACGGCTCTTACCATTCTCCTGTCGCTGCCTTCCGACCACTCTTTCGCAAGGCGTTACTCACCGGACAGGCGGGGCCATTATATCGATTCCACCCGGCTGAATTTATGCTTATGTCGAGCCACGTCCGCCCCGCCAGTGGCAGGAGTTGGCTCCAACCGGCGGCGGGATTCCCGGATCATATAGCAAACGAGGAAAAGATGCCAGATTGTGGGTATCGCCCCCATTACCCTTTCGCAAAATAGCCGGCCCGGCTGCGAACACGGAATCCGGGGCGTCTGACCCTGACGGTCAGCTTGCGAAAGGCGCCATCGCGTTTCTCGTTTGAGGAATAGAAGCTGAGAAGATACTGGGTACGAAGCTGCTCGGCGAGGCGGGAGAAGGAAAAGTCGAGCTGGCGGAGAGACTGCTCATCGACCTCATCGGTTTGCGAGCCGGGAGTAGCCTGCGGGCGAAAGAGTTCGCCACCGGTTTCGCGGGTGAGGGTTTCAAGAGCACGCTCACCAGCGAGGTCACGGAGGTTCTGAGAGATCCCGAAATTGCCGGTGTAGACGGCATAGATCATGGCATCAGCCTGTTGCGCCTTATCGAGGGCCGCGAGGAGCCCCTTCTGGCTGGTGGTATCGCTACCATCGGAGACGATGACCATGATGTGTCGCCCCTCGACCGGTTTAAGGTACTCGGCGGCAAGGTAGACCCCGTCGTAGAGGGAGGTGGCTCCCTGAGCCTTGAGCTGGCGCGAGGCCTGGGAGAGTAACGACGGTTTGCTGGTAAACTCCTGCAGGAGAGTGACATCGGTGGAGACAGCAAAGAGTGCGGCACGATCCTGAGGTCGAAGCACCCGGTCAAAGAAGCGAAGCATTGCCTTCCTCTCGAAGTCGAGCTTTTGAGCGACGCTGAGGCTCGCGTCGAAGAGCATGGCGAGCTGCATCGGCTGCGCGGAATCGCGGGTGAAATTGACGATCTCCTGCGGTACACCATCTTCGAGAATCTCAAAGTCGCCGATCGAGAGCGGAGAGATCTGCTGCGAAGAATCGACAGAGACATTGGCGATGACCGTGACGAGGTCACTGGCGATGCGAATCGTCTCCTCTTTCGGGTCATCTTTCGGGTCATCTTTCGGGTCACTGGGCGGCGGTTTTACCGGCGGCGGTGTCGGCTGAGGATCCTGTACGGGTATTGTCGGTCGTTTTGGCAGAGTCGACTGGACACGCCCGCTCTGGCCATAAACCACGGGGATGAGGAGAAGAGCGGCAATGAGTATGGCGACTGTGATCTCGCGTGAGATCGCAGTTATCCGTCTGGGGATCAAAGCTCGCATAGTACCTGCATTCAGTTAGGGGAGAGTCGATCATCGACGGTCGCCTCTCCAATCGCCCCGAGCCATTCGAGAAAAGCCGCCAGACCACGCTCGACCTGCCAGCGATGGCGATCAGCCTTGCGCCTGAGACGCTTGCGCTCTGCTTCCGGGATTGGCGGAAAGAGGGCGAAGGTGGTGTTGGCGGGCTGGTAGTTCTCCGGCAGCGCGTGCGACAGGTAGTGGATCAGTGAACCGGTGGCCGATTCTCGCGGTGGAGCGGAGGGATCGAGCCCTCGCGCAATCCGCACAGCGTTGAGGCCGGCAATCATGCCGGTAGCCATCGCCTCGGTGTAGCCCTCGATCCCGGAGATCTGGCCCGCGAGCAGAACGCGCGGATGGTCGCGCATTTGCAGAGTATCGCGCAAAATCCTTGGAGCGCAGATGTAGGTATTGCGATGCATCTGGCCGAGGCGGATAAACTCGGCCTTTTCGAGTCCCGGGATCAGGCGCAACACCGTTTGCTGAGCACCGTATTTGAGGTGGCACTGGAAGCCAACGATATTGTAGGCATCGGCCATGAGGTTTTCGAGGCGGAGTTGAACGCAGGCATAAGGCTCCCTGCCGGTGCGCGGATCGGTCAGGCCGACGGGCTTCATCGGACCGAAGCGGAGGGTATCACGACCGCGGCGGGCAAGTTCCTCGATGGGCAGACAGCCCTCGAAATACTTCTCCTCATCCTCGAGTCCCTCGTGCGGGGAGACCGTCTCGGCAGCGAGCAGCGCGTCGTGGAATCGTTCATACTCCTCGCGATTCATCGGGCAGTTGACATAATCATCGCCCCCTTTATCGTAGCGGGCGGCGCGAAAAGCAATCCCGAAGTCGATCGACTCGCCATCGACGATTGGTGAGATGGCGTCAAAGAAGTAAAGATTCTGCTCACCGGTGAGGCGAACGAGCGAGGCTGAGAGAGTCGGTGAGGCGAGCGGCCCGGCAGCAACGATCGTGATCCGTTGCGGATCGATGGTCGTTGCCTCCTCGCGGCAGATCTCGACCAGCGGATGGGTGGCAAGCCGCTCGGTGACCAGGGCCGAGAATCGCTCGCGATCGACGGCGAGAGCCCCTCCGGCCGGCACCGAGGCCTCGTGTGCAACATCGAGCAGCAGCGACTTACCGGCACGCAGCTCATCCTTGAGCAGACGCGGCGCCGTGTCGGGAAGATCCGATTTGAGCGAATTGCTGCAAACCAGCTCTGCCAGTCCATCAGTGCGGTGCGCTCCCGTGGCTCGCCCCGGACGCATTTCAAGGAGACGAACCCGCAGCCCGCGCCGCGCCACCTGCCAGGCCGCCTCCGATCCCGCCAATCCCCCGCCGATGATCTCAATCATTTCTGACATATGCCGCATCATAGCATAGTTGCGCACTTGCTTGTGATCCGCCACCTTGGTACCTTCCAAACTCCCTCTTTGCCATAGATAATAGATGGGGATTGATGAAGCGGTTTTATGAAGCAACGACTATTGGGCTATCTGGCCTGTGCAGAATGTGGTGGCGGACTGTCATTAACGGTAACGGAGCGTGACGGCGACGAGGTGATCGACGGTCAACTGTCGTGCGACGGGTGCGATGCGGGCTATCCGGTGCGTGGCGGGATACCGCGATTTGTCGCCTTTGAGGGTGGAGCGAACCGGACCGCGGAGAATTTTGGAGCGCAGTGGCAGGTCTTCGACCACGTCTCGGCTCATCACCGGCAGCAGTTTCTCGACTGGATCGCGCCGGTGACGCCGGACTTTGTGGCCAACAAGGTGGTTCTCGAGGGCGGATGTGGCAAGGGGCGTCATACGCGACTGATCGGCGAGTGGGGAGCACGCGAGGTAATCGGGATCGACTTCAGCGAAGCGGTCGAGGCAGCATGGCGCAACACCCGCGACCTGCCAAACGTTCACATCATTCAGGCGGATATCTTCAGGCTGCCGATCAGGCCGGTCATTGATTATGCCTTTTCGGTCGGTGTACTGCATCATTTGCCCGATCCCCGTGCCGGTTTTACCTCGCTGGCGAGTCGGGTGCGGCCGGGTGGAGCGATCTCGGCCTGGGTTTACGGTCGCGAGAACAATGACTGGATCGTCAACCTGATCAACCCGCTGCGTGAACGGCTGACGGCGAAGCTCCCGCCGCAAATACTGTATGCCGTCTCCTTCCTCGCCGCAGTGGCGCTGATGGTTCCGCTGCGCCTGCTCTATCGCCGCGGCTGGAAAGGGCTCTTCTACGCTGACTACCTTGGCTACATCTCCGGCTTTCCCTTTCGCGAAATCCACAACATCGTCCACGATCACCTGACGGCGCCGATCGCCTTCTACCTGCGGCGTGAGGAGTTTGCCGAATGGTTCGCGAAGGCGGGGATGGAAGAGGCGGAGATTCACTGGCACAACCGCAACAGTTGGCGGGGGTTTGGCACGATCCCCGGTGGGGAGGGTGGCCATGGCCGGTGAGCGACCCGAATTCGAGGGTGATGCGGTAATGCGACCGCTCAATTATCGGGTAATGTTCGAGGTTGAGGACGATCACTGGTGGTTCGTCGGAAGGCGGGCGATCGTCCTGGCCCAGATTCGCGACTTTCTTGCCGCAGGACGTGGTGCGGCGATTCTGGACATCGGCTGTGGAACCGGAGCGACAATGGATGCGCTTCGTGATTTCGGCAGGGTGCAGGGGATCGATCTCTCGATGCTGCCACTCGGCTTTTCACGGCAGCGTGGCCACCTCTCAGTCGCCTGTGCCAGTGCGACGGCGCTGCCCTTCGGCAACTCCGGCTTTGATCTGGTGACGGCACTGGACGTGATCGAGCATCTCGATGACGACGTTGCCGGGCTGAGCGAGATTCGCCGGGTTCTGAGACCGGGAGCGATTGGCCTGCTCTTCGTCCCGGCATTCCCGTCGCTCTGGGGGCCGAACGACGATCAATCCGGCCATCGCCGCCGGTATCGCCTCTCCGGCTTCAGCACGGCGATCGAGGCGGCCGGGCTGAAGATCGAGCGCATCAGTTATGCCAATTTCGCCATGTTCCCGGCAATCTGGCTGGGGCGAAGGCTGCTCTCGCTGCTTGGCCGGGTGGATCAGTCGGAGAACCGGATCAATCATCGACTAATCAACCGGCTGCTGGCGAGAATCTTCGCGGCGGAGGCCGGCTGGCTGCGAAAGCGGCGGCTGCCCTTTGGCGTCTCGATCATCGCGGTGGTGCGTCGCCCGATCGATGGTCAGGTGGCAATCAATACAGATCAGCAATCCGGGGCGAATCAAAACCAATGACTCCACAACTCTCAATCTTTCTGCCGGTCTACAATGAGCAGGAGAATCTCGACCGACTGCATCGCCAGCTAATCGACTCGCTCACCGCCTGCGGGCGGACATTCGAAATCATCTATGTCGACGATGGCAGCAGCGATGGCAGCCTTGCGATCCTCGAACGAATCGCGGCAGGCGACCAGCGGGTGCGGGTCATCGCCTTTCGCCGCAACTATGGCCAGACGGCGGCTATGTCGGCGGGCATCGACGCGGCGCGCGGCGAGGTCTTGATCCCGATGGATGCCGACCTCCAGAACGATCCCGCCGATATCGAGCGACTGCTGGCGAGGCTGGACGAGGGCTACGATGTCGTCTCCGGCTGGCGCCGCAACCGTCAGGACGCCTTCCTGACGCGAACCCTTCCCTCACGACTGGCCAACTGGATGATCTCAACGATTGGTGGCGTCCCGCTTCATGATTATGGCTGCTCACTCAAAGCCTACCGACGCGAAGTGCTGCAGGATGTTCATCTCTACGGCGAGATGCACCGCTTCATCCCGATCTATGCCAGTTGGAGTGGTGGCCGCGTCACCGAGATCCCCGTCGCTCATCATCCCCGCATCGCGGGCAAATCCAAGTACGGGCTCTCACGAACAATCAAGGTCGTCTTCGATCTCGTGACGATCAAATTCATGGCCAGCTACATGACCAAGCCGCTCTATGTCTTCGGCGGGGCAGGGATCCTGTCATTCTCCATCTCGCTGAGCACCGGGCTGCTGGCTTTCCTCATGAAATTTGCCAACTGGCCGTTTCACGCCGACTTCATCCAGACGCCGCTGCCGATTATTTCAATGATTGCGCTGGTTCTCGGCATTCAGATGATACTGATGGGGCTGATCGCGGAGATCCTCGTGCGCACCTATCACGAATCGCAGGGCAAGCGGATCTATGCGGTACGTCGGCGCATCAACTTTGAGAGCGAGTAACCTGGCATGTGCGGGATCGTAGGGTATCTGAGGCCTGATCGTGGGGGGTGTGACGAGATGATCGTGCGACGGATGGCGCGCGCCATCATCCATCGCGGCCCCGATGACGAGGGTTTCCACATCGGCGAGCGTGCGGCTCTGGGGATGCGTCGTCTGTCAATCATCGATCTGGCGACGGGCCATCAGCCAATAACCAATGAAGACGGCACGGTGCGGGTGGTCTTCAACGGAGAGATCTACAATTACCGCGAATTGCGTCAGCGGCTGCAGGCGAGCGGCCACATTTTTCGTACCGGCTCCGACACCGAGGTGCTGGCCCATCTGTATGAAGAGCACGGTGAGGCGATGGTCGACCATCTCAACGGGATGTTTGCCTTCGCCCTCTGGGACGAGCGCCGTGAGCGGCTGTTGCTGGCCCGCGACCGTATGGGCGAGAAGCCACTCTATTATGCCGTGCTGCCTGATGGCGTCTTCGTCTTTGCCTCGGAGCTCAAGGCACTGGTCGAGTATCCGGGTATCGAGCGACGAATCGACCTGCGATCCCTGCGGAAATACCTGCAGTACGAGTTCGTCCCCTCCCCGCACACGATGCTTGAAGGGATCAACAAGCTTCAGCCGGGCAGTCGGCTGATCGTCGAGCGGGCC
>CAIKMY010000012.1 GCA_903828635.1 uncultured Acidobacteriota bacterium
CCACCACTCACTAATGAACTTGTAACATATGTGGAGTGTAGTATTTGGATTTCGTAGGTGTAACCCGGATGGCTAAATTTGACGTTTCGATGCGGGCCCCAGCCGCTCTGCTCATGTTGGTGGTTGTCTTCTCTGCCGGCTGCTCCAGTGGGGCGGGCACCAGGGCCAGCCTCATCAGCGCGGCGAATGGTCGAACCTCGATCGACCTCGCCCGCTATCGCGCTCCGCGCGCCCTCAGCCGTTTTATCGACCGGCTGGTTGCCGATGGTCGCGACTGGCATCAGCACGGAATCTATATCGAGTCGCTGCGGGATGCCGAGCCGATCGCCATTCTCAATGAACACAATGAGTTCAATCCGGCCTCGGTTATGAAGCTGGCGACATCCCTCGCCGCGCTCCACAAACTTGGTTCCGGTTACCGTTTCCGCACCGAGTTTCGGGCTGACGGGGAGATTCACAAGGGAGACCTCCTCGGAGACCTCGTCCTTCTGAGCGGTGGGGATCCATCGTTCTCTATCTCGGATGCGCGACGGGTTGGTACCGCCTTACGGCGCATTGGCATCCGCCGAGTGACCGGGCGGCTTATTATAGTGGGTGCGTTCACCTGTAACGAAAATTCTGACACTCTGGTGTCGGCCGGTGTCCTGTCAAGAAACTCTGGCATTGTCTTCAAAAACCCACCGCAGCTGGTCGACCCACAAACCTATCAGCCCCGCGGCTATCAGGTCGCGGCAGTTGAGTCAGACTCGCTGCTGCGGATTGTTCAGTATCTCAACGCTTTCAGTGTCAATTCAATGGCCGAGATGCTCGCACTCCACGTAGGCGGACCAGCCGGGGTCGAACGGTTTCTGATCGAAGAGATCGGAATGCCGCGCCAGTCGGTCTTCATATCTCATGCCTCAGGGCTCGATATCAACCGTCTCACCCCGCGAGACACCGTCAAGCTACTGCGAGCAATGATGGGCTGGCTCGACCGCCATCAACTGCCACCAACATCAGTCATGCCGGTGGCGGGTCGTGACGCTGGTACTCTCCGTACCCGGTTTGCGGAGACTGAGTTTGCCGGTAGTGTCGTCGCCAAGACAGGCACTCTCTACTCCACCGACGCCGGTGTCGCCGCCCTTGCCGGTATTCTCTATACCCGGGACTACGGGCCTCTTCTCTTTGCAGTCTACGATATGGCCGAGGGGCGGCGCGTCGATCATCTGCGTCGTATCCAGGATCAGTTTCTGAAAGATCTGATGACTGAATTTGGGGGAGCTGACAATCTCTATGGCGATCCAGCGCCCCGTGCCGGATTACGGATCGAGAGTCGAGTCAGGCTTGCCAGCGGTGAGGTAGTAGTCCAGGCTGGAAAGGATGATCGACGCTTCCCCGGCTGATCCGGCCCTGTGGCAACAATGAAATCAGCCGGAGTACCTGCTTGAGGCTCCGGCTGGTTCCCCCTGATCGATCGATCATTAAAATGATGGCTGAGACGACCAGAACGGGAGAACGCTGACAAACGGTGAACGTCCATCAGACGACCGCCCCTCCTGGCCTGGCCGGTCGCTTTGACCGGCGTCTAAAGCTGGGACGCAAACTCTAAATAACTCTTTGGAAGCCGGCGCACCAAACCCCATCGTGACACCGCCCTCGGGCGCTTCCGCCAGCAGGATCTACTGTCAGAGTGTCCTCATTTACTAATGTGTTTTTTCGGGCATAAAAGGACCAACATTTGAAAAATAAAGTTAACAATTGGGTAACACGAAAAAGAGGGTCGGCCGGCATAACCCGGACACCCTCTCTCG
>CAIKMY010000013.1 GCA_903828635.1 uncultured Acidobacteriota bacterium
CGGCGCCAGGGCCGCGGTGCCACCAACAAAAATGGCTACTGAGGCAAAGTGGGCAAAACCACAGAGCGCGTAGGAGAGAATGACTACCGTCCGCGGATCGGCAATTTGTCCGGTGGTGGCCATCTGTGCCAGTTCCTGATAAGGGATCACCTCTGTCAGAATCACGCGCTCTCCCAGCAGCCTTCCGGCCTCCATGATATCCTCGCGGGCAATGCCGAGCAGTGCTGCCAGCGGATAGAAGATCCAGCCAAGGATCCTGGCCATCGAGAGTGGCTCCGCCAGGGACATCCAGCGACTCGGCAGCGCCAGCGCCTTGTCGATGAGCGAAAGAAGACCCAGCCCGGCAATCAGCAGTGCCGAGATCCCCGCCGCCAGTCGCAGCCCGTCCATGGCACCGCCGATGATTGCGCTCATCAGATTCCCTGCCCTTGTCGACTCGTCCTCGTGAGGAACCGCTTTGATTGTCTCCGGGATGCCGGTCTCCGGCATCAGCAGCTTGACGACCACTGCCGCTGCCGGAATCGAGATGATCGACGCCGAAATCAGGTGGCCGGCAATCTGCGGAAATGATCCACTAAGGAAGGCGACATAGATCCCAAGTGTTGTCGAGGCGACTGTTGCCATGCCCGATGTCAGCAGCATCAGCAATTCCGACTTCGTCATATCGGCCAGATATGGCCTGACGACCAGTGCCGACTCCACGCCGACGAAGATGTTCGAGGCGCTGCAGAGTGACTCTGCTCCGCTGATCCCCAGCGTCCGATGAAAAAGTTTGGCGAAGATGCGTACCAGTGGCTGCATCAGCCGCAGATGATAGAGTCCTGCCACCAGTGCCGAAAAGAAGATCGCGATCGGTAGTGCCTGAAAGGCGAGAATGAAGCCGATTGAGGCTGATTCTCCGGGACCTGCTGCCAATGGTCCAAGCAGAAATGACGTTCCCGCCTTTGAGGCCTCGAGCATTGCCATCACCAGATCATTCAATTGCACGAAGACCTGTCGCGAAAATGGCAGTCGAAATACCAGCAGGCCGATCCCCAGCTGCAGCAGCATCCCCCAGAACACCGGGCGCCACTTTACTCCTTTCCGGTTAGTTGAGAAGGCCCAGGCCATCGCGGTGAACACAATAAATCCGAGCAATGAGATCAGTTGATACTTCATCGGGTCACCTCTGAAAAGATTGAATTGTTAAGATGTCGTTCGTCAGCGAAGAATGATAGCCATAAATCGGCGAAGTGCAATTGATCTGCTCACGATCCATCGATTACGGGGTGGCCGGTTTCGGTTTACCGGTTCACCTCATCCGTCGCCAACTGTTGAGTGTGGCCCTGCCGTCCAAGTCGGAACACGCAACATTGGGACACTGCCCGCTGGAATCATCACGAATCGGGGACTTGTTCCGATGTCGGCTGTTTATTTATTCAGCCGCTTATCTATTTAGAAAAAATTCAATGATGCGGTTTTCAATCAGGCTCCATGAGGGGGAGACCGGATCGATCAATTGATGGTCGGCGGGGAATTCCTGATAATCGACACGGTCGGACATTCTTCTGACGAGGCGGCGAGTGCCCGAGGACGGGACAATCCTGTCTTCGGTTCCCTGGAGGACGAGTGTTGGGAGGGTGAGTTGGGGTGCAAGGCGGTGAGCCGATCGGCCAAGGATTCTCAGTTCGTTGATGACGCGGAATGGCAGCGAGATTTGACGCACCGCCTCGCGGGTTGGCTCGTCGTCGAGGTTGGCGTCGGGGATGAATTTGAGGAGATCTCGCCGGGTGCGGGGATCCGTGAAATCAGTTTTGGCGAAAGGACGGATTTCGCGCACGAATCGGGCAAGGATTGGCAGGGCAATTTGCAGCCACGGGGGGCCGAGTTGCCAGAATGGTGCAAGCAGAACGAGGGCGTCTGGCCGGGGATCGTCCTCAGAGGCTGCATGAATGGCGATTGCTCCACCCATCGAGTAGCCGACGAGGATCACTCGCTCATGTTCAGCACGAAGATTCTGTGTCAAAGTCCTGACGGTATCAATCCATTCAGAATGGCTTCGTTTGCCAAGTGTCGGGATATCAGCACCGAATCCGGGAAGGAGTGGAGCGGCAACCGAGATGCCGGCATATTGCAGGGATCGGGCGAGCGGGCGTACTTCGGCCGGGGTGCCGGGAAATCCATGGATGAGCAGCGCCGCCGTGGTTGCTCCACGACGAAGATCAGTGAATGGCAGGTGTTCTTCGCCCTCAAATGGACGCAGAATCGGGGTAGTCGTTTGTTGTTGCTTCAAATGCCTCCTCCTCTTCTCTTTTGTCGATCAGCAAAGATAGAATAGAGGTTGATTGATACAACCTATCGACGAGAGGCACAAGGATTGTGATCGTAAAAGTTTTTGACGACAAGAGGCAGCTTGGCAGGGCAGCTGCTGAACAGGCGCGTGTGGCGATCCAGCGTGCGATTGAGGTCAACGGTGTGGCGCGGATCATTGCGGCGACCGGGGCCTCACAATTTGAATTCCTTGAGGCGCTGGTGGC
>CAIKMY010000014.1 GCA_903828635.1 uncultured Acidobacteriota bacterium
CTCAAGAAGGCCTCGAATCCCTGCGCGGAGCAGATGCTGCACGACTACAATGCCTGCAACCTCGGATCGATCGACGTTGCCAAATACTATGATGAGGCGACAGACGATATCGACTGGGGTCGCTTTGAGGCGGATATCTATTGGACGGTACGTTTCCTCGACAACGTGATCGACACCTGTGACTGGCCGCTGCCGCAGATCAACGACACGGTTCACCGGACGAGACCGGTTGGCCTCGGGATCATGGGCTTTGCGGATCTGCTGCTGCAGAAGCGGATCATCTACGGCAGCGAGGAGTCTGCACGCTACGCCGATCGGATGATGGACTTCTTCCGCAAGGTTTCGTGGAAGGCCTCGCTGGCGCTGGGAGCGGAGAAGGGCGTGATGCCGGAGTTTGAAGCCAACCGGGATCTCTATGAGGATCTGATCTACAACGAAGTGGGGCTGGATCGCTCGCTGCCGCTGACGCCGCGCAATTATGAGGTAACGACCGTTGCGCCGACGGGGACAATCTCCCTGGTAGCGGAGACGAGTTCAGGCTGTGAGCCGAACTTCTCGTATGCCTATGTCCGGAGGGATACGCTGGGGACACGGACCTATGCTCATCCGGTGGCGGCGAAGGTGCTCGGGATCGATCTTGACCAGACCGATCCGGCGTCGATCGAGCAGGCTGCAACCCACATTGTCGCCAACCGTGACAAGCTGCCGGAATATTTCGTCGATGCGCTGACGCTCGACCCGGATGACCACCTGCGAGTGCTGAAGGCGTTTCAGGATCACGTCGACAACTCGATCTCGAAGACGGTCAACGCCCCGGCAAGTTACTCCCTGGCCGATACTGACCGGGTGCACCGGCTGGCGTGGAAGATGGGAGTCAAGGCGGTCAGCTACTACCGCGACGGGTCACGCGATGACCAGGTGCTGACGGCGGTGACAGCCACTCCGACAGCCACAGCAGAGGCGACGCCCGAGGTGCCGACGGCTGTCGCGCAGGCTCCACAGGTCGTCGACCAGAAGCCCGAGCGTGAGTCGTTGCCGCGCATCGAGCGGCCGCGCGAACTGGTCGGCTCGACGTGGCAGGTACTCTTCGATCATCAGAACCTCTATGTGACAGTCAATCACGATGGATCGCGAGTGCTCGAAGTCTTCGCCACCGGCGCGGGACTCTCGGTCTCGGTCGGGCTGCTGGCCTCGAAGATGCTGCGCGGCGGCTTCCAGACGGAGGAGGTGGCAGCCAGCCTCAACAAGGTGATCGGGAATCACTCGATCTGGTTCAATGAGAGGCTCTGCACCTCGCCGGAGCAGGTGGTCGCCGAGTGTATTCGCCTGACGATGCGCCGGCTGACCAATCAGCCCGACTCGGCGCGGGCCATCGCCAAGATGGCACTGCCGCAGGAGCAGGCTTCCCGGTCGTCCGCGCCGACTTCTCCGGTTCTGCCGGACTCGCGCAAGGTGATCACCTCCTGCCCCGAGTGCAAGAGTGCACAGATCGAGTATGCCGGTGGCTGCTACACCTGCCGTGACTGCGGCTACTCGAAGTGTGTCTGAAAGGGGTGCTTCTTCCATCCGGCAGGTGGCTCTTTCGGGTTAACCATTTGCCTCCCTGTAGATGGTGCGCATGAACAGCGTACCGATGTGTCAGTAAAATGACGTTGGTGCCGCGGCCGGAGTAAGGATCTCCACCGCGGCCCGTTTTTTTAGGTTGACGGCTTCGTTGGGATAATGGTTTGCGTATGGATCAGATTGCCGCCGATCGGTGAGCTGGTATAATGCCCGGCGGCCATGCCCGGACTGTTGCCCTTGGCGTTGTCATTTCGATAAAGCAGCGCGGAGCAGCGACCATGCGGATATTCTCACGGATTGTGAGCGCAGAGACCACCAAAATCATTGATACCGTTATCGAGCCGGCTTTGGTCACCACGTCAAAGCGAGCACCTGACACCTCCGGGCTGACACCTCCGGGCAGATGGGCTTGACGGAGGTTCATTCGTCAGGTAAATATCGAAATTGGCAGGTTACAAAAGGGGAGTAGATCGTCCCGCGCAGCGGGATCCGGTGATGTCGTCATGACGATTGCGATGAGCAATCCGGCACATCGGCGATGAGGATCAAGACCTTTTGCGCGGAGATAGCGCAAAAGGTCTTTGCTTTATCGCCACCTGATTCGATACGCGAGATCGACCGGAAGAGGCAGAAAAGAGCAAAAAGAGTAAAAGCAGTAAGAGGAGTAAGAGGAGTAAGAGGAGTAAGAGAAAGGAGAACGAGGAAAGCGATGGAAAAGAATCGAATGAAGACAATGATCCTGCTGGCGGCGCTGACGGCGTTGGTGCTGTTTCTGGGGCAGGCGATGGGTGGTCGTGGCGGGCTGATGATAGCGCTGCTCTTTGCGGGAGCGATGAACTTTGTCAGCTACTGGTGGTCGGACAAGATCGTGTTGCGGATGTACCATGCGCAGGAGGTGACGGAAGCGGAGGCGCCGGAGTTGTGGCGGATGGTCAGTGATCTGGCGAAGCGGGCGGCGATTCCGATGCCGCGGGTTTACATCATTCCGGAACAGACGCCAAACGCCTTTGCGACGGGGAGGAGTCCGCAGCAGGCGGCGGTGGCCGTCACCGAGGGGTTGATGCAGATGCTGACGCCGCGTGAGCTGGCGGGGGTCATGGCGCATGAGCTGGCGCACGTCGCCAATCGCGACACGCTGATCATGACGATCTCGGCGGCACTGGCCGGAGCGATCGGCTACCTTGCACAGATGGCAATGTTTGCCGGTGGCCTCTTCGGTCGCTCGGATGACGATGATGGGCCGAATCCGCTGGTAGCGATTATCGGGATGCTGATCGCCTCGATTGCCGCACCAATGATCCAGATGGCGATCTCGCGTTCACGGGAGTTCATTGCCGACGAGACGGGAGCGAGGCTGACGGGTGACCCGCTGGCCCTGGCCAGCGCGTTGCGGCGGATTGAGGGCTGGAGCCAGCAGATCCCGATGCATTCGGGATCACCGGCGACGGCGCATCTCTTCATCATCAATCCCTTTTCGAGCGGAGCGCTGGCGAGCCTCTTCAGCACGCATCCTTCGACTCAGGCGAGGGTCGAGCGGCTGGAGGCTCTGGCTGCAGCACGCGGCTGATGTCGTTTATCAGCCGGCAAGGCGGTTGATGATGCGGTAAAGTGCAATGAAGGCGCTGAGTGTCCCGAGAATGATCCCGGCGACACTCAGCCACGGTGTGGTCCTGAACTGGCGATCGAGAAGGTAGCCAAGCAGAACCCCGCCGACGATGTTCGACGAGATAGTTGCCCCGACCGAAAGGGCGAGGGCGAGGCGGTTCTGTTCGGGACCTTCGGCCATAAGGTTACTTTCGCCTTGGCGTGGGAGAGGGTGAAGCCCCCTGAGGTTTGGACGAGGCCTGCGGATTAACACCGGCCGGGGCCAGGCTCAGGCCCTGAATGCGGGCGCGCACCTCGGGCGGGAGCTGCTGCAGCGCTTTGTCCATCTCCTCTTTGGTGAAGGGACGAGTCATGATATCCGGGATCGGAGATTGTGACTTAAATTCTGCTTTGCCAGCTTTGTCACCGGCTTTGTCGTTTGACATCTCCGCAGCGGGAGTAGTGACCGGCCGACTCTCAGGAGTGGCCATGACCGTTGGCGTTGAAGCCGCAACCGGAGCCTTCTCCGCGCCCTTCTCGGCAGTTGGTTGCTGCCCGCCGCATCCGATGAGGGTCAGGCTCCCCAGCACCGGGAGAAGAGCCCATCCAAACAATCCACATAATCGAAACAATCCATTCTTCCTGTTAGACATCCTGCTTCTCATAATCTGATTTCAGCTTTACTCCTTCCTGCTTCAAACAAGAGACTGACGAAAGATCGACACCTCCGGCAACAATCATAACCCGGGAGCCGGGATTCAGGGGCGATATTTTGAGAAGCTGACAAGATTGGCGAAGAGGCGCAGCGGGCCGGGGACGCCGGCGGGAAACTGCCTGAACCAGGCATAAGCGGTGAAGACATAGTTTCCCTTGCCGTAGCGGGCAATGAGCTGGCCGCCGCGCTGGACGGTTCCGGTGTCATCGGGAGCGGCGAGCAGCGGGGTAAAGCGTGGATCCCATTCGCTGAGAAAGTAGAGACCGCGCTCCTGTACCCAGCCCTCCCAGTCTGCGGCGACAATCTTGTTGGGGAAATTGAAGAGCGGATGATCGGGGGTGAGAACGGTAATTGGTGCTTTCTCATCGGTGACGCGCACACCACGCTGCATCTGGACCGGGTAGGGAGCGAAATTGCCGCGGGAGTACTCCTCCTTGTTATACTGGACGACGAGGGTGCCGCCACCAGCGACATAGTCGAGGAGCCGCTTGTTATTGGCCATGACATCTTCATTGACCTCATAGACGCGAATGCCAAGGACGATGGTGTCATAGACAGAGAGATCGCCGGAGGCCAGCTCAGCAGGGCCGATCAGTTTGACGTTGACGCCCAGCTGTTCGAGGATGCGCGGACCATCATCACCGCTGCCCATGATGTAGCCGACGCGCAGACTGCTGGCGACCTGAACATCGAAGAGGCGCACACGGGTGCGGGCCGGACGATAGATGAGGTGCGACTCGATATGCGGGTAGGAGACGGGAGTATAGCCGATGGTGAACTCTCTGCCGTCGGCAATGGCCGCTGCCTGGAGATCAAAGGTACCGTTGGCACCGGCGGGCGGTGTGACGTGGAAGAGACGTGCGGTCTTCTCACCCTGGCGAGTGAAGGCGAGCGGGCGCGCATCGGCCTCGACCTTCCAGCCGGCGGGTGCGGCCAGTTTGACGGTTCCGTTGATTGCGCGGCGCGAATTATTGACGATTTCGAGGGAGACTTCACGAGTCAGGCTGCGACCGCCGCCGGGAATAATCAGCAACGACGGCGTGGCCGTGACGGTGAGAGCAGGAGCAACCTTGAGTTCACGGCGAATCTCGCCGAAGGTCTTGTCGGCAAAGCGATATTCGACCGGCTGAAGGATCGTCAGCTTCTCGCCGGCAATGGTCAGCTCGACGCGTGCAGTGGCCACCGGATCGCCAAAGGGGCGATTGAGCGGCATGCCGGCATCCCAGTCGAACTGCTCGCGGGTGCGTTCGCGGGCGAGCCAGTAGGGCTGCGTAGGTGGTGCATCGGCGGGGATGACGGTGCGAAAGCGGGCGACGTGATCGGGCACTTCCCTGCCCCGCAAAAACTGCATCCCGGAGGCCGGCTGCTCGGCGGCGGCAGCGAGTGGCTGCGGATTCCAGCCGGCAGGGGTTATCAGGGTGACACCGGGCGCGACCGTTTCAAGTCGCTCGACCTTTGCGGTTCGACCAAGATAGACGTGAGCCGCAACCTCGACGCTCTCCCCTGGGGTGACGATTTCGGTATTACTCAGGGCATCGACAACGACACCAAGCGATTTCGCAAGAGCATCGCTGAACTCACGATCCTTGCGTTCAAGCAGCTGGCTGACAGTTGCCTTTGTCGCCGGGTCGAGAGTCGGGAGGCTCGACCGCAGAGCGCGAATCTCGCGCAGCCCGCCGGCCAGCACGGGTGCGATCGACTCAGGGGTCTCGGCGCGAAACTCGGCGTTGGCGCGGGCCGCAGCCTCATCGATGCGCCGCAGCGCCGGCAGCATCGTCGAACCTCCGGGACCGGCAAGACCGGCGATGCCGGCAATCGTGACATCGAGCCCGTCAAACAGCGAGGTCTCCTTTGGGGGGACCTCGACCAGAGTCTGCCAGCGCGGGAATGAACGAACCTGGGTGCCGCGTGCCTGGATCATCCCAAAATCCTGCGAGCGGTGACGGCTGCGACCGTCAGCGGCCAGTTCGGCGTGCGACCGACCAAGAATCGGATCGTAGAGCCCGACATCGAACTCGGCGCACTTGCCCTCGCACGGTCCGAAGAGGCGACCATAAACCTTGATCACCTGCCACGGCTGGAGCCCTGCACGTAGCTGCTCGGGAAAGCGCGCCGGATCAGCGGCGGCCTTGATCGCCTCCGGCGTCAGCATACCGGCGACCTGGTGCTGGCCGTGGCCATCTCGCGGCGTTCCGGTGAAACCGCTGACCACCACCAGCGGGCGCATGGTGCGGATTACCCGCACCATGTCCCCAAGAATCTCCTCGCGATTCCACTTCTGCAGAGTCTCCTCCGGCGAGCGCGTGAAGCCGAAATCAAAAGCGCGAGTGAAATACTGCTCGGCGCCATCGAGCTTGCGTGCCGAGAGCAGCTCCTCGGTACGAATGACTCCGAGACTCTCCCAGAGTTCCGGCCCGATCCCGTTCTGTCCGCCCTCCCCGCGATTGAGCGAGAGATAAGCAACCCGTGCCCCCCTCCCGCGGGCGAGGTAGGCGAGCATCTCGGTGCTCTCATCATCGGGATGAGCCGCCGTGTGCAGCACGCTGGCAATCGTCCGCAGCCGACGCAGGGCGAGCATCAGTCCGGAAATGCCACGGTCTTCCGGCGCCGGCCGCGTATCGGCTGTCGTTATCGGCGGCGTCGCCATTGCCCCGAACATCCCCACCAGAATCAACAGAATCAGCGCTCTTCTCATCGGAGATCATCCTTAATTGCTTAATGACAATAATTGCTTAATGACAATTGCCTGATAAAACCTGACTGGCAATACTTAACTGTCAGCAACCTGAGTATCGCTTCCCGGGGTCGGCTTCGTAACGAGACTGACAATCATTCCGACAATGACCACCGTCACGCAGCCAACGACGTTGTACCACAAAAAGCTGATCCCTGTCCTGCCGGCGACGACGGCAACCGTGGCCATCCCTGCAAGCAGCCCGACAAATGCACCGTGACCGTTGGCCCGCTTCGTCCCGATCGCCAGCACAAAGACTCCAAGGAGCGAGCCGTAGAAATAGGAGCCGAACTTGTTGACCACCTCGATCAACGATCCGAGACGACCGGCGTAAAGGGCGACAATGCAGGCAAAAACACCCCAGCAGCCGGTGGCCACCTTGGAGACGAAAAGATAGTGGCTGTCAGGGGCCTGACGTCGCAGGTGGCGCCGGTAGAAATCGATGACCGTTGCTGTCGAGAGTGCCGCCAGCTCGGCGGAGATCGATGACATCGCCGCCGCGAAGATTGCGGCAATAATCAGCCCGACCACTCCGATCGGCGCATAGGTGGTGACAAAGGTTGGGAAGACATAGTTGACATCGCTGAAAGACTTCCCGGTCTGCTTCTGCACCAGATCGACCGCCGCACGGCGCGCCTCGCCGACCTGCTTCGTTGCCGCATCATACTCTGCCCGTGCCCCGGCACCGTCAGTCGCCAGTGCGAGCGCCACCTCACGCCGCGCGTCAAAGGCCTGTCGATACTGACTCTCCAGTTGCTGGTAAGCCGGCTGCCCCTCGATCCGTGCCCGGTCATCCGCCTTGAAGATCAGCGGCGGCGGCACAAACTGGTAAAAGATGAAGACCAGCACTCCGATGAAGAGAATCAGCACCTGCATCGGGATCTTGACGAAAGCGCTCATCAGCAGCGACGAGCGCCCCTCGCTCACTGAACGCGCCGTCAGAAAGCGCTGCACCTGGCTCTGGTCGCAGCCGAAATAGGAGAGCGCGAGAAAGAGTCCGCCGATCAGCCCCGACCAGAGCGTGTAGGTCTCGTTGAGGTTAAAGGCCGGATCGACCATCTTCATGCGCCCCGTCACCCCGGCCAGCGTGACTGCCCCGCCAAGCGTCACGTTGTCCGGCAGCTGATTGAGAATCACCAGCAGGATGACGAAGAGACCGATGAAGATGATCACCATCTGCTTGACGTCCGTCCAGGTGACGGCCTGCACCCCGCCAAACATGGTGTAGATAGTCGTCGTCAGCCCCATGACCAGCACCGTCACCACCTCATCCCAGCCGAGGACAATCGAGAGAATGACCGAAGGTGCGGCGACAATCACGCCGCAGGCCAGACCACGCGAGACCAGAAAGAAGAAGCTCGTCAGCGCCCGCGTCTTGGCGTCGAATCGCCGCTCCAGATACTCGTAGGCCGTAAAGACCTTCGCCCGGTAAAAGAATGGCACCACGGTCACACACAGAATGACCATGGCGAAGGGCAATCCAAAATAGAACTGGACGAAGCGCATGCCATTGGCATAGGCCTGCCCGGTCGTTCCGACCAACGTAATTGCCGAGAGCTGAGTCGCCATCACCGACAACCCCACTGCCCACCAGGGCAGGCTGCGGTGCGCGAGGAAATAACCCTCGATCTCTGTGCTCTTCTTCGTCAGACGCAACCCGTCATAAACAATGTAAATCAGGTATGCCGCAACGATCGTCCAGTCGAGCCAATGCATTGGTGTCGCCTCACTTTCAGTCAAACTGCCTTGAGAAGAGCCAGAGACCGAGGATCAGCACCAGGCTGTAGACGATCACCAGCAGGTAGATGCGATTCCAGTGCGGATATTCGGGCTCCCTCTTCTCTGCCTGTCCATCTGATTGGCTCATCTGACTCCTTCCGGTGCCCGGCGCGCAATAGCGGCAATCAGTCGCCCGTGCAGCGATGGTACCTGCTCAAAGTGTTCCGGCTTCATGAGAACGCTGCGAAAGATGGTCGCCACCGGACAATCCCAGATGATCGGCCGGTCGCCGGTGAAGAGGCGGCGGTGCGCGTTGAACTTTGCGAGGTAGACCGGTTTGGCCTCTTCTGTCATCAGATCCTCAAAAATCTCGCTCGTCAGCCGCGAAATCTCCGCGGCGCTCTTTCCGACCGGGGTCGGATAGAAGGCGAGAATGTCGAGCGAGGGTGGCCGCAGCAACTCAACCGCGGACGCCTCGTCGATCAGGGCCGCCCAACGCTGCGCCGCCTGACGGGTCTTGCGCAGAATCGGACCGAGGCCGGTCTCAGGCCGCAGCGGGAAGCATTGCAATGTCGCCCAGAGCGCCGCCGCCGCCGCTCCCGGGCGCGAACATTCGAGGCTGATCTCGCCAAGGTGCAACTCACGCGAGGTGAAATAAGTGTATGGCGAGTCGTGACGGTAAAACCGGCCAACTGCGGGATCACGAAAGATCACCGACCCGCAGCCATAGGGCTGAAGCCCATGCTTGTGCGGATCGACGACGACACTGTCGCATTCGGAGATGGCTCGCAGCGCCGCAGCATCACCCTTTTCAAGCAGGCCATCCTCGCTCGCCAGCAGCCGGAAGAAGCCACCATAGGCTCCATCGACGTGGATCCGAAACCCGAAATCCCGTCGCATCGCGACAACCTCGTCGATCGGGTCGATCGCGCCAATCCCCGTTGTCCCCGCTGTCAGGACTACCGTGCCAATCCGCCCCGTCCCCAGCTTTGCCCGCAGGTCGTCAAGGTCCATTCGACCGGCCCCGTCAACCTCGATCACTACCACCTCGACCCCAAGCAGCTCACACATCCGCCCGTGAGTGTAGTGCGCATCCCGCGAAAAGGCGATCGCTCTCTCCGGGTCGAGCTGACGCGCAACCCAGAGCGCTTCAAGATTGGCTATCGTTCCACTCGATGTCAGGTGCCCGAGGTGCTCCGCAAATCCGAAGAACTCGGCCAGCACCGAGACCACCTCTTTCTCTATCCTTCCCGTCGCCGGCCCACCGTCAAGCGCATGATTGTTCGGATTGATCCGCTGCGTCAGCCAGTAGGCGAGCAGCGCCACCTCGTGCGGCGGCTTGATCATCTGTCCTGCATAGTCCGGATGCCAGAATGGATAGTTCTCCTCAAGCCGCTCTACCAGCGACGCCAGCACCTCGCGCATCCGCTCTTCCGGCACCTCAAGCGTCTCATCGCGGGAATATTCCGGCCAATGCCTCTTCCAGCGACGCTGCAGATCGAGGCCCTCTTTGAGAATTGTTTCAAGGGTCATAATGGACTATATGGACTATGGACTATGGACTATATGGACCTTATGGACGGTATGGACTATGGACTGTATGGACCTTATGGACGGTATGGACCGTCCTATGGACCGTCTTATGGACCGTCTTATGGACCAATTGATATCGTGGCCTGATTGTACCAGCCGCTCACCCCTCTCTCCTGACGAGCATGGCGGCAAAAAATTCAACCAGGGGCTGTGTAAGCATTCTGAAAGCGGCATCGAGAGCCTGGCGATAGCGTTCGCGAGCCACCTCATCGCGAGGGATGATCAGCGGCGGCAGGCCGGCGCGCCGGGTATAGAATCCGGCGGCAAGAAGCGCAGTCGTCTCCATACCATCATCAAAGGGGTGGAGATCGAGCAGCCGCAGGTAAACGACAGTCGCCTGCTCAACGGGGTGAAGTTCACCAAAACCCTCAGTCGAGAACCAGTCAAAGGCAAGTTCGAGCATGCGCGGAAGCAGCGTGGCCGGTGCCGGATCGTGGAGCGATGAAATGAGCGGTGGTGGTCCGGTGCGCAGCAGATTCTCTCCGGAGGCGGTGCCGATCAGCAGGCGGTGCAGCTCGAGCAGTCGTGCGGTATCAAATTGCGGCGGCACCTCCCCCGCCCATTGGTCTGCGGCATCGATCGCCCGTGAAAGCCCGGCAGTGGTGAGGCCATCCGGCACGGCGGCAAGCTGCTGCCGGCGAACCTCACCGAGCAGTGCCTCGCGCTGCTCCGGCTCACCGGCCAACCCCTCACGCCACCACCAGAGGCCACTTTCGAGCTGACTCGCCCACGATCCGGACGACTTCAGATTGTCATTATAAATTGGCAGATTCATATTTCAGCACATTTCCCCACGCTGGCCCATAGAGCCTGGCACTTGTGTCAGGCAGGCGTCTCCGGAAGTACTTCTGAAGTCAATCGCAGCGCGGACAGCAGTTTGTCAGAGCCGGAAGCCATCGGTATAATGCCCTTTTGAAAAGTGAATATGCAAGAGCCAATCGGTAGCGACAGCAACCACCGCACCGATGCCGCTTGCTCAACGAAGATCAATTATGATCAACGAATTAAGATCAACGAATTAAGATCAACGAAGATCGACAGACTCTCCCCCAATCTTCCGGAGAACTTGGAATGGCCATCAACCTCAATGGAGTCATCGCGGCGCTGCCGACCCCCTTCAACCAATCTGGTGAAGTCGACCACGAGAAGCTGAAGAGCAATCTCGACATCTGGAACGGAACCGACCTCATCGGCTATCTCGTCCTTGGATCGACCGGCGAGTTCCCCCACCTCACGCCCGACGAGAAGATCGCGGTCATGGAAACGGTCAGGGATTCGATCCCTCCCGACAAGATATTACTGATGGGCACCGGAGAGCTGTCGACGCGCCACACGATCGAGATGACGCAGAGAGCCCACGATTTCGGTGCGGATGCGGCGGTGATCATCACCCCCTTCTACTACAAGAAGGTGCTTCACGACGAGGAGCTCGAAGCCCACTACCTGCGCATTGCCGACAGCTCGCCGATTCCGATCCTGCTCTATACCATTCCGCAGTTTGCCGGTGTCTACCTCATGCCGGAGACAATCGCGAGGCTGGCTGAGCACCACAACATCATCGGCCTCAAGGAGAGTTCGGGAGATCTGCCGCAACTGAAGGAGATCTTCCGGGAACTGAAGACACCCGATTTCAGCGTGCTGCTTGGGGCGCCTGGCATCCTCACAGAGGGGCTTGAAGCGGGAGCGGCCGGCGCGGTGCTCGCCGTCGCCAGCCTTGCGCCGAACGCCTGTGTCGCCGCTGATCATGCCTTTCGCCATGGCAACTTCGAGCGGGCGGAAACATTGCAGCGACAACTGACGGCACTGGCCAAGGCGACTGCCGGCGGCGGAGTCGGGCGGCTCAAGGCGGCGCTCGACCGGGTCGGCCTCTATGGCTACCTTGCACGCTCACCATTGCCCTCGCCGACCGCGACTGAACGCGAGGATATCGAGCGGGCAATCGCTGAGAGCGGCCTCTTTTCCCGAAGCGAGGATGGCACGCTCTGGATCGAGACCGAGAATCGCTACACTGCCGAAGCGGGGTACTCCAATCATGACTGAAGAGACGGCAATCGGGCAGACCGGAGGATCAGCGACGATCAGCTTTCGCGAGATCCCGCGGACGACCAGGCTCTATCAGGATTATCTCTATGCGTTCGAGCGGGTCGCGCAATTCTACAATGAGGAGGGCCTGAGTCTCGACGCGCTTGCCCGGCATGCACGAACCATTTCCGGGCAGAGTTTCGCCCGCAATGAGGTGGCCGAGGCGTTACGCGAGCGCAACCTCGCCGCCGGCGCGACGCCGGCAACACTGGAAAACATCGAGCGGCTGCGCCGACCGGACTCGGTGGTCATCATCACCGGCCAGCAGGCCGGGCTCTTTGGCGGACCGCTCTTCACGATCTACAAGGCACTGACCGCGGTCAAAATCGCCGAGCATCTCCGCGGGGTTGGCATCAACGCAGTGCCCCTCTTCTGGATCGCCTCGGAGGATCACGATTTCGAGGAGATCAATCACACTCAGGTCATCGACCGTGAGGGTCATCTGCGCCGGGTCGTCTACACCGCCTGTCCGCCACGTGAGGGCAAGCCGGTTGGTCAGATTGAAATCTGCGAGGAGATCGGAACCAACATCGACGAACTGCTCGCGGCGCTGCCGGAATCGGAGTTTGTCAGCCGGCTTGAAAGCGATCTGCGTCAGTGCTACGTCTCCGGCCGCGACTTCGCCGAGGCCTTCGGATGTCTGATGATGCGCCTGATCGGCCATCATGGGATCGTCCTCATCAACCCGCTCGATGAGCGGCTCAAAATGCTTGCCGGAGAAATCTACGAGCGAGCCCTCGTCAGACTGCCTGACTTTGCCGCCAGCCTCGTGCGCCAGAGCGCGTCACTCGAAACCAGCGGCTACCATGCACAGGTTCACACCGGCCCCGAGGTGGTTCCGCTCTTCGCCATGGATGACGGGCGGCGAACGGCGCTCATCTTGCGCGATGACGGACGACTGGCTCTCAAGGGAAGCAGCCGGAGCCTCGATTACGATGAAACCGTGAAGTGCGTCCGTCAGTGCCCCGATCACTTCAGCCCCAATGTCACTCTGCGCCCGATCGTTCAGGACTTCCTGCTGCCAACGGCGGCAATCATCGGCGGAGCAGCCGAGATTGCCTACTTTGCGCAGATTCGTCCCGGCTATCAACTGCTCGATCGCCCGGCTCCATTGATCCTGCCCCGCGCCAGCCTGACGCTCGTCGAGAAGCGCCACGCGAAGACAATGACCAAATTCAACCTTCGGCTGCAGGATCTCTTCGAGGGGAATGAGGCGGTAATGCGCCGGGTTGTCGAGCGCAGCCTCGATCAGGAGACGGCCAGGACCTTCGACGAGACCGAGAAATCGATTGCCGGACAACTGGACAGGCTTCGCACCTCGCTGCAGGCGGTCGATCCGACCCTTGCCGAGGCGCTCAAGGGCGGACGGGAAAAGATTCTCTACCAGCTCCAGAACCTGCGCACCCGCTTCATCAACAACCGCAGCAGACGCGACGAGGCCACTCACCAGCAGATCGAGCGGCTGACGACGCAGCTTTACCCGCATCGCAATCTGCAGGAACGCGAGCTCAATGTCGTCTTCTTCCTCGCACGCTATGGGTACGGGCTGATCGACCGCCTCTACGAGGAGATCGATCCCGGCTGCCACGATCACCGTCTGGTCGCGATCTGATGGCGTGCCCTGACGCCGGGCTCACCGTGAGTGTTCCGTGTCGGCCTCGTGTCGCCAGTCGTGAATCAGGTCGAGAAACGAGCGTGCGGCATGCGAGAGGCCGGACTCCCTGCGGTAGACGAGGCGCAGCGTCTTCTCGATCTTCATCCCGGTGACCGGCACCTCGATCAGCTTCCCCGAGTCGATCTCATCGGCAACCGTCAGTCGCGGCAGAATCGCAATCCCCACTCCGCGAATGACGAAATCCTTGATGGTCTCGAGCGTCGCAAGGTCGACGCAGATGTTGAGCGGCGTCCGATGCTGGCGGAAGAGCTCGAAGATGCGGTCACGCGCCGGCGTCCGCGCGTGGTGGGCAACAAACTGATATTCACCAAGCTCGCGAACCGTTACCCGCGGGCGTCCCGCCAGCGGATGGCCCGGAGGCACCACCAGCGTCAGCAGATCACGACTGACCTCGATTGATTGCAGCGAGGCATGCAATGGATCATAAGAGAGAAAGCCAAAATCGAGGTTGCGCTCGAGCACCTCGTGCGGAATCCTCTCCGACACACTGCGATGGACCTCGATCCTGATATGCGGATGGCGCTGGCGGTATTCGAGCAGAAGTTGTGGCAGCATGTAATGCGAGGTGCTCTCATTGGCTCCGATCTTCAGGCGACCGCGGAACATCCCGCGCAACTCGCCAACCGCCTCGCCTGCCTCCTGTCGCAGGTTGATCATTCGCTGAGCATATGAGTAGAGAATCTTTCCTGCCTCGGTCAGATTCCCCGAGCGACTGCTCCGGTCGAAGAGCGGCTCGCCAAGCTCCTCCTCCAATCGCTTGATGGCGATGCTCAGCGCTGGCTGCGTCCGCAGCATCTTCTCCGCCGCGCGCGAGAAGCTCTTCTCGTCGGCGACGCACAGAAAGATCTCCAGTTGCCCGAATTCCATCCGAATACTCTCCTTACCAAATACTCTCCTTACCAAACTAACGAGACCAACCTGACAATGATCGGCCAATAACGGTCGGGGGTAATATAGCCCATGCGGATATGAATGTTGCCAATATTGATATTGGCAATA
>CAIKMY010000015.1 GCA_903828635.1 uncultured Acidobacteriota bacterium
GCCGAAAGCCGCGCAAAGGACTCAAACTGCTTCTGCTCCCCCTCTTTCCGGATCATCTCCCGCAGCCGCCCCGCCATGCGATTGAAGGCCTCGGCCAGTACTTTGGTCTCGTCGCGTGAGCGAACCTCGATGTTGTAGCCAAGATTACCGCTGGCAATTGCCCTCGCCCCCCGCGTTACCTGGCGGATCGAATCGGTAGTTCCGCTGATCAGAAAATAGATCGAGAGCATG
This sequence comes from uncultured Acidobacteriota bacterium, assembly GCA_903828635.1. Taxonomy (GTDB): domain Bacteria; phylum Acidobacteriota; class Blastocatellia; order RBC074; family RBC074; genus CAIOZW01. Next base: position 232 of record CAIKMY010000015.1, read on the forward strand.
GCAACGATCACCAGCAGGAAAGTCATCAGCAGCAACACATAGCTGTCGAACTCAAGCTGGCTGATCGCGCTGCTGTAATTCTCGACGACGAGAATCGACATTCGCGGACTGGCATCGCGGAAGAGTTGATGCACAAACCATGGCGAGGCGTCAGTGTCACGCTCGGTCGATCCTCCACGTGCTTCAAGTGCTCCTCCAAATCCTGGAAATGCCTCACGCAATGGCCGCGCCCGCTTTGACTCTTCCGCGGCATGCAGAACCACTCCCTGGGGTGTCGCAATGATTGCCTGCGGATGACTGTAATCGCCCTGAGACTCCTGAGCCCGGGCCGGGGATGTTGCCGTCTCCGGGAAGAGTCGGCTGGCTCGCGCTGTAATCACCAGCGCGCCGGCAATCCTTCCCCCCTCGATTCGCAGCGGAGAGATGATCCGAAACCGTGAATCGCTGCCCGATTGCTCGATCTCTGAAAAGACAACCGGCGCTGTGCCTGCCCCCGCTTCCCGGACGAGCTCCGGCAGCCCCGTGCCGTCACTTATCTGCCCCTCCTGGTAGAACGGGCGAATGACCCCGTTCGGCCCCGGCCTGACCTCGATTTTGAAGATTGGTCGCCCCTCACGATTGACGCCGATCAGCTCCGAATAGAGATTCTGATTAGCCAGCATGAAGGCCGAAAGGTCGATCCGCAACGACCCGTCAGGGGTCGCCTGCGCGTTCTGTGATAACTCCCGCACATAGACTTGCAGCCCCGCCTGCCGCGAAAGCTCAACTACCTGCCCCTCCTGCAACCTCAACGAAGCTTCTATCTGATTGGATATCTCGTGCGCCCGCTCTGCCAGACTTCGCCGCAGTACCGACTTCGTGCTCCCAACCGATGTCTCCTGCCAGCGTGCCCAGAGCACGAACATCGGAATAATGATCAGAATAAAGAAGATTATGACCAGTTTGTCGCGAATGCCCATATTCGTTCCACTTGTCGCTAACACGAGGTGTACCATCCCGGGGAGGCCGGCACCAAATGCGCGTATGCTATACCCTTCTCCCAATGGATGTCAAAATTTTGCCTCTCCCGCTTTGGCCGCACCCTCCGCCTTGAATATCTTCTCATCCATCTGGACGTTGAAGGCCGCCTCGACCACCTTGCGCTCCTCAATCAGCCGGCCATCCTGGTAAACCTGTACCTCATACGGAATGACTGAGTTCTGAATCACGCGGAAGTCCTTGAAATAGAGGCGATACTTCACCGCTGGCGAGTTCGCCGCCCCCGGCTCATCGTAGTTGACGTAGAGAACATGTCCGGTGCGCCGGCTGACCTCATACGTGGTCTTCACTCCCTGGGGAGAGGTCAGCTCGATGATGTCGAGATCGAGTGTCCCAATCTTTTTGCTGCCAAGGTATTCGAGCTTCGATTCATTCTCCTTGTAGCGCAACAGAGATTCATAATGGTGGTCGTGGGCACCACGGAAGGACCTGATCTCCTGCTCTGAAGGTGTGTGTGGCTGTGTATTCTGAGTCGCCCAGACATCCTTGCCGTCGAAAGTTATCGTGTATTTCAGGTCCGGCAGGTCGAGCTCGATCGTCATCAGATCCTCGACGAGCTTCGGCTTGCGGATGAATTTCATCACGCTCCTGCCCTCGAGCACTCCCCCGGGAGTGGTCAACCTGACGTTGGCGCGGTAGACTCCGTTGCGTTGCACCGCATAGAGTGCACCTCGCCCGCCATACGAGAGCAGCGCCCGCTCAGCCACGTCCTCCGGACGCATCTTCTTCTCCTGCCCCTGCTTCTCCTGCCCCTGCCCCTTCTCCTGGGCCGCCGCCGACCACCCGAGTGACAGTATCACGGCAAGGCCGATCCACGAAATGTGGAAGGGTTGCCTCAGATAGATGTTTGTGCTTCTTTCAAGACTCATTTCTGTTGACACCTTAGAGAGCTAAACATAAACTGCAAAACATAGAATCGATGAATAATACCTTACTGACAGCGGCTCTGCCAGTCCGGGCCCGGCAAAACATGTTTGCCACATGTTCATCACCATCGATGCCGACGACTTGCCGGTAGAGAGATAATGTCGGGAGCGGGATGAAGCAAGGAGAGTTCAATGAAAATCGGCATTCTGGTCGGCATGGAGAATACCTTCCCACCGGCGTTGATTGAGAAGATCAATTCCAAAGGTGCCGGCGTCACGGCCGAGTACATCAAAATCGGCGGCGTCAGGGCAGGCGAGACCGAAGACTATCGGTTGATCTTCGATCGCATCTCACACGAGATACCCTTTTATCGCTCATTCCTCAAGACGGCAGTGCTCAATGGGACAATCGTCGTCAATAATCCCTTCTGGTGGTCAGCGGATGAGAAGTTCTTCGGCTACTCGCTGGCCTCGAAGCTCGGACTTGCCGTCCCCAAAACTGTTCTACTCCCGCAGAAAGGCTACATTGCAGGAGTCACCGATGCCTCACTTCGTAACCTCGAATATCCGCTCAACTGGGAGGAGATCGTCGATTACGTCGGCCTCCCCGCCTTTCTTAAACCGCACGATGGTGGTGGCTGGCGTGATGTCTACAAGGTCGACTCCCTCGAAGAGCTCTGGGCAGCCTACGACAAAACCGGCACCCTCGCCATGGTGCTTCAGGAATTTATCGACTTTACCGAATATGTCCGCTGCTACTGCGTCGCCAGGAAAGACGTTCTGATCATGCCGTATGATCCACATCATCGACGCTACCTGCCACGCGAGGCCTCAAAGCTTACTCCGGAGCTCGAAGACCGCATCCTTCGCGATACATTGCTGATCAACGAAGCTCTTGGTTATGATCTCAATACCGTCGAGTTTGCCGTTCGTGATGGGATCCCTTACGCGATTGATTTCACCAACCCCGCACCTGATGCTGATATCTGGTCGGTCACCGAGCCTTATTTCAACTGGGTTACTGAAAGGGTCGCTGACATGCTGATCGACTATGCCCTCAATGGTCCCGCTACGGCGCGATATCATCGCTGGTCGAAATGGCTTTAATGGGGGGGGAATATGGAATATATGGAATATGGACTATGGACTATGGACAGAATGGACGGTATAGACAGTATGGACTATGGACAGATTGACATTAGGCCCATCTGTCCATTTGTCCATTTGTCCATCTGTCCATTTGTCCATAGTCCATACAGTCTATACTGTCCATTCTGTCCATAGTCCATACAGTCTATACTGTCCATTCTGTCCATAGTCCATACAGTCTATACTGTCC
>CAIKMY010000016.1 GCA_903828635.1 uncultured Acidobacteriota bacterium
AATCGTCATCAGGTAGCGGTTGCCGAAAGCGGTCAATTGCGGCTCAAGCAGGCCGCGTTTGACGGTGTTGTGGAGTGTCGTTCCGACTTCTTTGACCTTCAGTTCCCTGCCGTCGAAGGAGCAGAGGAGTGAGGTGACGGCGAAATCCTGACGGTCCTGTGAGCGAAACGAGACAGGGATGAGCAGATCACCGTTCTTCAGCGTTACGGATTGGGATGATCCGGCCGAGTAGATTGCATTGGCACGCGGATCATTCCATTCCAGTTTGCGGCGCGGCGACCATTTGCCGTCAGCATCACGGACGGCATAGACCGGATAGCGGTGCGGCTGCTCGGGAAAGTAGCGGCCCTCGCGGTAATAGATGATCTCGCCGAGTGCCAGTAGCGTGTTGGTCTTTGCGTGGTATAGCGGCAGCACATCGCTGACGGCATCCTCGATGTCCCCGGAGAAGGGGCGGCGGCCAAAATCGGGAATGGGTTGGGGCTCGCTCCAGGTATGACCGAGGTCGCGCGATTCGCGCCAGTGGACGGGGCCATAGTAGTCCGATCCGGCGATGGTTTGCAGCGTCATGAATGCCGTCTGACCGCCATCCGGTCGCGGAACCATGCAGATGCGCGGAAGGAACCATGTGACTCCTCCGTCGCGCCCTTTGTGGAGCGTTTCGCGCACAATGCCGGAAATCAGGCTGGGGCGCTCATTGGCTCCGGGAGCGGCCGGCAGGGTGACAGTCAGTAAGACCGTTATCGTCAGGCCGATCCAGAGAGTGGCAACGAAAACTCTTCGCGATGGTTGCATGGGGCTCTCCTTTGAGAATCGTCATTCACCGGCCGGTCGGGGCAGTGCGTTCGGCCTGACGGAGCTGGTCGAGAAGTGCTTTGAGTTCGCGAACTTTCCGGGGGTAAGTATTGACGAGATTGCGTGACTGCCCGGGGTCAGTGCGAAGATTGAAGAGGGCGCCGGGAGTCGCACACTTCGCTGCACCTCGGCGCTCGCGGAACCACTCAGGCTCTCTGTTGCCGTCACCACAGGTATTCGAGTCGATCAATACCCAGTCACCCAGTCGAATGGCGAGGTGGCCATTCGACTGGTGATAGACGAGCGACTGGCGCACCAGCGGTGATGGTTGCCGACCCATGAGCGTCGCTGTCTGGTCGAAGCTGTCGGGGGCGGCATTCTCCGGGAGCTGGTAGTCGACCAGCCGGGCGATGGTCGCCATGAGGTCAACGTGGCCGAAGAGGTTGGTGGCGACGCGCCCGGCAGGGATCCTGCCGGGCCAGCGGGCGATGAAGGGAACACGGTGGCCACCCTCGAAACTGTCACGCTTGACGCCGCGCCATCTCTCCATGCTCGAATGCTGAAAGCGCAGAATGCGATCATAGGCGCCGATGCGTACCTCACTCGCAACCTCCGGACCGTTGTCACTGGTGAAGATGACGAGTGTATTCTGCTCGAAGCCGTTGCTTTTGAGTGCCTCGACGAGGGCTCCGACGACGGCGTCGGTCTGCTCGACAAAGTCACCATAGGCATCGGCTCCGCTTTTACCCCTGAACCCGGCAGTGGGGACGACCGGATAATGGGGCGAGGTCAGTGGGAAGTAGAGAAAGAAAGGTTGCGGGTTGCCGGCACGCGAGGTGACGTAGCTGACAGCGCGGTCGGCGATGCGCGGCAGAATCTTCTCCGGATCCCAATCCCTCATCATCGGTCCCTTGCGATTGATGGCCGGGTTATCACTCGGGATTCTTTCGGTCGGGATCCCGAGGGCACGGTCGTTTTCGATGAAGACATAAGGGGGGAAGTTGGGAAGATCGACGCCAAAGTAGTAGTCGAAGCCGCGTGTCAGCGGGCCGTTGGCCAGCGGCCGTGCGTAGTCGACATTGCTCAGGCCGTCAGCGGTGACACCTGCCTTGCGGCCATCGGGTGTCGGCCAGTCCCAGCCAAGGTGCCATTTGCCGATGGCGGCGGTGGCATAGCCCTTCTGCCGGAGCATCGCCGGCAATGTCAGCCGGTCGGGCTCGATCAATGGGGCATCGAACGGAGCCAGGACGCCGGATTTGAGGCGCGAGCGCCACGGATAACGACCGGTGAGAATCCCGTAGCGCGTTGGCGTGCAGACCGATGACGGTGAGTGGGCATCGGTCAGGCGCACCCCTTCGCGGGCAAGTCGATCGAGATGCGGCGTCGCGATTTTGGAATTGGCGTTGTAGATGCTCAGATCGCCGTAGCCGAGATCGTCGGCAAGGATGATGACGATATTGGGCAGTCGGTTCTGTGCGCCGGCAGGGAGTGTGGCCAGCAGCAGGGTGGCGATTGTGGTGAGCAGGTGAAGTCTCCTGAGCATCGATACTCCTCGCATATCAGGTTGGGTGATTGTGAGTCCAACAAGCTGGCGCCCGGTGGTTCAGTCGGCCAGTTCGCTTTCATGCTGTTCGCGCAGCCTGAACTTCTGAATCTTGCCGGAAGCGGTTGTCGGGAAATCTCCGACAAAGCGCAGATGACGCGGAACCTTGAAGCGGGCCAACCCCTCACGGCAGAACTCGCGCAGCTCTTCCTCGTCGATTTCCATTCCGGGCCTCAGCCTGACGGAGGCTGCAACCTCCTCGCCGAAGAACCGGCTGGCAATGGCATAGACGCTGGCATCGGAGACCGCCGGGTGCTGCCGCAGGCGGTCCTCGATCTCGCCGGGTGAGATGTTCTCGCCGCCACGGATGATCAGATCCTTGATGCGACCGGTGATGCACACATAACCGCTACCATCGATCGTCGCCTGATCACCGGTACGCAACCAGCCCTCAGGGTCGATGGCCGCGGCCGTGGCCGCAGCGTTGTTGTAATAACCACGCATCACATTATAGCCGCGCACGCAGAGCTCACCCGGAACCCCGGCCGGCAGCATCTCTCCATTGGCCGGATCGATGATTCTGACCTCCATTTCGGGGAGAACCTGCCCGACGGTTTGGGTGCGATTGGCAATGCTGTCGAAGCGGCTGGTCTGAGTGATGCCGGGGGAGGCCTCGGTCAGGCCATAGACGATGGTCATCTCGCGCAGATTCATCTCGTCAATTGCGCGCCGCATGAGCGGCTCGGGACAGAGAGCGCCGGCCATGACTCCAGTGCGCAGCGAACTGAGATCAAAGCGGTGAAACTCGGGATCATCCAGTTCGGCAAGGAACATCGTCGGTACGCCATAGACGGCGGTGCAGCGCTCCCGTTCGATCGTATTCAGGGTCTGCCATGCATCGAATGACTCGATCGGACAGAGACAGGCGCCGTGGGTGAAGGCGCCGAGGACGCCGATGACGCAACCAAAGCAGTGGAAGAGCGGAACGCAGAGGCAGAGCCGGTCAGTGACGGTGTAGCCGAGCCCCTCGCCCAGCCAGTAGCCGTTGTTGACGATGTTGCGGCTGGAGAGCATCACCCCCTTCGGGAAGCCGGTGGTTCCCGAGGTGTACTGCATGTTGATTATGTCATCGATCCCGACTTCCGATTCGCGTGCCGACAGCTCGGCTTCGGAGACAGCCGCGCCCATCCCGGCGAGGCGGGCATAGGGCATCAGCCCCTCGGGGCAGGGGTCATCAACAGTTCTCGGAAGGTGGATGATGTGGCGCAGATGTGGCAGTCTCCGATCGAGCGCCCCTGTCTGACGGAGTTCCGCGATGTAATCGATGCCACGGTGGCCATTGATCGTCACCAGGATCGAACTCTCGCTCTGGCGCAGAAGATAATCGATCTCCCTGGCACGCAGCGCGGTGTTGACCGTGACGAGAATCGCACCAATCCTGCCGAGCGCAAACATCAGCACGATCCATTCGGGCAGGTTGGTGGCCCAGACAGCAACGCGATCACCCCTGCCAACACCGAGCGCCAACAGCCCCCGGGCAACAATCCGCGCCTCTGCCTCAAGTGAGGCAAAGGTCATTCGCCTGCCCGTGGCAGCAAAGACGAGCGCCTCGTTGTTCGGAATCGCTGCCGCGAGGTTTGTCAGCAGCCCGCCAATGGTCACATCCCGGTACGGCGGCGGAAACGGGGCTCTTGCTGTCATCGATCACCCTGCCTGTGAGAATCGTGGAGCGACAAACCATCCGGCCGCAAAGCCGACAATGCCGCCAAGGAGAGTTCCCAGCCCCTCAAAGCCAGGGAAGGCTGCTGCCGCCATGCTGCCGACAAGACAGCCCGCGAGGAAACCGATGACCATAATGCTCGCAACGCGAACCGGGATTGTCGCTGATGCCGGCTGACGAATCAGCCGTGATGCGACGAAGATAGCCCCAATCCCGCCGACCACCCATCCGACCACCCCGGCCGTAAGTCGAATCAGGTTGGCCTCCATCCACGCTCCGATCTGAAAACCCGCAGCTCCGCCAACCAGTGAGCCGCCAAACCAGATCAGCAGATCGCGAACCGCGATCCGATCCTCAGATCTGTTCGCCTCTCCATTCGAGATCTCAGTCTCGCTTGAACTCTCTGCCGGTATTGACGGCTTTTCGTCCGGGTGCAGTTCCATGGTGGTTGATCCCTCAGGGATGGCTAGCGCCGCTCTGACCTCGCATACTCGTCACGCAGACGCTGCATGAGCGCCTCGCGTCGATCATAGAGTCGCTTCAGCGGCCGTGGCTGCTGTTTGGCAAAAGCGTAAGCGGTGATCAGCGGCAGAGCGACCGTGGTATCGACATAGCAGACGACCGTGCCCGGCAGTTGCGTCGGATCGATTTTGCCCCAGCTGACGGCCTCGGAGGGAGTTGCCCCGCTCAGCCCGCCGGTATCCGGCCGGGCATCGGTCACCTGCAGGAAGTAGTCATGCCCCTTCTCCTCGATGCCGAGAACCTCCTGAATCTGCGGCTCTGTCTGCAGCGCGAAGTTCTTCGGGCTGCCACCACCACAGATGAAGATCGCCGACTTTCCGCCGCCGCGCTTCGCATCGAGAACGATTGCCGCCGTCTCATTGACATCGGTCGAAGGATTGAGACGCAGCCTGCCGCCCTGCAACTCCATGGCCGCAACGTTCATCCCGATCGAACTGTCTCCGGGCGATGAGGTGTAGATCGGCACACCACAGCGCCAGGCTGCTGAGAGCAGCGACTGATTCTGCAAGCCGAGCACCCGCTCGCGCTCCGCGATGTATTTCCCGCAGAGATGATGAAACTCCGCCGTCGACATCTCGCGCTGAAACTCTTCGGCGCGAATGATCTCACGGAAGAAGGAGTCGGTCGAGAGCAGTACTTCATAGTCGAAGAAGATATCGTAGATCCGCACCACTCCCTCGTCCCGCAGGGTGATGTCGCTGATCTGGTGATTGCCGCGATGCATCGCCAGGCCGAGGCCGAAGTGGGCGTCGTGATAGAGGTTGGCTCCGGTCGAGATGATCCAGTCGACAAAGCCCGCCTCCATCAGCGGAATGATCGCCGAGATCCCAAGCCCGGCCGGTGTCAGCGCTCCGGTCAATGTCAGTCCGACCGTCACGTCTCCACCAAGCATCCGCTCGGCGAAGAGCTGAGCCCCCTCGCGCAGGCGTGCCGCGTTATAGGCCTGAAATGTTGTCTCTATCAGTTCGACCAGAGTTGTCTCACGTGATATCGGCGTCGGCGCAATTCGTGTTCCCTGTAAAAATTTGCTGTTGCTCATCTCACCCTCGAAGTCAGCAGTCGGTTAGGATCCAACAGTGTATGCTATACTCAGCCGCATGAAAAGAATACTGCTCACCTTCGCGCTGATCCTGTGCGCCGTGGCAGGCGCCTTCGCCGATACGCTCTACCTCCGCAATGGCAATGTGCTGCAGGGGACGTTCATCGGCTACGAGAACGGCCAGTTCATCTTCCAGGTGACGAACGGCGAGCAGGTGCGTGTTCGTCCCGCCGAAGTGCTGAAGCTGACGATCGACCGGCAGGGGCAGCCGGCAGGGCCTCTGCCATCGTCAGGAGGAGCCGGCGCAGGCGCGGGATGGGAGAGCTTCCCGGCCTTCGATGTCCGGCTTGAGGAGCAGTGGATGAAGACCGGGATCACGCTCAATCGCGGCAGTCGCGTCCGTGTCGGGGCGACCGGCACGGTGACGCTTGAAGGCCGAACGTCGACCGGGCCCGAGGGGCTGCGCAATCGTCGTGATCCCGATGCGCCAATGCCGGACGAGAACGACGGCGCGCTGGTCGCGATCATTGGCCAGGATCCAAATGCGCCGGCAATTCTTGTCGGTCGCGGTACTGAATTTGTGGCCAATCAGGATGGTGTCCTTTATTTCACCATCAATCATTGGGAGACGCGCAATGCCCGCGGCGCTTTTCGGGTCAATGTCGCCGTCAGCAATGCCGGACGCAGTGGAGCCGGAAATGCTCCGCAGCCCGGCTCGGCGAAGGGGCGCGAGAAGGTTGTCACCGTCAATGCCAGTCAGCCCTGGACCGATACCGGCATCGACGTCGAGCCGAACATGTCGTTCGAGATCACTGCCGAGGGGAGCATCGACCTTGGCAATCGCCAGATGAGCGGACCCGAGGGCAATCCGAATGTTGGCAGTCCAAACTCGGTCTTCCCGATTCAGGATGAAGCCCCGGGCGCGCTGATCGCCAAGATTCGCTACCGCGACGGACGCGACTCGAACTACATCTTCGTTGGTGCCCGCGGCACGCCAGCCACCGAATCGGGTGAGTACGGGCGGCTCTTCCTCGGTATCAATGACGACTACTTCCGCGATAACCGCGGCTCATTTAACGTCAGAATCCGCTGGTAGCCACCGGTTATCGGCTGACCGGCCTCACCGCCGACTCCTCGATGCGCAGGGTCTGCCTGTCAATATCGAGGCTGGCCGCAATCCCCAGCGGGAGCGTCAGATTCCCCGACGGGCTGTGGCCGCTCGGCAGGCCGAAGAGGACCGGAATGCCCAGGTCAGCGGTACATTCAGACAGGACATCTTCGATCCGGTAGCCCTGTGCTTCGTGCTGCACACAGTCGCTCATCTCACCAAAGATCAACCCGCGCACTCCGTCGAGACTGCCCGCCAGCCGCAATTGTTGCAGCATGCGGTCGATCGCATAGGGTTTGGTACCGGTATCTTCCAGAAAGAGGATCGATCCGGCGGTTGGCAGCTCATAAGGCGTTCCCAGCAATGAGACGATCAGCGAGAGGCAGCCGCCCAGCAATCGCCCGGTGACCGTTTCGCCTGATCCGTGATGGAGGATTGTCGTTCGCGGTGACAATATCTCCCTCGGAGTCTCACCGTGAGAGATCGATTGCAGCAGTGTCGCTCGATCGTAATGATCACCGCCGTCCGCCAGATCCCTCGCAACCATCGGCCCGTGAAAGGTGACGAGGTTGAGCCGCTTATAGAAGAAGAGATGGAGTGCCGTCAAATCGCTGTAGCCGATGAAGATCTTCGGATGGCAGCGGAGTCGCTCCATCACCTCCGGCCTGTCGAGCAATCCGAGCATGCGCATCGATCCATACCCGCCACGCGCTGCCCAGACCGCTTTGACCGTCGGATCCGTGAAGGCCTCGATCAATTCATCGGTACGTCGCCGATCGTCGCCGGCGGTATAGCGCCCTCTCGCGAGGATATCAGGACGAAATGTTGGTCGAAACCCGAGTCGCTCCAGTTCGGCAATGCCGCGAAGCAGGTACGCCTCGCGAACCTGACTGGCCGGGGCGACGACCGCTACACGATCACCTGCCTCCAGCGCTGGCGGTTTCTCGATCTCAGTGGTAGATTCAGCTTTCATATCGTTGTTCCGGCATTTGGCACTTTACCAGATGTGGTGCCGCTCGTGCCACGACCGGTCGCTCGTCGTTGCCGACCGGCCGCAAGAGAAGATTCGGAGTATGGGATCCGGAACATGTGATCCGGAAGAGAAGCTTTTGATTACCCGGGATTCCGGCTGCTTACTCGCTTTATGACTATTACAGAAAATCTCAATCGTCTTGGCATCGTTCCGGTGGTCAGCATTCCGGAGGCCCGCCTTGCCGAGCCGCTGGCGGAGAGCCTGATGGCCGGAGGGCTTCCCTGCGCGGAGATCACCTTTCGTACTGCTGCTGCCGCTGACTCGCTGGCGGCGATTGCTCGTCGTTTCCCTGATCTGCTGCTCGGTGCCGGGACAGTGCTCTCGACGGATCAGGTCGATCGTGCCCTTGACGCCGGCGCGCAGTTCATCGTCTCACCCGGTACCAACCCGCGTGTCGTCGAGCACTGTCTGAAGCGCGCCGTGACCATTTTCCCGGGTGTCTGCACCCCGACCGAGATCGAGGCCGCCCTCACCCTCGGCGTTGACCTGCTTAAATTCTTTCCCGCCGAGCCGATGGGGGGTGTCAAATACCTGCAAGCAATCTGTGCACCCTATCGCCACGTGCGCTTTATCCCTACCGGTGGAATCGACACCGCCAATATTGGTAACTACCTTGGGCTGCCACAAGTGGTCGCCTGCGGCGGAAGCTGGATGGTCAAACCTGAGCTCATGCTCACCGGGAGATTCGAGGCAATTCGCGATCTGGCGGCCGAAGCCGTCAGGCTCGTTGACCAGATCAGAAATGCCGGAAGAGTGGAGTGATCACAATGTCCGAACTGCGCATCAGGGAGAAAGATCAATGTCGATGGGATGCCGTGGCCCTCGGCGAGGTCATGCTCAGGCTCGATCCGGGTGATGGTCGCATCCATACCACCCGCCATTTTCAGGTTTGGGAGGGTGGGGGAGAGTACAACGTTGTTCGCGGATTGCGGCGCTGCTTTGGCCTGACGACGGCGGTCGTTACCGCTTTCGCCGATAATCCGGTCGGGAGACTGGTTCAGGATCTCATTTACCAGGGAGGTGTCGATCAGTCCCACGTCAGGTGGGTCAAATATGATGGTGTCGGTCGCACTGTGCGCAACGGACTCAACTTCACCGAGCGCGGGTTTGGCGTTCGTGCCGCTCTTGGCTGCTCCGATCGCGGCAATACTGCCGCCTCACAGCTTCGCGCCGGCGACATCGACTGGGAACACATCTTTGGCCGGGAGGGCGCACGCTGGTTTCACTGCGGTGGTATCTTCTGCGCACTCTCCGAGACGACCCCCGAGGTTGCCGAGGAGGCCATGAAGGCTGCACGTCGTCACGGTACCATCGTCTCCTATGATCTCAACTATCGTGACTCTCTCTGGAAATCGATTGGTGGCCAGGAGCGCGCCCGTGAGGTCAACCGCCGACTTGCCCCCCTCGTCGATGTCATGCTCGGTAATGAGGAAGATTTCACCGCCGCCCTCGGTTTCAATGTCGAGGGGCTTGATGAGCATCACAGTAAACTCGATGTCGCCAATTTCCAGAAGATGATCGAGCAGGTTGTCCGCATCTACCCCAATATCAGCGTCGTCGCGACGACGCTGCGCCAGGCTGTCACCGCCACCCGTAATGACTGGGGTGCCGTTCTCTTTGATAACGGCCGCTTCTTCAAGGCCCCGGTTCGCGAGGCCCTCGAAATCTATGATCGCGTCGGGGGAGGAGATTCGTTCGCCTCCGGCCTCATCTATGGCTATCTCTCCGGCCAGGGACCACAGCGCGCTGTCGAGTATGGCGCCGCTCACGGTGCTCTCGCCATGACCACACCCGGCGATACCTCGATGGTCACTCTTGGCGAAGTTGAGCGTGTCATGAAGGGTGGAGGAGCACGTGTCGAACGCTGACGATCTTTTCAGAACCCGATCAGTGGCAGAACCCGATCACTGGCAGAACCCGATCACTGCAATGAAACAGGCCCGAAACACGATAATCCTGCTGGCGATTCTCCTCGCCACCGCCGCTGCCCAGGCAGTCGACCGAATCACCATCGATCAACTGCACCGCAAGATGCAGCGCCGCGAGAAGATCATCATCATCGATGCCCGTGATGGCAATGCTTATATCGGCAGCACCGTTCGCATTCCCGGTGCGATCCACCTCACCCTGCGCGAAATCGAATTACGCCTGCACGAAATTCCGCGCGGACTAGAAATAATCGTCTACTGCACCTGACCCGATGAAGCGACCAGCGCCAGTATGGTGTGGACTCTCAGAGAGAATGGATTCGGACAGGCAAAAGCACTCATCGGCGGATTCGATGCCTGGGAGAAGGCGAACTATCCGGTCGAACCAAAGGCAAAATCCGGAAGACCGGCAGGGAAGTAGTCCTTGTTTTTCACGCCGTTTTCTACTCCTCGCTACTCCTCGATATTCAGCAGCCCCTTTTCGTGCATATCCTGGCAGGTGATGCAATAACGTACCCAGGGCAGAGCCTCCAGCCTCTTCGCACCAATCTCATTGCCGCAGTTGAGGCAAATACCAAACTCGTCATCCTCGATGCGTTCGAGCGCCTCGTCAATCTGTATCAGAATTATTCGGTCATTGGTCGACTGAGTAAAGAGCAACTCCTTGGTGTAGGAGTTTGATGCCTTGTCTGCCGGATCCTGTGTCGCATCGATATCAGCCTCACGGCCATAATCCTCGTTGCGTCCAACCACACCCATCAATACGTCACGTTCGGCTATCAATCGATCACGGTAGCCATTGAGCTTTTTTTTGTCCATCCACTCTCCTCAGAATAAGTTGTTGATTCCCGGTTTCCAGTCCAAGTGAGAAGGGGCCCAGTAAGCGCCGGACTTCAAAAGTAACGTCTCAGGTTATCGGCTATCGGTTACTGTGCATTATGCTGATCTCTGATCTGCCAGTTGCCACAGCCTGCCGCTCTTTCCGAAGAGTCGGCAATCAATTTCTGCCAATCGCCGACAATTTCTGTCAATCACTCTTGTTAATTGCTGACGGGTCGATCTTTGTGATACGGAAGACCAGCAATGATCGTCAGTGCGCGATAAATCTGCTCCGTCAGTATCACCCGTGCCAGTTCGTGCGTCAGGGTCAGCCGCGAAAGCGATAACTTCAGATGGGCCTGACGCTTTGTCTCGTCGTCAACTCCGGCAAAGCCGCCAATGACGAATGCCAGCCGCTTCGTCCCGGTCATTTGCCACCGCTCGATCAGAGTCGCCATCTCCGTCGAAGTCATCATCTCGCCACGCTCATCGAGCAGGATCACCCGGTCGTCACGTTCAGATGCCTCGCGCAACCTTGCACTCTCGATGGCAATGACGCGCGCCTCGTCCTGCTGGCCGGACTGCCCGGATCCCTCACGTAATTCGCTGATCTCGATGGGGGCAAATCGACGAATCCTCGCGAGGTAATCATCGATCAGGGCCGCACAGCGTCGATCCTTTGTCTTCCCCACCCAGACGAAATGAAGTCGCATATTGCAGGTTTCAGCCACTCTTTTGCAAGCAGGAAAGATCGAAAAAACCTATTGAGTATCAGTACTGCTCAGATAACCCTCTCTGCATCCCGCCAGAGCCGCTCAAGATCATAAAATCGGCGCGACTCGTCGGTGAAAATATGCACGACGAAAGTTCCGTAATCGATGAGAATCCATTCGGCATTGGCATAGCCCTCGGTATGGAGCGGGCGGACGCCAGACTTCTTTAACTGGTCGGTGATCTCGTCGGCCAGCGCCTGATTCTGGCGAGTCGAGTTCCCGGAACAGATCAGAAAGTAGTCGGTAAATTCGGTCAGCGCCGTAAGTCGAAGGACGATCAGATTCTCGGCCTTCTTCTCCTCGGCAGCGTGCACTGCCAGCCTGACCTGATCGAGGATCTCCTCATCGACTGGTAATCTGCGAGCCTCTCCCTGAGATGACTCATCATGGATCGCGTTTGTCTTGGCTTCTGTTGTCATAACTGGCCCGAATAAAGCTGATATTTGGCAATATAGTCGGCAACCGCCGGAGCAACCATCCCTGTCAGCGTCTTTCCGGAGGCCACCGCCTCTCTGATATCGGTAGCGGAGATGGCGACGCTGACGTAATCGGTCAGATAGGTGTGGATTTCACCCAGACTTTCATCCTGCGGCAGCAGGCTCCCGCGAAGGTCGATTACCCGGTCACGCAGGTCGGCGTCAAGATGACCGGCCATCTCACCTGCCACTTCGCACCCCGGACGCATCGCCACGATCACATCAAATTCTGTCAGTATTCTCCGATATTCGCGCCAGGTATGGATGTCACGAAAGGAATCGGCTCCCATGACAAAGAACAGGCGGCTATCAGGAGCCTCGCGCTGCAGACGTTCAAGCGTCTCGATGGTGTATGGTCGCGAGGGAGCTTCAAGCTCGATTGTCGAGACGAAGAGTTGCGGCCGATCCGCAGTCGCCAGCGCGAGCATTGCCAGCCGATGGTAGGGCGAGGCGATTGTCTGGCGCCGCTTGTGCGGAGGAACAAAGGCCGGTACCAGCAGAAGGGCATCGAGGTGAAAGGCGCCAAGAATGGCATCTGCCACCTGCAGGTGCCCAAGGTGAGGCGGATCAAATGTCCCCCCATAAATGGCTATCGCCCGACCCAATTGACATCTCCAATCACTGCTTCGGTCGTCTCCGGATCTGTCCGCTCCCGTACCTGCTTCATCACGGTTGCACCTGCGGGATCGTCGATATTGCCGGGCTCATCGGCGTCATCACTGACAGTATCACTTGTATTCCTGGCGGTTAATCCACCGGAATCAGCCCCGATAGCATCGAGTTTGGCCGTGACCAGACGAATCAGCGCGCTCACTCCCTGACCGGTTGCTGCCGAAATCTCGTGGAACTCCAGCCCGGCAGACTGGCAGAAACTGATGAGATCTCTTATTCGTTCGGGAGCATCGAGCGCATCGATCTTGGTCGCAACGACGATCTTTGGCTTGGCGGCGACCTCATGGCTGAATGCTGCCAGTTCACGAGTCACCGTTTCGTAATCGGCCACCGGATCAGAGGTAAGCCCGGAGACGTCGACAAGGTGCAGCAGCAGTCTGGTGCGCTCCACGTGACGCAGAAAGCGATCACCCAGCCCGGCCCCCAGATGTGCCCCTTCGATCAATCCGGGGATGTCGGCAACCACAAAGGTACGGAAATCACCGGCATCGACTACACCAAGGTACGGCTCCAGCGTCGTGAATGGATAATCGGCAATTTTGGGCTTGGCGGCTGAAATACGAGAGATCAGCGTGGACTTTCCAGCATTGGGCAGACCAACAAGCCCGACATCGGCGATCAGCTTCAGTTCGAGGATCAGTGAGTGCTCCTCACCGGGCTTGCCCTCTTCGTGACGCCGTGGTGCCCTGTTGGTCGAGGTGGCGAACTGCGCGTTGCCGCGTCCGCCTCTACCCCCGGCAGCCACCAGCAGACGGCTGCCGGGAGTTACCAGGTCACCCATCGTCTCACCGGTCTCTTCATCAATCACTATTGTGCCGACCGGGACACGGAGGATAATGTCGTTGCCATTGGCACCGTGGCGCCTGCTGCCTTCACCGTGACGACCACGATCGGCACGGTGTTCAGGGTTATAACGGAAGTGAAGCAGGGTGTTGAGGCTCTCGACAGCCTCGATGTAAACCGACCCTCCACGCCCTCCATCACCTCCCGACGGGCCCCCTCTGGGGACAAACTTCTCGCGCCGAAAGGCCGTTACACCATTCCCGCCATCTCCGCCGCAAACATGAATTCTTGCCCGATCTATAAACATGGAAACCAAAACAAACATGGAAACCAAAACAGGGCAACAACAGCAGGGCAACAACAGCAGGGCAACAACAGGTTAATGATGCCTTGAAGCGCTTCCCCGGCGGGAGAGGAATGTCAGTTCCTACTCGGCCGGATGGATGCTGATGAACCGTCCCTTGCGACCACGATCCTCAAACTTTACCAGTCCGGTGATTCGGGCATAGAGCGTATCATCGCTGCCAATTCCGACATTCTGACCGGGCTTGAACTTTGTTCCACGCTGGCGTACCAGAATCGAGCCACCGGAGACCAACTCGCCTCCGAAACGCTTGACGCCCAGCCGCTGCGACGCTGAATCACGACCGTTGCGCGAACTGCCGACACCTTTTTTATGTGCCATAACTGCTACTCCCTGATGAGCCCGATCCATCATAACAGGAGACCGGGCTCAATGATGGTTGATGTATGCTTCTGACATTTGATCCTGACCGTGCACTGCCGGCCGGGACATCCGGCACCTCTCAGGCGAGTCAGGCGAGCGCGTCAATTCTGACGGCGGTAAAGCCCTGACGGTGCCCTTTCTTGCGCTTGTACTGCTTGCGACGCTTGAACTTGAAGACGATAATCTTCGGTCCGCGCCCATTGGCGATAACGGTTCCGGTAACCGTCGCGCCACTGACTGTTGGCGTGCCAATACGGACCCCTGAGTCATCACCGGCAGCGAGGACCTCGCCGAACTCGACGTTGTCCCCTTCATTCTTGCCGCTGAGCGATGGGACCCGCACAATGTCTCCGGGGCTTACCCGAAACTGCTTTCCGCCCGTGCGGATTATTGCGTATGCCACTGTCAATCTCCTTCCATGTTCCCCGGCGTCAGCCGTTCCCCGTGTTCAACAGGCTTCCTGTTACATCGGACTTGCGGCTTCACCATGCTTGCAATCGCACAAAGCTTGCCGCTTCAAGGCTCACTACCAAAAGGCTCACTGCTTCAAAGCTGTCAAAACTTTACTGTACTTACTGTACTTACTGTACTTACTGTACTTACTGTCAAAATTTGCTGCCAGGCTTACTGACACGCTTACTGCCAGGCTTACTGACACGCTTACTACGATATACGATACCCATTGTCATGCCTATGGCAGTCTTTACCATACGGAAAGTTCACGATTATACGCATTGGTGCGGAATGGTGTCAAACGATTACCGCCGGTGTTAGCGCCTCAGACGCGGGCGAATTGGCATTGCAGCTGAAAAATGGGCTTGCCCTTGACGTTTCAATCGAGATAATATCAAAATTCATTGGATGAACAAAGGCGGCCTCCATTGATGCGCGCCCTGTCAGTCAGTCTACCTTTCGCGATTGTCCGCGGCGATTGGAGTGACAGGCCGCGCGGTAAAGGCCGGAACAGCGAGTTCGGCCAAAACAATCCGGCACAATCAGAACCGGAGCAATCAGGACCTGCACCACTCTGGAATCACTGGATCGGCATCATCGGATCAGCTTCCCACAGGCGAGCCCACTGTGGAGCCTTCCGGTATGCTCTCCATTGAACTGTCGGGGGAACTGTCGGGTATGTGGAATGTCAATATGGTGGAATGTCAATCTGATTGCAGGGACAACCTGATGGCGAGGATGAGACTCAAAGTGGGTTGAATGGCGCTCCAGGTCAGCCCCGACCTGTTTCTGGCGAATCAGGTGTATGCGTAAGTATCAGGTTGCCAGAAAGATTACAGCCGGAGATATCGAGTGCGCTGTCAGCGTCGATTACAATAACAAATTGGGCAGGTGTGGGTGGCGATTCGATGTCTGGCAGGTAGAGCGGAGGATCCGGCTTTCCGTCGGTGGGGCCGGTGAGGCCGGTGAGGCCGGTGAGGCCGGTGAGGCCGGTGAGGCCGGTGAGGCCGGTGAGGCCGGTGAGGCCGGTGAGGCCGGTGAGGCCGGTGA
>CAIKMY010000017.1 GCA_903828635.1 uncultured Acidobacteriota bacterium
CGGCTTTTCGATGGGTGGGAATCAGTCGTTGAAGCTGATCGGCGAGTTTGGTGGTGAGGTACCGCGAGAGGTGCGCGGGGTTTGTGCGATCAGTCCGCCGATCGACCTCGAGAGTTGCTCAAGATCAATCATGCAGTCTGAGAATCGCCTGTACGAGGCAAGGTTTCTGCGTAGTCTGCGGCGGACGATGCGGGAGAGGGATCGGCTCTTTCCGGGGCGTTATGATCTCAGCGGACTGGACGAGATCAGGCATCTCTGGGACTGGGACGACTGGTTTCAGCCGGTCAATGGTTTTCGTAATGCGCTTGATTATTATCAGCGAGCAAGTTCGCTGCCGCTGCTGGCATCGATCAGGGTGCCGGCACTGATCGTCCATGCTCAGGACGATCCGTTCATTCCATTTGAGCCATTTGGTGATGAGCGATTGCAGGGGAATCGGGTGATCAGGCTGCTGGCGCCGCGACATGGGGGGCACGTTGCCTTCTGGGGCAGCCGGCGACCTGACGAGGACCGGGCGTGGGCAGAGAACCGGGCTGTCGAATTCTGCCGGGAATTGAGCTGCCTCGCGAAGATTGATCGACATTAATCGAATATGACCGTGGTAGTCTTCAAAATAGCGGCGATCATCCTGCTGGTGATTGCCAACGGATTTTTTGTCGCGGTTGAGTTTGCGCTGGTAACGGTGCGGCGCGCGCGAATTGAGACGCTGGCGGCATCGGGCAATGGGGCGGCGCGTTCGGTGTTATACGCGCTTGACCATATGGATGCAATGCTCTCGGCGAGTCAGTTCGGCATTACGCTGGCCAGTCTGGCGCTGGGGGCGGTAGGAGAATCGACGCTGGCGCACTGGCTGGAGCCGATCCTCCTGAAGCATCTGCCGGTAACGACGTCGGTGCTGGTGGCGCATACGATCTCGATTGGTATTGCTCTGGCCGTGATTACCTATCTGCATCTGGTGCTGGGTGAATACGCGCCGAAGGCGCTGGCGATCGAGAAGGCGGAGCCGATATCGCTGGCGACGGCGCGCTGGATGCAGGTCTTTTACCGGTGCTTTCAGCCATTTATCGAATTCATCAACTTCTCCGGAGTGCGGTTATTGCGCCTCTTTGGTGTCGACTTTCGGCCCGGGCATCATACTGCCTATTCCGAGGAGGAGATCCGCTACCTTGTCAATCTCAGTCATCAGTCGGGGCTGCTGGAGACGGACGAGAAGGATCTGATCCACAATGTCTTCGAGTTTTCGGAACTGACGGTGGCGGAGATCATGGTGCCACGGACGCGGGTGGTGGCGATCGAGGATGGGGCATTGCTGAGTGAGGTGGCGAGCCGGTTTCGGGAGTCGGGCTATTCACGTTTGCCGGTCTACCACGAGACAGTCGATAACATTGTCGGCATTCTTCACGGCAAGGATATCACTCCGTACATCTTTGGCGATGGTGATTTTGAGTTGCGGAGCGTGATGCGACGGGCGGTCTTTCTGCCGGAGACGGCGCGGCTGGCAGAGGCTTTGCAGCAACTGCAGCGGCAGCGGGTCCATTTGGCGATTGTCGTCGACGAGCATGGAGGGATGGAGGGGATCCTGACGATGGAGGATCTGCTTGAAGAGATCGTCGGCGAGATCGATGATGAGCATGACGAGGCGCTGGTGGAGAGGCTGGCAGCCTCAGGCGAGCGAAGTTTCAGTCTTGACGCGGGTCTGGCGATTCGCGATGCCAACCGCAAATTTAGTCTCAGCCTGCCGGAGTCCGACGACTACACGACCGTTGCCGGTTTCCTGATTGCAAGGGCAGGGAGGCTGCTGGCGCAGGGGGATGTGGTCGATTTTCAGGGGATCCGCTTTGTCGTCGAGCGGGTTCTCGGGCGGCGGATCGTCCGGGTGAGCGTTGAGCTGCCGCCGGCCGGCTCACAGGTTGAGAATGTCCGACAGGCCTGACGTGTCAGGCAGGCAGGTCGGAGAGATTTATGGCGGTCATCCTCTTCAACAAGCCGTTTCGGGTACTCTGCCAGTTCACCGACGGGCAGGGAAGGGCGACGCTGGCCGATTATGTGCGTCATCCTGGCGTCTATCCCGCCGGTCGCCTCGATTATGACAGCGAAGGGTTGCTGATTCTCACCGATGATGGCCGGTTACAGCATCGTATTGCCGATCCGCGTCACAAGCTGGAGAAGACATATCTGGTACAGGTTGAGGGGATTCCCGATCGTCGCGCGATCGAGCGACTGGAGATGGGAGTCCTGCTGAGTGATGGCCCGACGCTGCCGGCCCGGGCGCGTCCGGTCGATCCACCACCTGGTCTCTGGCCACGGGTGCCGCCAATCAGGACACGGCTGACGGTTCCCGACTCGTGGATCGAGTTGACGCTTCGCGAGGGGCGCAACCGTCAGGTGCGGCGGATGACTGCGGCCATCGGCTGTCCAACCCTGCGGCTGATCAGGATACGGATTGGTCAATGGGATCTGGGAGGGCTGGCAAGCGGTGAATGGGTGGCCGTTTGAGCCCCGAATAACTGCCAAAAGATGGCCGCTGAAAGATGAAGAGAGATTACAGTGCCACCGCCGCTCAGAGCCTCTCGGGACGCTGGCCGCCGATCAGCAGGTACCCGAGTCTGACGCGATTACCGCTGCTTTGTGCATTCTTTTCGGTGAGCAGGCGAATCGTCAGACGGTGTTCGCCGAGGCCGAGACCGCCGGCGAGGATGGTCGTTTTCAGTCTTGGCGCCTTGTCATAGCAGTCGATTTTTGCCAGTGGGGCAGGTGCCGGCTTGCCATCGACCAGAATTTCGAGCATCCCGCCATCCGGTGTGGCCAGACAGGTCAGCCCAAGAACAGTTCCCTCAAAGTAGGTCTCGACCTCTGCGCCGGGTTTGTCGGTGACGAGGAGGCTGCCGGGCAGCAGCCGATCGGTGTTTGGTTCGAGCCGCCAGGTGAGGTCGTGCCTGATCTCCGCGATGGCCTTGAATTCGCCATAATTGAGTTCGTCGCTGACCAGTGGCTGCGGGATGTTGCGCGGCAGCGGTGTTGCCGGCAGCTTCATCTGCGCTGCGAGGAAGGCCGTGATCTGCTCGGCATAAAACCTGTGGCCCGCCTCACTGGCGAGCAGGCCGTCACGGCTGAAGAGATTGGCCCCCGCCGCCGGACTGAGACGCGAAGCGACGAGCTGCTGCAGGTCGAGTGACGGGACAGAGTAATGACGGGCGAGCGCCTCGTGAGCCTCGGTTGGCAGCCTGCCACGGGCACTTGCCGGATAGAGCATGAGCACTTCCGGTGGCTGGGGGAGGATCAGCAGTTGACGAAGGATGCCCTCGACGGCCTTTCTGACGACCCGCTCATCGTCGGTGGCGTCGCTGGTGGTGAACTCAACGAAGACGAGATCAGGTTTGGAGGCGAGCAGGTCGCGTCGCAGGCGCATCGTTCCGTAAAGTGAGCCGGTACCGCTGACGGCTGCGTTGATCTCGGTGATCTCCGACTTCGGGAACTGGGAGCGCATCCAGGCGGTGACCAGTGCCCGGCACGAACTCTTCTCCGGAGAACCGAGTCCCTGTCCGGCAGCAGTGGCCTCACCCAGCCAGGCGACCGTCACGGCACGCCCCGACCTCAGCTTGTCGAAGAAGCGACCGAGTGTGCGCCGCGGCGCTTCGTTTTCGGCGACGAGCCTCTCTCCGCCGGCGCCGGACGGTGATTGTGCCCTGATCGATGGCGAGAGCAGGACAAGAAGGGCAATGGCGATCAGGCCTCGCCTCGATCCGACAGATCTCTTCTTCGCATTCAGGTTCATGCTTTGGCTCCAACGCTCTCCCGTGCCTCGCCCTCGTCGATCGGGCTTTCGCCGGCAGGTCTGAATCCGATCTCCATCTCGGAGAATATACGGTAAATCGATGAATCATCGCCGGCATCGGCCGCCGTTGAAAGCTCATCGATCCTCATTTTGAGACGGTGGAAATCATACCTCAAAGGAGGAGCAACGAAAATCTTTTCGAACTGCGTCGTGCCGGCACCCTCCTCGGCAATCAGTAACTCCTCCTTCAGCTTCTCGCCGGGACGCAGACCACTGAAAATTATATCGATATCCTCGCCGGGTGTCAGGCCGGAGAGCCTGATCATGTCTCGCGCCAGATCGACGACCTTTACCGGCTCACCCATGTCGAGAAGAAAGATTTCGCCATTCTTTCCGAGGGCCCCCGCCTGAATGATCAGCTGTGCCGCCTCAGGGATGGTCATGAAGTAGCGTTCAACCTCGGGATGGGTCACCGTCAGCGGCCCGCCGGCGCGAATCTGTTCGCGGAAGATGGGGATGACACTGCCACGGCTGCCGAGGACATTGCCGAAACGGACGCAGGAGTAGTCGGCCTTGCGGCTGTTTGTCAGGGACTCCGCCTGGAACATCAGCTCGGCCACGCGCTTCGTCGCCCCCATGATGTTGGTCGGGTTGACCGCTTTGTCGGTCGAGACCATGACGCATCGTTCGACCGGAAACTCGGCGACACAATCGAGCAGACGGCGGGAGCCGATGATGTTGTTGAGTACCGCCTCGGCGGCATTCCACTCCATCAGGGGGACATGCTTGTGAGCGGCGGCGTGAAAGACTATCTGGGGATTGTGGCGGCGAAAGATTCGTCGCAATCCGGCAGGGAAGCGCAGGTCGGCGATCGTTGGTACGATCCGCGTACTTCCGCCGATGGTCATCAGTTCGCGGTGGGCTTCGAAGACCGAGTTCTCATCCTTGTCGAGGAGGATCACCGATTCCGGTTTGAGCACCATCAGCTGCAGGCAAAGCTCACGACCGATCGATCCTCCGGCGCCGGTGACGAGGATGCGCTTTCCCTGATAGGCTGAGCGATTGGCCTCCAGCCACTCGCGGACATTGATCGCGTCGCGCCCGAGCAGATCCTCGATTTCGACCGGGCGGACATTGGTCACCGTCACCCGGTTGCTGAGGATTTCAAAAAGTACGGGAATGATCATTACCGGCACGTGCGACTCGTCGCAGAGATCGACAATTCGCCTGATTGTCCTTCGCCGCGCGCTGGCCATGGTGATGATTACCTGATCAATCTTCCGCGAGCGCACTACGGATGCGAGGTCGGTCGTCGGCCCGAGAACCTGGACTCCCTGAATCACTGTTCCGATCTTGCCCGGATCGTCATCGAGAAAGCCGCAGACCTGCATTCCGAGGTCGGTTCGCCGGCCGATCTCGCGCACCGCGGTGATGCCGGCGACACCGGCCCCAACCAGCAGCGTCCGTCTTCGCGTGCCGGCTGACCGCTGGCTGACACCCTTTGCCTTCTCAAACGTCAGTCGCCATCCGAGCCGGATGCCGATCATCCCCACGGTCGCGAGGACGAAATCCATAATGATGATGCTGATTGGTACCGTCAGCAGCGGAACCCGATAGGCCAGCGCCAGCCTCATCGCCAGCAGCGCCGACGAGACGATCCCGGCCGAGAGGATCAGCTGCCGCGAGTCCGGGATGCTGACATATCTCCAGACGCGGCGATAGATGCCCAGCAGGTAGTTGACGCTCAACCGTGCGCCAATGAGGTATGGCAAAATGAAGAAGAGCCGCTCACGATCACCAACAGGCGGCCAGCCATCAAAGCGCAAAATGTGAACGAAGATGAATGAGAAGGCGCAGATTGCCCCGTCAACCACCATCTGTACCCGGCGACTTTGTGGGAAATTCTGCACCGGATCTCGCAGAAAGAGATCCGAGAGGGCCAGCAGGGCACGTTCTCCGGTTGTTCGGGCCGATGAACCGGCCGCATCACTCGAAATCCTCATCCGCGAAGGCATTCGCTTCTCCCCAGTGACTTTACCATCCGCCGAGGCGCGCTATCGTTCTGGCCACCAGCAGAAGATCGGTGGCCACCGTGGCACTTTCCACGTAGGCCAGGTCCTCCTCGATTTTGATCGCCATCAGCACAAGACGATAGTATTGTTCGGGATCGGCCTGCTCTGCAAGCAGCCGGCTCTCGTCATGAAATCGGAGTGAGGCCGGTCCGGTGATTCCCGGACGGGCTTCGAGTATTCGTGACTGGTGGGAGGTGTAGAGGGCCGCGTAGCGGGGGACCTCGGGACGGGGGCCGACGAGGCTCATCTCTCCACGCAGCAGGTTGAAGAGCTGAGGCAGCTCGTCGATCTTCCAGCGCCGAAGCAGCCGGCCGACTCGCGTCACCCGCGCATCGTTCCCGACGGTAATCAGTGGTCCCTGACGCTCGGCGGAGAACGTCATCGTGCGAAACTTGATGATGCGAAACCGCTTGCCGAACCGGCCGACCCGTTCCTGAAGAAAGAAGGCCGGCCCGGCGGAATCGAGCCTGACGACGATCGCCACGATGATGAAGAGCGGTGCCAGCAGGATGAGCAGAGGTATGCCCAGCAGGAGATCAAGCCCCCTCTGCCCCCATTCCGATCTTCGCTTTTGCGTCATCTCGCCGGGCCTCCGCTCAGAGATCATTCACCAGCCACTCCGCCACCAGCCACTCCGCTTGCCTGCATCCTGACGGGCGCGGGAGTGGCTGCGTCCCGCAGCGTCTCCCGCACCACCCGGATCACCTTTCGCTGATCATCATCGGTCATTCGTGTGTAGAGTGGCAGGCTGATCGCACAGCCATAGGCTCGGGATGCCAGCGGGTAACTCTGCGGCGTCAGCTGGTATCTCTCGCGCCAGTAGGGATGGAAGTGGAGCGGGATGAAATGAACACTGCATCCGATTCCGCGTGCGGCCATGGCGTGGATGAAGTCGTCACGTGAGATCGCCGCCTCCGCCGTCAGCCTGATAATGTAGAGGTGCCACGAATGGATGTCACCGGCGTGCGGCCTTGCCGGCAGTCTCAGCGGCAGGCCACGAAGTTCGTCGTCATACCTTCCGGCCATTATCTGCCGCCGCTGTTGAAAGTCCCAGGCCTTCTTCAGTTGCTGAATGCCGATTGCCGCCGCCAGATCGGTCATGTTGTACTTGAAGCCCGGGGCGACGACATCGTAATGCCAGGCCGGTGCCGTCGAGGTGTAGCGGTCAAAGACGACACGATTGATGCCGTGAAGTCGCATCACCCGGCAGCGCTCTGCAATCTCTGCATCACGCGTGACAATCATCCCCCCCTCGCCGGTGGTGATCGTCTTCGTGGCGTAGAAACTGTAGACGGTGGCATCGCTGTCGAGTGAGCCGATCAGCCGACCCCCATGTGTCGTCGGCAGGGCATGCGCCGCATCCTCCACCACTCGCAGGCCATGCCTCCTCGCTATCGAGAGGATTGCCTTCATCTCGCAGGAGAGCCCGGCAATATGCACCGGAAGGATGGCCTTTGTCCGGCGGGTGATCGCCCGCTCGATCCCTGCCGGGTCGATATTCAGGGTGTGGGGGTCGATGTCGACAAAGACCGGATCGGCTCCGAGGTGACGAATCACCCCGGCCGTCGCCGTGAAAGTGTAGGGGGTGGTGATCACCTCGTCTCCGGGACCGATCCCGATCGCTTCGAGCACGAGGTGCAGACCAGCCGTCGCTGAGTTGACCGCCAGTGCATGCGTCAGGGGATCCCCCGGCGCGATGAACCTCGCAAACTCAGCCTCGAAGCGCTGCGTCTTCGGTCCGGTCGTCAGCCATCCCGAGCGTAAAGAATCGACCACTTCGGCAATCTCTTCTTCACCGATCTCAGGTAGAGCAAAGGGCAAAAATTTATCCATCTCGATAACATCAGCTTTCCGGGGGTATTCGGTCCGTGATGTGTCAAGGGGAGATGAGTCTCTGTCGGGGGAACTGGCTGACGACTGTCTCCCTGAGGACTGGTGTGCCGGATTCTGCGGTTACGCTGAGACCCGGTCTGTTAATCTCGAAGCGGGGCCTGACTCAATCGACTGATCGATGTTGCTGTTTCTCATCACACCTGCAATGCTGTCCGTAATACGGTGTACTTTTTATAATTTACTTTTTATATTGTTGCCAATTAACTTGTTGCCAATAATCCGGGTAAATCAGGTTATCTACATCGGATGTCAATGCTATGTCAACGTTATATCAGCGTTATATCAGCGTTATATCAGCGTTATATCAGCGTTATATCAACGTTATATCAATGTTGAGGACTGGCAATCTGGTGTGAGGACCGTCATCCGGCTGCCACTTCACCACTTGATTTTAACCATACTTCAGGGCGGTTAGGCAAGAAAGATTTGAAAATAATTCCGGCCTGATAAATCCGGGCAGCCCCCCGAGTGTTGATGAGTAGCGAGCTGGCTAACGTTCGGCCTTTGAGTTTGCGGCTTCAGCGAGGCTGGCAAGACCCGCTCTGGCACCAATAGCGATCAGCAGATCCTCTTCGTGGAGGCGGAGGTCGGGGTCGGGATTGAAAACCATCTCGCCGCCGCTGCCGCGGGTGATGGCGACGATCATGACTCTCAGGTCGTGGATGCCGGCGTCTTCAAGCCGGATCCCGGCCAGCGAAGAGCCGGGGGTGATGAGGATCTGATCGAAATAGAGGTCGAGCGACTCCGACATGGTCGCCAGTTCGATGAAGTCGGCAACAGCCGGCGAGAGTGCCGCCTGGGCCATTTTGTGGCTGCCGATGAGTACAGGGGAGATGACCTTGTTGGCACCGGCGCGGTAGAGCTGGCGCACGGCCGGAATGTCATTGGCGCGGGTGACGATGTGGAGGCCGGGATTGAGTCCGCGGGCAGTGAGGACGATATAGACATTTTCGGCGTCGGTCGAGGCGGCGGAGATGAGTGCACGAGCGGTGCGGATGCGGGCACCTTCGAGCACGGTCTCGGAGGTGGCATCGCCCATCAGCACCATTACTCCCTCGTGGAGCAGCTTTTCGGCAGTCGGGTCATCGCGTTCGATGACGACGAAATCGACTCCTTTCTTGCGCAGTTCATCGACAATGCGCGCGCCGACGCGCCCTGCGCCACAGAGGATGTAGTGGTCATTGAGCTGATTGATGTCTTTAAGCAAGCGGCGTCTCCCGAAGGCGGCCGCGATCTCCGTCTCGATCAGGGCCTGGGTGAGGTTGGTGATGAGGTAGCCGAGCTGAAGTACTCCGACGATGATCAGCCCGATGGTGAAGACGCGGCCCGTGTGGGTCAGCGGTCTCACCTCGCCATAGCCAATGGTCGCAAGGGTGATGACCGTCATATAGAACCCGTCGAAGAGGCTCCAGCCCTCAATGAGGTGATAGCCAACGGATCCCGCAGCGGTGATCGCCATCAGCATTGCGAATTGCAGCAGGAGTCTCTTTTTCCGGGACACTTGCGCCTCGTTCAGTCCGGCTGTTTAAGCGGGCTGTTTAAGATTAACAATCGGGGTGACGATAATCTTCCGGAAGGAGACCCTGCCGTGATCACCCTGGATCATGATCGGCCCCGGAGAGGCTTCATCGTTATCCAGTGCACCACCGGTGATCCCCTCGACGATGCCATTATCGATCACTCTTTTGCCGTTGAGCTCGACGGTCAGCCGATTGCCGACGATGGTCGCCTCCATGACCTGCCACTGACCGGCCGGCAGGCTGGCGTTGATCGCCGGGGTCAGCCGACTGTAAAGGGCCATGTGGCCCTGGCTGGCCGGAGGTTGGCCGAAGTCGTCGAGGATCTGCAATTCATAGCGGCCACGGAGGAAGATCCCGCTATTGCTCTTCGGCTCGATCCGGTATTCACAGCGGATACGAAAATTGTCGAAGCGATGTTTCGAGATGAGGTTGTTGGCGTGATCCTCGTTGACCATGGCGCCATCGACGACCGCCCAGCCGATCGGCCGCTCGGGATCCTGGCGCAGCCAGTTGTCGAGATTTTCGCCATTGAAGAGCTGGACCGGCGTTCCGAAGCGGTGGCGAGCGTTGGCGTTGTGGCTGCCCCACTGCGGGGGCCGCAGTCCGATCCAGGGGATCTCAATGCTGCTTTCGTTGTTGCTGCCCGGGATCTCCTCGCTCATTCTTCCGAGGAGGCGGCCCTCCTCGACGCGGGCACGATGGACCTGCTTTGCCCCATTGGCGCGTCGTCCGACGGAGAAGACCAGCTCGCCATCGATGATCGCGATCTCCGGCAGCCTGACTATTGCTCCACGCCGGTTGACGAAATTGCCGAAGAGCTTCTCTTTCTCGATACCGACCTCCAGCCAGTAGACCTGGCCGGCGCCGGCCCCCTCACCGCTGATGTTCCACTTGCCGAGGAAGGCGGCAGCCTCCTGCGCGCCGGTGTGGGAGGGCAGAGTCAGCCAGATGCCGAAGAGAACAATGAGTGCAAGTTGTCTGCTGCAAATCATGCCGGTCTCTCCACTATGATGAGCCTGTGATGAGCCAATCGATTACTGATCAGCCAATCGATTACTGATCAGCCAATGGTTGAACCAATCGATGAGGACGATAATTCAGAGCGCATCGATTTGGCAAGAAGCGCATTGACTTGAGCGGCAACCGGGCTTAGATTGTCAGGAAAATGCGACCCTGAGGCCGTTGTGGAACTTCTCCCCGGGGAGAAACGGCCGCACAGAAGAGTAAAGGGAGTAACAACATGAGTTCAATTCGCAGGATTGGCAGGCTCGCCTGTCTGGTGGTGACATTGGCGATGGCGGCGACGCTGCTCGGTTATTCGGCATTCAAGGCACATGCGCGGCAGCGGGCGGCGACGGCGATGGCGGCGGGGGCGAACGCCCTGATTGCGACGCTGACCCCGGCGCAGAAGGCGAAGGCGCTCTTCGGGTTTGAAGATGCGCGGCGCTTCGACTTTCACTTTATCCCCCGCGAGAGGTTTGGGGTGCCGCTGAAGGATCTCGACGAGGCACAGCGCCGGCTGGCCATGGACTTTCTGCGGACGGGGCTGGGGGCGGCCGGATACGAGAAGGCGAAGACGATCATCAGCCTCGAGCCGGTGCTCTTCGAGCTTGAAGGGGCGAAGCGCATCCACCCGCGCGATCCCGAACTCTATTTCTTCTCGATCTTTGGCACGCCGTCGCCAGGCAGTCCGTGGGGCTGGCGCTTCGAG
>CAIKMY010000018.1 GCA_903828635.1 uncultured Acidobacteriota bacterium
TCCCGCGACATGTGTCCCGTGATCATCGGCCACGCCACCGAAGACCGTCTTGTTGTTGTTGACAAAGTTCCAACCGTAGACATCATCCTTGTAACCGTTGCGATCGTCATCGATTCCATTGCCGGCAATCTCCCCGGGATTGGTGCCGGCATTGGCTGCCAGATCCTCGTGGGTGTACATGTAACCCTCGTCAATGATTCCGATGTAGATGCTGCCGCAGTTGGTGCGCCCCGCCGTCCACGCTTCACCCGCCTGACTGCCAAAGCTGTTGGCTGGTGTCGTCGCGTCACCATACATCCCCCAGAGGCTGCCATTGGTGTAGTAGGGGTCGTTCGATGTTGCCTGGTGAGTGTAGATCCAGTTCGGCTCGGCAAACTCGATCGCTCGATCGAGCGACAGAACTCGCAGTGCCGTCTGCATTGACAGTCCGGGCTGGAAGCGGATCAGTGTCAGATCTCCACGCAGATCCTGCCTCTCCAATCGGCTGAGAACATCCTCGATCGCCTCCCCGTTGATCCGTGCCAGCGCCCGCAGCCGGTCGCTATCAGTGATCCCGGCCCGAAACTGCACCAGAATCTCTCCCGCGACAAATGGCGCATTCAGGTTGAGCGGAACCTGGCCCTGGCCGGTACTCTTCCCCGGCGACATTGCCAGTCCTGCCACCATCAAGATCGTCATGAAAAGAATCGAATGTTTCATAGATACCTCCATGACTAATTGATGTCGCGATTGGGTAGGACATAACACAAAACCGGAGCCGATCTCTCCGCTCATTCGAGGCGGAAGAGACCGGCTCCGGTCAGTTTGTTACCTTGTGATCCTGTTGTCTTAGAAACCGCTGACGTTTAACCGGCCGCCGGTGGCGGTTAACCCGGAGAGTGAACCGGTCGGAACTGCACTTCCAAGAATTGCACTCTTGATCTGTGCGGCGGAAGAGCCAGGATAGAGCGCGGCATAAAGCGCTGCTGCTCCCGTGACGTGAGGCGTGGCCATCGATGTCCCGCTGTAACTGGCGTAAGCCGAGATTACCTTGCCGCCGGATTTCCTGGGTACAGAGGACCAGATGGCGGAACCGGGTGCGCCGATGTCGACGCTGGTTGCTCCATAGTTGGAAAAGCTCGATCTCGCTCCGGTCGAGGTGATTGCCGCCACCGCGATGACGTTGCTGTTGGTATAACTTGCCGGATAGCTCGGCACCGAGTCGTTATTATCGCCGACACCATCAGTTCCACCATTACCGGCGGCGGCGTTGAAGAGGATCCCGGCAGCATTGGCTCTTTCGATGGCGTCATAGAGCCCCTGCGAGAACCCGCCCCCACCCCACGAGTTGTTGGTGGCGACAAGGTTGATACCCTGCTTTGTCTTGAGGTTAGTCAGGTAATCGACTGCCTTGATCGCATTGGCCGTCGTTCCCCCGTTGGTTCCGAGAAACTTGGCGCTGATCAGCTTGACACTCCAGCAGACACCGGCAACTCCCTTTCCGTTACCGCCAATCCCTCCGATTGTCCCGGCAACATGGGTTCCATGGTCGTCATCGACTCCATCGAAGACCGTGTTGTTGTTGCCAGCAAAGTCCCAGCCATAGACATCGTCGATGTAGCCGTTGCCATCGTCGTCACGCTTGTTGCCGGCAATCTCGCCCCGGTTGGTGCCGGCATTGGCCGCCAGATCCTCGTGAGTATACATATACCCCTCGTCGATGATCCCGATGTAGACGGTTCCGCAGTTGGTCTTGCCAGCCCCCCAGGCTTCGGCCGCCTGGCTGCCAAACTGGTTGGCCGGCGACGAGGCATCGCCATACATCCCCCAGAGATTGCCGCCACTGTAGTAGGTGTCGTTTGATATCGCCTGGTGGCTGTAGATCCAGTTCGGCTCGACATATTCAATCGCCGAGTCGAGCTTCAGCGCGTTGATCGCCGTCAGAATCGTCAGGTCAGGCTGATAGCGAACCAGCGAAAGATCACCACGATTGTCCGGTCGATTGCCGCGGCTGAGCACGTCATCAAGCAACTCACCACTGACTCGCCCGAGCGCTCGCGCTTTGTCGGCCTCACTTGCCGTTGACTTGAATTGGACTATCAGCTCCCCGGGAACAAACGGTCCGCTGAATCTGATGGCGTTGCCCTGTCCCTCGCTCTTGCGAGGTGAGATTATCCCGATGATGGCAATTAGTGTAATGAATAATCCAAAGTATTTTCTCATTCTTCCTCCAATCGGCAGGCTTTCTGTCTGCCTGGTGCCCGTTATCAGCCCGGGCCGGTGTCGGCTCTGCGGCAAATTAAATAGCAGGTTCTTCCGGCATAAGTCTGCTATCGATAGTTAAGCGATGGCCACTGGCAATCGTTCCACTATTCCAGCCGGTGGAACATTAAAGTTCCATATTGACCGAAGTTGGCAGACTCCGGGGCTGGTCACCCCGGGGGAGCCCATACTGCAGGACGCCTTGCGCCAAAAGATCAATTGGCGAGCGTTGGATGCTTTTTATGCCAATCGGTTGCACGCTCGAAGGCGAGAGCAATGCGGAGCGGAGCGGCCTCGTCATAGAGGTTGCCAGTGAACATGATCGACTGTGGCAGGTTATTGATGAAGCCACAGGGGACGGCAACGGCCGGGTGGCCGGTGAGGTTGGTGACGAGGAGGCTGGCGCTGCCGGGTGCGGGCGAGACAAAGACGTCCCAGTTGGCCAGCAGTCGATGCATTTCGGCCTTGAGCAGGGTTCGGGCGCGTTGCGCACGAAGGTACTCGACGGCTGGGATAAACCGGGAGGTTCGGAAGCTGTTGGGCCAGTCGCCAGGGCTCTGGCCGGAGAGTTGATTGACGCGGCCATCACGGGTGATGTCGTCAAAGGCTGCTGCTGCCTCGGCGCTGAGAATGATCCGCAGGCTCTGGGCAGGGAATTTCGGCAGTTCGAGCGGTTCGAGCTTTGCTCCGGCGGAGCGGAGTGCGTCGAGTGCGGTGGCGTAGACCGCTCGCCGGGCCTCGTCTCCCTGTTCAAATTCGGTTTTGAGGTAGCCGATGCGCATTCTGGCGAGTGACCTTGTCGGTCGCCATTCGAATGGGACGTCACCAACGGTAATATCGTGTCCGTCGGGGCCGTAGAGCGCGTCAAGGACGAGCGCGCAATCCTCGACTCCGCGACAGATCGGGCCGATCTTGTCCATGGTCCAGCTCAGCCCCATCGCCCCATACCTGCTGATCCGGCCATAGGTCGGGCGCAATCCGACAACACCGCACCTTGAAGACGGGGAGATGATCGAGCCGAGTGTCTCGGTACCGATTGAGAATCCGACCAGTCCGGCAGAGGTTGCCGAGGCCGAGCCTGCCGACGATCCGCTCGATCCGGTGGTTGTCTCCTCCGGCTGCCATGGGTTGCGCGTCATTCCCCGAAACCAGCGACCTCCCTGAGCCAGTGCTCCCATCGAGAGCTTGGCAACGATGACGCTACCCGCTTCACGAAGCCTTTCGACGACGGTTGCATCCACGTCGATCATCTGGTCACGAAAGGGCTCTGCGCCCCAGGTCGTCGGTATCCCCTTTGTGGCGAAGAGATCCTTGATGCCGCAGGGGATGCCGTGCAGCGGGCCGCGATACCGGCCTGCACGAATCTCGCGATCGGCCGCCTCGGCTTCTCTCAGCGCCGCATCCTCCATCAGCGTCACGACGCAAAGCAACTGCTCGCCGTAGCGCTTCAGCCGCGAGAGGTACATCCGCGTCAGCTCGACGGCACTGACTTGCTGCGTCCGCAGAAGCGTGCCGAGTTCCGCTGCCGTACTGAAAGCGAGATCCTCGATATTTCTGAATTTCGGTGCCGTCACGCTGCTGACGATCGCGCCACGCTGTGCCGTCGCCGTTCTTTTTCTGCCAGCGCGTCCCTGCCTCCCCGCCACTGCCGGGTGGAACGCAATCGCCGGCTCCGTGTCGAGTGGGACCGCAATCTGGCGCAGTGCTTCATAGCTGCCAAGATTACGATTGATCCCGGGGAGGGCCATCGCTTCCTGAGCCTCGGTCAACTCGATGCCGATCAACTGCTCTGCCTGTCGCACCATCTCCCGCGTGACCCTTGGCGCCGCCTGAGTCTGCTGACTCTGTGCCGCTTCCACCTCGCCGGCAAGCAGGGCCGCGCCCGCTGCCGGTGCCAGCTTGACGAATGTTCGTCGATCGATCCCGGAACCTGATTTCGATTTTTTCATAATTGCCTTCCAGTCGATTGGTCGATTGGTCCTTGATTCTGGTAGTCTGTCACCTTTGATATATCTGAAGTGTTTGCAATGTCCGACCCCGGGCCTCTTCCCGATCCGGACCAAAAGACTAATTTAAGGAGATCGGATTGAAAAGATTATTTCTCTCAATTTTGACGATAACCTTCTCTGTCCTGCCATCTGCTGCCCAGACAAAGCGTCCCGCGGTGCCGGCAGTCTCCCCCGCGGCCGAGGTGCAGCGCGCCGAGCGGCAGTGGCTGAACGCAATCGTCAAGAACGATGTCGCGGCGGCGACGCTGTTGCTGGCCGATGATCTGGTAATCATTGATCACGATGGCAAATCGATCGGCAAAGCGGCCGTTATCGAGCGGATGAAGATCAATCGCCTCCGGCTCGACGAGATCAGGACAGCCGATTCGAAGGTGCGCGTCTATGGGATGACGGCGATTGCCCAGGGACGAGCCTCGTTCCGTCGTGCTGAGGCCACAATCGCCGAGGTGCTGCTCACCGGAGTCTGGGTGAAGCGGGCTGGTCGCTGGCGACTGACCTCCATCAATTCAACGCCGCTCGCCGAAGGGATGGCGGCGGCACCAAACTTTCTGCTTGGGAGTAAGGAGATGATGACCAATTCAGGATTGAAGTACGAAGATCTGGTCGAGGGAACCGGCGCCAGTCCAAAGGCCGGTCAGACCGTGGTAGTTCATTACACCGGCACCCTCGTCAATGGTAACAAGTTCGACAGCTCACTCGATCGCGGCAAGCCCTTCGAATTCACGATCGGAGTCGGGCAGGTGATCAAGGGCTGGGATGAGGGTGTCATGAGCATGAAGATCGGCGGCAAGCGCAAGCTGATCATTCCACCATCGCTTGGCTATGGCTCACGCGACATGCGTGTCATCCCCCCTAACTCGACCCTCATCTTTGAGGTCGAGCTTCTCGACATCAGGTAAGCTCAGGGGAGATGCAGGAAGACATGAGTTCGTCCAATCGAGTGCGAGTAGGGTTGATTCAGATGAGCTGCGGCGCCAACCCCGAGGCCAACCTCGCCAGAGTGCTGCAGAAAATCGGTGAGGCTGCCGACCAGGGAGCACAAGTGGTCTCAACCCAGGAACTCTTCCGCTCGCCATATTTCTGTCAGACGGAGGATCACTCCAACTTCGCACTGGCCGAGCCGATTCCCGGGCCAAGTACTGAGGCCCTTTCGCAGCTCGCGGCAGAGCGTGCCATCGTCATCGTTGCCTCGCTCTTCGAACGGCGTGCTGCGGGCCTTTACCACAATACCGCCGTCGTCATCGATGCCGATGGCCGACTGCTCGGCAGCTATCGAAAGATGCATATCCCCGACGACCCGCTCTTTTACGAGAAGTTCTACTTCACTCCCGGCGACCTTGGTTTCAGGTCGTTTGCCACGAAGTATGGGCGGATCGGCGTCCTCATCTGCTGGGATCAATGGTATCCCGAGGCCGCACGGCTGACGGCGCTCACCGGCGCGCAGATTATCTTTTACCCGACAGCGATCGGCTGGCATCCGTCCGAGAAGGCCGAGTATGGCGAGCGCCAGCACTCGTCGTGGGAGACGATCCAGCGCTCCCACGCGATTGCCAATGGCGTCTGGGTGGCAGTTGCCAACCGCATTGGCCACGAGCCGACTCCGTCCGGAGTTGGCGGCCAACCGGCGGGCGAGGGGATCCAGTTCTGGGGGCAGAGCTTCATCGCCGATCCTTCAGGGCAGATCATCACCCGGGCGACCGTCGATCGCGAAGAGATTCTCCTCGCTGACTGTGACCTCGATCTGCTCGACGTTCAGCGAACTCACTGGCCGTTTCTTCGTGACCGTCGAATTGATGCCTATGATGGAATCACCAGTCGCTATCTCGACAACGACGGAAGGGGGCGAAGATGAGTCTGAAGCCGCGAGAACTCGGCTACCGCATGCCGGCGGAATGGGAGCCTCACGAGGCAACCTGGCTCTCCTGGCCGCACAAGGAGGAGAGCTGGCCCGGCGCATTCGAGTCGATCCCGACGATCTTTGCCGGGCTGACCCGCCTGCTGACCGAATCGGAGATGGTGCGCATCAACGTCGCCGATGAAGAGTTTGCCGCTCGCGTGCGTGAACTGCTCCGTAACGAGGGGGTCGATCTCGACCGTGTGCGCTTTCATCTCAACCCGACCAATGATGCTTGGTGTCGCGATCACGGCCCCAACTATCTCCTGCGTGAGACTCCTGCCGGCCCTCAGCGGGCAATCAACGACTGGGGTTACAATGCCTGGGGCAACAAATACCCGCCGTTCGACCTTGACGATGTCGTACCAACGCGCATCGCCGCCGAGTCGGGCGATCCACTCTTTCTGCCCGGTATCGTCCTCGAGGGCGGCTCGATCGATGTCAACGGCCTCGGTGATCTGCTGACCACCGAGGCCTGTCTGCTCAATCCCAACCGCAA
>CAIKMY010000019.1 GCA_903828635.1 uncultured Acidobacteriota bacterium
CCCCCGTGTACCCGCTTGCCCACGCATTGTTCGCCCCAATCAGCGGCACACTCTGCTCCAGCGAAGTGCGGAAAACCATGTCCTCTTCAATATCCAGTACCTGCTCCGATACCCGCAACGACTCCAACCCTGCCGCATTGACGCTCATCGCCACAAATGGCAGATACTCGTACTCCTTCACCGAGCCTGGATCGTACCCCGCCACCTCGTTCATCAACTGAACCCGTACGCTCCTGATCACCGCCCGCTGCGCCCGTACCTCAGTCGCAACTTTCAACTCTCCCTCTGCCCGATAGGCAACTCGCAGCCTGGCAATTACCGGAATTATGCCCTTCTCCGCCACCTTTCCCGCCAGCTCGCGAAAATGGGCCACACTCTCCGCCCCTCGCACCAGCTTCGCTGACTCCTGCTGCTTCCGTGCAACCGCTGCCGAGACCTCGGCGTTCCCCTCATCCTGCGCCTGACTCGCCAGCATCCTGCTCCCACCCCTGGCGAGCACTCCTGCTACTACCACCAACACCAGTGTCATCACCAACGCCCGGCTTCCGAGGCCGGCCACTCCAAAAAGCGAACCTTTCTCTCTCCTCGTAATCATAGCTGCACTGCCTCCTGCTTCATTCAATCAGTCTTTGAGAGGGTATCGGAGATAATAAATCTCCCGATAGATCAGCATCATAAATGTTGTGGATGATGCGAATAATGAATCAGCGTAATCTCAACCTGTCACGTCACCCTGCAAATCAGCCCCTGCTATTCAATTTGTCACTTGCTGTCACTTGCTGTCACTTGTTGTCACTTGTTGTCACTTGCTGTCACTTGCTGTCACTTGCTGTCACTTGCTGTCACTTGAATAGATGATTATTTCACGCTCAGAGGCTGCTATAGTTTAAAAAATTTTTATGGGAATATCAATAATCAATTACTCCCGAAGTTCATGCTGACAATTTGCAGGTCGCTGATATATATTTCCCGCAACTGACAGCGTATTTTCTTAATGGCTGAGGACGCTGTCGATGAGGGGAGTCGAAAGACTCCTCTATTTATTTGAGCCGTTACTTCAGCGACTCGCTGATCCGGTAAAGATGGGTCTTGCTTCGCAGATAAAGGTCGCCGGCGGCAACAATCGGTGATGAGACAAACATCTGATCGACAAAGCGATTGGTGGCAAGGATCTCCAACTGATCACCCATCCTGATGACAGTGACGACACCGCTTTCGCTGGCAATATAGAGCCGGCCGGCCGCCCCGATCGGCGAGGCCTTGAAGCTGTCCGGCTCCGGCAGCCGTTTCTGCAGGTAGAGGGGTTCACCCGTCGTCGCGTTGAAGCAGCTGAGCATCCCGTTGTCGGAAAGGACGTAGTACCTGTTTTCATGCAGCACCGGCGATGGCGTGTAGGCCGTACCGCGAGTCGTCGACCAGGCGACGGCATCGCTGCCGGTCAGATCACCCTCGCGCCCGAGCCGGATCGCCATCAGCTTCGGATCACGATAGCCACTCATGACCAGCAGCAGGTCATTCTGCATCACCGGCGAGGGGATGACATTGGCTCCGAGGCCGCCACACTCCCAAATCAGCCGACCATCTGCCGGATCGTAGGCCCGCGTCCTGTTGGTCGCGCTGAGTACCACCTGGCGACGCCCCTGATGAGTCAGCGCAAAGGGCATCGACCAGGAACTCGATTCCTGGCGATTCTGGCGCCAGACCTCACGACCCGTTCGCTTGTCGAGGGCAACGATGAATGAACCCTGCTCCTGATCGTAGTTGAGAATCAGCAGATTACCTTCAAGTAGTGGCGCACTCCCCTCGCCAAAGGCGAGCCGCATCCGCATCTGCACGCCAAAATCCTTCTCCCAGATCAGCTTGCCGTTGAAATCGTAACAGTAAACTCCGCGCGAGCCGAATGACGCATAGACATAACGCCCGTCGGTCGCCGGCGAATTGGAGGCAAAGCTGCCGTATTGCCGGTGGTATCCCTCGTGCGGAGTCGCCACCTTCGCCACCCGCTCCCAGAGCTGTTTTCCACTCAGCCGGTCAAAGGCCATGACGACGAAACGATGCTCCTCGCCGCTGGCCGCTCCCCCGCCGGCTCCCCCGCCGCCAGGCCCACGCCTGATGCCGCCTCCGGCCGCGCCACCCGCCGCCTCGGCTGGTAAGCCGGCCACCTTGCCGGTCGGCACTGCCGTCGTCAGGAAGATCCGATCTCCCCAGATCACCGGTGTTGAGAAACCACGCCCTGGTATCTCCACCTTCCACTTGACGTTCCTCCCGTCACCAAACTCGACCGGTGCTGCCGTTCGCGCCATCCCGTTGAAGAATGGCCCGCGCCACTGAGGCCAGTGCGAGGCCTCTGACTGTGACCCGGCCACGCCCAATCCACAGGTTACCGCCAAACCGGCGACAATCAACAGTAATAACGCTCTCTTCAACATCATACGGTTCTCCATCTGGTCAAACGGACTAAACGATCTGTTAGTTCGATGCAAAGAAAATACTGAACCATGCGGTCTTCAGTCTCCGCTTGAGACAAGCATGGAGTAATTCTACGGCACAAGCCCTCTGGAAAGCTGCCACCAGCGGGCAGGATCAGGTGTGCCAGGTTACGACTCATGCCCGGCTGGCCCAGGCCACATATTGCGCGCCAAGCGGCAGATTCCGGAGGTAAGACTCCCAGTGACGCAATCTCCCCAGCGCCGGTGGCAGGAATGCCACCCATTCGCGCCGTGGAGCCCGCAATCCGGCACCTTCCAGCCGGCGGAGCGTCTCGCCCGGCCACAAAAGCACAGCATCATCATCAAACGCACAATGGGCCACCACCCAGCGGGTCAACGGATTGAGAGGATTGTGCTCAAAAATCACCAGCCGACCTCCAACCGCCAAACGCTCGGCCAGTGAGCGTAACAGCGCATCACGATCCGCCAATGGTACGTGATGCATCACATTGGAGACTACTACCAGATCGAAGCCGCCTCCGAGCCCGTCTTCATCCGCCGTCAATCTTGCCCGTTCACGTACCACCGCCGGCGCCCCCTCCAGACTCTCAGCCGAAACGTCAAAGCCGGTCAGTTTCACCCCGGGCAATACCCGCAGCAAGGCCTCCGACAAGAGACCAATGCCACAGCCAAAATCGAGCACCCGACCAGTAAAGCCACTGCCAACCAGATCACACAGCCACAACGCCTTGCCCTCGGCAAAGTAGGCGGCTGAGCCGACACTGCCATCGAGCATTGCACGATAGTTGCCCGCAAAGCGATCAAATTCAGCCATATCAGGTTACTCCTTAATGAATATGCGCTCTGAAGCCTATGCCCCTGAGATTTCCAACAACGGCCTCAGGGCGAGCTCAATCAGGGTGTGCAATGTCGTGCCCTCTCGTGAGGCCTCCTCTCGGGCTGCTTTTAACAATGGCTCGGCAATATCGAGGGTTATTTTCATGCTGCTGACAGTATCAAAGAAATAACGCGTCGACAAAAGAAGAGAATCCAACGTGTCACCTGTCGGCTCTGCTTTATCGACTGAATATACTTGTAAGTTGCCAGAACTTATCAGTCAATCTCTGGTTGTTTATTCAAGACTTTTTTAATATTATCAGTTGCCCCTCAAAGAAACAGCCACGCTTCCCCAGTCAGCATCCTGGTCAGGCTCTGATCATAAGCCTTGCTGATTATTGACTGAACGGAAACGTTGAAATATCAGCCAGCCCCCTCAAAGGATCGGCATCAGTTCCATCTTTTCAGGTGCCGTATTGGAGAGAAAAAAAATGAGATCATCCATGCTTTTTCTGGTCATCCTGACCCTTCGTTCAATTTCATTCAGCCAGACTGATTCCGGTGGACTTCGGCCATTACCGGAAGGTATTACAATTCCGTCTGGCACGATCATCGACGTAAAGTTATCTTCGACAATCAGAAGCGACACCTACAAGGACGGTGATGTCATTGCCTTTGAAGTTGTCCAGACTGTCATCGCCGGAGGCATTGCTGTCGTCGACAAGGGAGCATTTGCCAAAGGCCGCGTAGTCAGGGTGAAAAGAGCCCGAACATTCGGCAAGGGTGGAGACCTCTTCTTCACGATCAATGAGGTAACTGCAGTCAACGGAACAAGAATCCCGGTCCAACTAAGCTATCGATTCAAAGGTATCAACGATCACGCACGGACAAACTCGCTGATCATCATCACCAGCATTGGAATTGGAGTGCCAACATACGGGATTGCGGCCCCGCTGGCTCTTGTCTATGGTCTTTTCAGGAAGGGTCGGGAAGCCGAGCAGCCAACCGGCAAGCTTTTCGAGGTAGCAGTAAGCGAAAGTTTTGGGCTTGGTAACGGTCAACTGGCGGCATCTCCGAAAGCCCCACCAGTCATTAATGAAAGGGGTGCACACAAATTACCGTCCATCTTTGATTCTCGCAGGGTTACTATCAATCAGATCTTGAACGCCTCAACCCTCAGCGAACTGAGATAATCTGGATAACTGTGACAACTGATGGGACTGCGGATTCAGGGAAAACTGACCGCATTCCCATCTATCCCATTATTCAGAAAAGCACTTGTCGATTGTGATAAGGCAATCATCACCGGTGATCGTCGTATGCAAGTTTACGCATACGCTCTGGCGATAGATCCTTTACTGAAGATTGAAGGCCTTGGCCACGAAAGCTTGCCCGGCGCAATACAAACCTGTTAGTGATCTGCCTGCTTTCCAACAACTGCCTCAGGGCGAGCTCAATCAGGGTGTGCAATGTCGTGCCCTCCCGTGAGGCCTCCTCTCGGGCTGCTTTTAACAATGGCTCGGCAATATCGAGGGTTATGTTCATGCTGCTGACAGTATCAAAGAAATAACTAAATTTAAACAGCCGACATCGGAACACGCAAAATTGGAACACGTCCACGATTCGTGACAATTCCACTGCACCGTGTCCCAATGCCGGGTATTCCGGGTTAGCCAACAAACATAGAGAGTTCACCGTACCGATTGACCCACACAGCGGGTGAGACTACACTGCGGGCTGTCCCGGCAGACAACAACCATTACCGAGTCATCATATGTCCTATTCAAGCCCAAAGGATCAACAGGCCCGCTATTCCGCCGGAACGAGGATACGTTGTCGCGATGCGGAGTGGCTGGTGACGCGGGTGGAGCCATCGAGCACATTCGGCACGAACAATGCGGTCCATGCTGTTGGGATTGACGAGATGGTGCGTGGGCATCGGGCGGTCTTTCTGACGCAGCTTGACGATATTGAGCTGGTTGATCCGCGGCGAACGCAGCCGGTAGCGGACGATTCGAGCGGCTATCGGCGGGCGCGCCTCTTTGTGGAGGCGCAGTTGCGGCAGATGCCGGCGACAGGGATGAAGCCCGATCCGGCAGGGATGGGTGCCTTCGATCCGATGAGGTTCCAGTTGTTGACGGTTGAGATGGCGTTGAAGCAGTTGCGACCGCGGTTGTTGCTGGCGGATGCGGTTGGTTTGGGGAAGACGATCCAGGTGGGGATGATCATCTCGGAGCTGATGAGGCGGCGGCG
Source organism: uncultured Acidobacteriota bacterium (assembly GCA_903828635.1). GTDB lineage: Bacteria > Acidobacteriota > Blastocatellia > RBC074 > RBC074 > CAIOZW01. The sequence goes on from CAIKMY010000019.1 coordinate 5,520, forward strand.
TGCAGAGCGGATACTGGTGTTGACGAGGAAGTCGATGCTCGCACAGTTTCAGTCGGAGCTCTGGAACAGATTTGCGATTCCGCTGGTGAGGCTCGATTCGGAGGGGATTGCGAAGTTGCGGCTGCGGATACCGGCCAACCGCAATCCGTTCGAGGTCTGTCAGCGAGTGATCATCAGCATCGACACGCTGAAGAATGTCGGGAGTTATCGCCATTTTCTTGAGCGGGCGCACTGGGACTGTGTGGTGATTGACGAGGCGCACAACGTCGCGGGGGCGAGTGTGCCGGAGCGTCACCTGAGCCACCGGCTGGCGCGGCTGCTGTCGCGACGGGCCGACAGCCTGCTGTTGACGACGGCGACGCCGCACAATGGCCGACCGGAGACCTTCGGGAGGCTGATTTCGCTGCTCGATCCCTCGGCGATCCCGGATCCGGAATATCGTGAATATTCGGCGGATCAGATTCGCGGGCTTTTCGTCATGCGTTTCAAGGAGGATGTGCGTGACGAGGTTGAGCAGCACCTGCGGGATCGGTTGCTGACGCCGTTGAGCGAGACGACGGCACGGGCCGGTGAGGCGGAAGAGCGTGTTTACGCACTGTTGTCAGAGTATCGCGAGGCGACGAAGCCGGCGGATGGCGAGCGGCGCGGGCCGGCGCTGTTGCAGTATGGTCTTTACAAGCAGTTTCTTTCGAGCCCGGAGTCGTGTTGGCGAACGGTTGAAGAGCGAAGGCGGAGGCTGGAAAGCGAGGGGGGCGGCGAGGCGGAGCGGGAGATGCTGGAGCGGTTGCGGCAGTCACTGGAGGGGCTTTCGCTGAGCGGCTCGACACGTTACGAGCTGCTGAAGCGGCAGTTGCGAGCGATCGGCTGGGACGGGTCACCATTGAGCCCGCGGGTTCTGGTCTTCACCGAGTATCGCGAGACGCAGGATGCTCTGGCCGCGACGCTGGCGCAGGATTTCAGGCTGGTGCGGAGCGAGCGCTTTGAGGATCAGCCGCGGCAATCGCTGGCGACGATTCACGGCGGCTACCCTGACATTCACCTGATGAAGACGGTCGAGGCCTTTGGTACCGGCTCATCCCCGGTGAGGCTGCTGCTGGCGACGGATGTCGCGAGCGAGGGGATCAACCTTCATCACGAATGTCACCGTGTCATCCATTATGACCTGCCGTGGTCGATCATCACGCTGATTCAGCGTAACGGACGCATTGATCGCATTGGCCAGAAGCGAAACCCGATCCTCAGTTATCTGCGGGTGGAGTCGACGCAGCCCGGGCTGCGGGGTGATGGGGCGATTTTCGAGGGGCTGATCAGGAAGGTCGAGGAGATCAATCGCTCGACGCGCTCGGGCGAATCAGTGCTCAGGCTTTACGATGCCGAAGCCGAGGAGCGCTACATTGCCGAGGCCGGAATCGTTGCTGGTCGTGCCGGCATCTTTGATGAACCGTCGCCGGCAGCCGATCCGGCGGCAGCGGCGCTGGAAGAGATGCTGAGTGGCACCAGCGCCGAGGATTATGCGGCGATGCGCCGGATGCTGCTGGGCGAGGACCAGTCACCGACGCTGGAGGCTTCGCCGACGACTGACGGAGAGGCCCCGGCATCGCGGCTCCATCGTTTCAGTGACCGTGAATTCCTGATCGAGGGATACCGTTATCTTGCCGAGACCAATCCGGGTTATGCCCCGATCGAGGCCAGCGGACCGATGCTGACACTGACGGCGCCGGAGGATCTGCGGCGGCGACTGGGAGCGCCGGGAAGTGTGCGCGAGGCCATCCCCGGAGCGACCGCCATCCCGATCGAGGCCTGGCCGGAGCGCGACGAGTTCCGGCTGACGGATGATCCGAATCGCGTCGCGCTGGCGATCGAGGCAGCGCGCAACACCTCCGGCTACTGGTCGAAGGAGCTGCTCTGCACCAATCAGCACCCGATCCTGCAGTGGATAGCCGAGCGGATGCTGATGCTGCTGCCGCGTGACCAATGTCCGCTGGTTGTCTCGCCACACCTTGCGCCGGACGAGATCTGCTTCTGTATGATCGGGCAGGTGATCACTCGCGGAGGGATCCCGGTGATCGCCGATGCTCACGGGGTTTCGTTCTTTCACGGGGGGCGCAGCCTGATCCGCCCACTGGGTGAGGCGCTCGATGCCGCCGGCTTCGAGCGGCTGGTCAATGACGGCTCCTCGTCGCCAAAGCCGCCGGTCAATCGACTGATCGAGAGCGCCGTCGAGCTCAGCCTCGCCCGCCTCGGGCGTCTCTGGAAAGAGCAACAGGAGCGACTCCGGCCGCTGCTGGACGCCGAGGACCTGCGGCTCGACAGATGGATCGAGCGTCGCCACGAAATTCTGCTGAAGCGCATCGCGGATCTGGGTGATGCGCATCCAAGGTCAGTCGCCGATCGCCGGCTTCTCGGCGAGGCGACCAGTTACATTGACGATCGCAAGCAGAATCTGAAGGACTCCTGGTTTGATGAGGAGGCGGGACCGAGTACCCGCGTGATCATGGTGATTCAGGGGAGGTGACGCGGCAGGCGGTTACGCCGGCCACGAGAGCAGCCCCTCTGTTGAGAAGACGCGATGAACGGCATCAGCAACATTTCGGAATACCTCTCATCGCATTACCTTGAGAGCACCTTCGCGAAGGACATCCGCGGGATGGTCGAGCGCTGGCGCGACGAGGGTTCGCAGTCGGCACCGCGACGCCTGCAGTCGCTGGCGGGGGCCTATTTCCGCGCGAAGGCACTGGCGCTGGAGGAGGTGCGGCCGGAGCGTCGGGTGGGTGAGGCGATCGAATCGTGGCATTCCCGGTTGCTGGAGGCGCTGGGTTATGGTGCACCGCGCCGGTTCGACTTTGCGGTCGAGGGAGGCCGGCGGCACGTGCCGGTGATCGGGCAGGTGCGGCGCTACAATCAGCCGTGGCTGGTGATCGGTGAAACGTTCTTCACGTTGCCGGACGGGAGCCTGCGCGACGGGCAGCCGAGCGAGGATCCGCTGGAGACAATGCCGGTTGAAGGCCGGCTGGAGAAGGAAGCAGGCCATCAGCTCTGCGATGGCGACTGGGGGCGCTGCCTTGGGCGAATGCTGACGGAGGAGGAGGCTCCGCGCTGGGTGCTGCTGTTGGCGGGCAGCCGGGTGCTGCTGCTCGATCGCCAGACGTGGGCGCAGGGGCGTTATCTGGCCTTTGACCTTGACGAGGCTTTTGGCCGGCGCGAGAGCGAGACATTCAACAATTTTGCGGCCTTCCTTGCCGCCGAGTCGCTCTGCCCGAATGGTGAGAGTGACGAGGTGCTGCTTGACCGGCTGGAGGAACAGAGCCACCGCTTTGCCCATGGCGTGACTGAGAAGCTGCAGGCAGCGGTTCGCGAATCGATCGAGCTGCTGGTCAATGAGTGGGCACGCGATCGCGTCGAGCGGGCGCGTTACAGTCTGCTGCGGTATCAGCCGCGTGAGTTGCGTGCAGCGGGGATGCCTGGGCCGGGGAGGGACGGATTCGACGGTGAGGAGCGAGAGATCACCGCCGAGGACCTGCGGCGCGAGGCACTGACCTTTGTCTACCGCCTGCTCTTCTGCCTTTACGCCGAGGCGCGCGGCGGTGAGCTGGAGATCCTGCCGATTGATGATGAGGCCTATCGCCACGGCTACAGCCTGGAGGCATTGCGAGACCTTGAACTGGCGCCGCTCAACGCGGCCAGTGAAAACGGCGTTTACTTTCACGAACATTTGCGGCGGCTCTTTCGGCTGATCCACGAGGGCTTTCATCCGGAGCGTGCAGGCTTTGACGATGCGGCGCTGCTGCAGGAAGCGGGCGGTGAGCTGCGGACCTTCGTCGTTCGTCCGCTGACAGCGACGCTCTTTGCCCCGGAGCGAATGCCGCTGCTTGACCACGCGCGCCTCTCCAATCGCTGCCTGCAGCGGGTGATCCGCAACCTCTCGCTGAGCGTCGATGAGCGTTCACGCTCGGTTGGCCGCGTCAACTATGCCGAACTGGGGATCAATCAGCTTGGAGCAGTTTACGAGGGGCTGCTTTCGTATCGCGGGATGTTTGCCGATCGCGACATGATTCACATTCGGCGCGCCGGCAGCGGCAGCTTCCGCGACAAGAAGACGCCGACGTGGTTTGTGCCGCGTGACCGGATCGAGGAGTTCAGCGGTGACGAGATCGAGCGGCTTGAATCGGGTGCGCCGCGCATTTATCGCAAGGGCGACTTTATCCTGCACCTCAACGGCATCGACCGCGAGCAGAGCGCGTCTTACTACACGCCGGAGGTGCTGACGCGCAGCCTCGTCGAGGAGTCGCTGCGCGAGCTGCTGGGCGGGATCATGCCGGAGGAGGCCGATCGGATCCTCGATCTGAAGATCTGCGAGCCGGCAATGGGCAGCGGCGCCTTCCTCAATGAGGCGGCCGGCCAGCTTGCCGAGCGTTACCTTGAATTGAAGCAGCGGCAGATTGGGCAATCGATCGAGCCGGCGCGCTATGCCGACGAGTTGCGCCGCGTCAAACACTACATCGCGACGCGCAATGTTTACGGCGTCGACCTCAATGCCACCGCCGTTGAGCTTGGCGCACTCTCGCTCTGGCTGGGCAGTGTTCACCGCCTGCTCCAGGCGCGAGGTGATAATGGCAACCCTGACCGCTTCCAGCCCGGAGCAACACCGTGGTTCGGGCTGCGCCTTCGCGCCGGCAACAGCCTGATCGGTGCCCGTCGCGCCGTCTGGACCAGAGAGCAACTGGTGAAGGGGCTGCAGAATGGCGACCTCGCTCCACGGCTGCTCAAACCTGGCGAGCCGCGGGCTCCCGATGAGGTTTGGCACTTCCTCGTCTTTGATGAGGAGATGGTCCCGAGCCACGACGACAAGCTGATGCGCCAGTATTTCCCCGAGCCCGTCGCCGTTGCCAAAAACTGGCTGAAGAACGAGGTGCGCCCGCGCTGGTCGGATGCCGAAGTTGCCGAGGCGCTCGCCATCTCTGAACTCATCGATCAGCACTGGCAGATCACCGCAGCAGAACGCGAACAAGCCCTTGCCCGTACCGCCTGCACCGCCTCTGTCTGGCCGCTCCCGCCCAACAGCCCGTCGGCCATTGCTCAGGGGCCGTCGCTGGCCGAGCAGGAGAGCGTGCGCGCCACTCTCGAATCCTCCAGCGGCAGCTTCCAGCGGCTGAAACTGGTCATGGATGCGTGGTGCGCCCTCTGGTTCCGGCCTCTCGATCGCGTCCGCGACCTGCCGACGCGCGAGGCCTTCCTGACCGCCACCCGCCTCCTCCTTGGCGACCACCCACCCGACAGAAGCCAGTGGGCATTGATCGACGCACGCATCGGCATCAATACCGCCGTCCTTCTCGGCGCGACCTCCGGCAAGGCCCCCGACTCCGCCCTCCTCGCCGAGGCCGTCCCCTGGCTTGCCGCTTCACAACAAAGCGCCGCTGAAGAGAATTTCCATCACTGGGAACTTGTCTTCCCCGAAATCCTCGGGCCCGCTCCCGCCAGCCGCGGCTTTGACCTCATCGTCGGTAATCCGCCGTGGCTCAAGGTCGGCTGGAATGATGCCCCCGTCCTCTGCGAAATTGATCCCACCCTCGGCCTCAAAGAGTCGCGAAGCGCTGACTTCAATGCCGCACGCAAGCCCCTCCTTGAGAATCCTGAGGCCCGCCGCTTCTATGCCACCCGATTTCAGGCAGCCGCCGGTGCCGGCGCGTTTCTCAATTCAGGGAGGCTCTATCCGGAACTGGCCGGCATTCAGACCAACCTCTACAAGAACTTCATCGTCAGGGCGTGGGGGATACTCAACGCCAATGGCATCGCCGGACTGCTTCATCCCGAAGGCATCTATGACGATGCAAAAGGTGGAAAACTCCGCACGGCCGTCTACTCACGACTGGCAGCACATTATGGGCATATAAACGAGCTAAAGTTGTTTGCCGATGTTGATCACCATACCGGATACAGCATCAACATCTATCGGGGCAGCGCGGGCAGCGTGAAGTTCCGGCATGTCTCGAATCTCTTCACGCCGCAAACGATCCCGGCCTGCCTGACACACGATCGGCCCTTTGATCCGATACCTGGCATCAAGACCGATGATAATGAATGGAATACTCGCCCGCACTGTCATCGTGTTGTCACAATCACTGAGAAAGAACTCTCCATCTTCTCACGCCTGCTGGAAGAGGCCGAGACTCCCGGCATTGAAGCGCGCCTCCCTCAGGTTCACACACAGGAAATCATCAGCGTCATTCAGAAGATCACCGAGGCCCCACGCAGGCTGATCGATCTTCAGGGTGAGTACTATTCAACGGTGATGTTCGACGAAACCTATGCCCAGCGGGATGGGATCATTACCCGTCAGGAATCACCTTCATACCAGCCACAATCACCGGCTGACTGGGTTCTCTCGGGGCCGCACATCTTCGTCGGGACTCCTTTTAATCGCACCGCTCGGACTGACTGTACTCATAACAATGCGTATGATGATATCGATCTTACAATAATAGGAGACAGGTTCATTCCTAAGACTTCATTTATACCAGGAACATCTGAATATGGTCGCACTCTCTTTGAAGCAAAAATTAATTGCCGGCCATTTGACAACATACCTGTTACCAGTTTTTTTCGTTATATAAACAGGCGAAAGATATCTGTAGCGACTGAAAGATCATTGATCAGTTCAATAATACCGACAGGAGTAACTCACATAGATGCTGTATTTAGTATTACTTTTTCGGATACAAGAAATATGTTGCTCTTTTCAGCCGGCACAATGTCAATATGCCTTGATTTTATTATTCGAATTACCGGCAAGAGTGATTGTCGAATTGATGTAATGAGTATGCTTCCATTGGTTGGCGGGAAGGTTGAGCCTGAGTTAATCAATAGAACGTTAAGGCTCAACTGCCTGACCAGAGCCTATGCCGACCTCTGGAGATCAGTTGCCACCAGCGACATCACTACCGACAACTGGACAACCGACGATCCGCGCCTTTGCCACGAGTACGAGCACCCCTGGGCAGAGCTTGACCCGGGGCGCTGGGAGTGGAAGACGCCGCTGCGGAGTGACTTTGCACGGCGGCAGGCGCTGCTTGAGATCGATGTTCTCGTCGCTCTGGCACTGGGGCTGACGCTGGAGGAGTTATTGACCATTTACCGTGTGCAGTTCCCGGTGATGCGCCAGTACGAGATAGTGGACGAGTATGACGCACGCGGGAGGCACATTCCGAACACGGCACGCAAGAATCAGGGAGGCAGGGAGTTCCGGGCGGCGCTGGAGGAGTGGAAGGCGGCGGGCAATGATCCGCGCGATCCACAGGCGGCACCGCTGAAGGTAACGTGGAGGATCGACGACGGGCGGCAGGAGGTAACAAAGGTCTTCTACGCGCCATTCAGTCGGGTCGATCGCGAGGAGGATTACCGGCGGGCGTTTGACGTCTTCCGACAGAGAGAGGTCATCGATTGAGCAGACCTGGGGGGCTTCAACAGTTTGCCAGGGTAGATTGCCCCATTGAAGAGACTATAACCCGGGCGGCACGGAGATTATGTTACCCATTCATTTAGCCGACAACATCAGCCAGCAGATACTCTTTTACCTGCAATCGACCTTTGATTTTCGGGATCAGGCGGTGGGAGAGGCGTTTGAGCGATTTCTGAAGGACGGGGAGACGGGTCTCTTCAAGGGGCCGTGGCTGGAGTTACGACGGCCATTCCGGCTGGCGGACTGGCCGCTGCCACTCTTCGAGGTGCTGGTTCCGTTCAGGCCATTCAGGCATCAGGTAAGGGCGTGGCAACGGCTGTCAGCGATGAGGTACCAGCCGCAATCAACGATTGTGACAACGGGGACGGGATCGGGAAAGACAGAATGTTTTCTCTACCCGGTGCTGGATCACTGCCTGCGAATGAGGCGACAGGGAAAGCGTGGGATCAAGGCGATTGTGCTCTACCCGATGAATGCGCTGGCGGCGGATCAGGAGCGACGATTTGCGCGAACGATCCGGGGGAACGGGGCCCTGCGCGGGGCGGGCATTCGCGTCGGCAACTACACCGGGCGCTACGATGCGGCAGACCCGGCGGGAGGCGCAACGGGCGGGGAAACGGAGATGGGCGAGGAGCATGGGATCACCAGCCATCGGGCACAGATGGAGGATCCGCCGGACATTCTGCTGACGAACTACAAGATGCTCGACTACCTCCTGATGAGGCCGCGTGACAAGGCATTGTGGCGATACAATCAGCCGGAGACGCTGCAATATCTGGTACTGGACGAGCTGCACACCTACGATGGAGCGCAGGGAGCAGACGTCGCCTGTCTGATCCGGCGATTGAAGGAGCGGCTGGGGATCGAGCGTGGAAGGCTGTGCGTGGTGGGGACGAGCGCAACGCTCGATGAGCGCGAGGCGACGCGGGACGCACAGGTGGAAAGCAGCAGAACCGGACTCGACGCGCGGGAGACGAGCGCGGATCGGCTGGCCCGCTTTGCCTCGAAGCTCTTCGAGGAGGAGGTGACGGCAGATGCGGTGATTGGCGAGGATCGGCTGATGGTCGAGGAGATGATGACCGGCGAGCCACTGGAAGTAACGATGCCAGCACCGGAGGATTGTCGCCCACGAATTGGCGAGGATGCGATTGGCTATGCGCGACGCCAGGCGCAATTGTGGGGCGGGCCGGCGTGGCGGGATGATGACGGCAGGTTGCCGCTCTGGCGGGTTGAGCTGGGGAAGTGGTTGCAGCAAACCGGATTCTTTCGGGAGCTGCTGCGGGTCTTCTCCGAAGCGGAGAATCGTCGTGAGGGGCCGTTGACGTGGTCAGCGGTGGTTGAGGTGATGGCGAGCGCCGACTTTGCGCTGCGGATGATTGCCAGTACTGAAGATCGTCAGCAGATCTGCGCCTCGTTTCTGGCGCTGCTGGCGGTGGCACGTGAAGAGCGCGACGGGCGGACATTTCCGCTGACACCAACGCAGGCACAACTCTGGATTCGTGAATTGCGGAGGCTTGGGCGGCGGGTTGCCGAACAGCCCGTCTTTGCGTGGCTCGACGAGGCGGGGAGTGAGGCGCCGGTGCTGCCGACCTTCCACTGCGGTGACTGCGGCGAATCGGGATGGATTGCGCTTCACAACACCATCGAAGACTCGAAGATCGAGGCGAAAGGGGTGCGCGGCTTTGCCCTTGACGGCGATCCGGCGCGCATCTACCGCGCGTGGTTCGGACAGCATGGCAAACGAGATCCCCGGATCGTCATCATCAGCCCGCGGCCCGCCAATTCCCTGCCCGGAGAACTGCCTGAAAACAGCAAGGCCGACGGCGAGCCAAAGCAGCAATCGCTGGAAACAGAGGACGAGTACCTCTGTGTCAGCCGACTGGTGATCAGGCTTGGTGACGGGCCGTGCCCGCTGACGGGAGATCCGCGACGATTCCGGGTGAAGATCAATCGCGAGGCCCTCTTCGAAACCGTGCGTCGTGTCTCGTTGCTGTCCTCCGAAAAATCGAATTCGGTGAAACTTGTGTTCCGCGAGAACCAACTCGAAGTCACGGCCAACTCGCCTGACGTCGGTGAAGCCCGCGAAACGCTCGACATTCCCTACCGGGGCAAGTCGATGCAGATTGCCTTCAATCCGGAATTCCTGATGGCCCCGCTGCGCAATCTCGATGGCGACACCGTGTTGTTCGACCTGATCGACGAAATGAGCCCGGGCGTGATCCGGGTGCCGTCGACCGCGGCGGACGC
>CAIKMY010000020.1 GCA_903828635.1 uncultured Acidobacteriota bacterium
AGAGATGATTGATATTGACCCAATAACAATCGGCTCTTTTAGTATCGGCTGAACGATTAGTATCTGCTGAACGATGTTCGAATATGACGGGAATGAAACAGGGGTATTCAACTCTTTGATATGGCTGGTTGCAGTTTTGTAATTTTTTTACACTGAGACTCTCTTTGTTTCCAGCGATTCTGGGTGTCAGTTAATGCCCGTTTGCCTGCCGGCTCGACCTGGTAATATTTTCTTGCAGGTCCGCGCTCCTGCTCTGGTGCAACTCCGCTTTTTTCACGAATAAACCCTTTGTCTTTTAGTCTTTGCAGGGTCGTATAGAGGCCTCTTACATTTAGTTTATTATCAGTTGCTCTGAGAATCAGGTCTTCAATTGCTACTCCATACGCATAATCCCCGAGCCTCTGGATAGCGAGAATGACCAGAACCTCGAACTCACCGAGCGTGTTGATCGGTGAGCCTGAACTGTTTCGAATGATCAGTGGTTTTCTCATTTTAAGTTGTCCTCTCTTTCAGAGATTTATTCGTCACAGCAAAGCATTTTGCAGATTTCCACCATAAAAGATTAAGGGCTAAGGGGTATAACCCTTAGCCCGGTTGATCATTGCACCTTTATTCAGAACCCGCGCGTCGCGTGTCGTGGAGTGCACGAAGGCCCGTTTTGAGGGGCAACGCGATAAACAGATTGTTCCCCTCACGGGGCGATGTGGCGCAGTGCATCATTGATTGTGACTGACAGTATGTGCCTGATAGCAGGCGCTGTTTCCGGCAGCAAAAAATTAATAGCGTCATCGGGTCTGAATCAGGCTCCTGCCCGATAATGGCCACTGCAGGATGGATTGTTAATGCACTCCAAACTGCAACACCACCAGCAGATTGTTAGTCTCGCCTCAATGGCGTTCGGGTAAACTTTCTAACCATCTGTGAAAACGCTGAAAGCAGTGCAGCGTGGAGAGCGTAAACCAGCTGTCAGCATTTTGGCGTATTGAAAGTTAAAGTATCGAGATATCAGAACAGTGTGACACCCCAAAAGTAAACATTTCGATATTAAACATCAATATACCGATGACTATCATGATTACTATAGTGATTATGATTACTATAATGATCATGCTAGTCAAAACACCTATCAATGCTAGTAATTTACCACCACTTGCCCCCCTGTTCAAGAACTATTTTCTGTCCGTTCGGAAGATTGGCCCAAACCGCATGTGGTCGTATCCTGGCAATATCAGATCCCACGCGACAGAGCTCGGTCGAGGGTATTCTTATTCTCGACCTGATCATCTCTGATGAGACAGCCCTGAAATGACCTCAAAGCCCAAGCCCTGTGTATTGTGTCTTCCCGACCTGACGTGAGAGGCATTTGCAGTGACTCCAATGCGCAAATCCTGTTTTAGTTGAAATATGACATCACCTGCGAGCAGACAAAATATCATCGACATCCCCGGGACTCCAAATACACTAGCACAGCTAGGATAGTATTATAGATTTTTCCCAAAGAAATATCTTGACGCTAGCTAGCAGTGCATGGATAATCCTGACATCAAAGTAGTCTCTGATCATTAAAGCAATGATCCCGGATCTGATGTTAGCCGTTCACCATAAGGAGAATTGCCATGGAAGGTCACATTCAATTGCCGAGAGTGTTCTGCACCAGAAGTGAATGTCTTCGACGCGCCACGGTTACCCATTGGGATGAACCAATTAAGCTGAGAAACTACAGAGAGATGGAGATGGTTGGCAGACGAAAGGTGGGAGTATTGATGTACTTTTTCTGTAAGGTGATCTCACCGGGGTGCAACCTCAACACCGGGGTTTACTATGCATACATGTGCCCGGTTTGCGGACATGTGAAGTTCGTGCTGCGGAAGAATGGAATGATGATGAGGGTTATGGGCACACCATATCTTCCTTAGAAATGAGGAGAGGGCAATTCCTGGTGCAATAACAATCTACCTGAACGTAGAGAGAGGACCATTGGGGCGGATGAACGGGCGGAGGAGAGACCAGGGGACGGTGACTTCGAATGAGCCCTGGGCATAAGCGGCAATCTGGTAGGCATCGATGGTGATGCGGAGGCCGGCGCGGACAGGATTCCAGCTATGGTAGTTTTCAGCAGTGAATCTGGTACCGTCGGCGAGCCAGCGCGGATCACCGAGGGCAAGTTTGGAGAGTTCGCGGCGGCAGTAGGTGGAGATGGTCTGACCGTAGGCGGATTGGGGGAGGAAGAGGTCGGCAAGTTGCAGGCTGCGATTGAGGCGCGGGTCCCAGTTGACGGAGATGGTGCTGGTATTGGGATGAGCGCCACCGTTGTAACTGTAGATGGTCAGCAGCAGGCTGAGCAGGTCAGGGGTGAGAGTGGCTACCTGGTGGTCGATGTCGAGTGAGCTGGGCGGGAGATCGGCGCGGATATCGGCCATCTCGCGGCGAAGTTCGGCGACATCCTTTGTGAACCGGCTGGTGAGGGGTTTGGTAATCGATTTGAGGTATTGATTGAGCGGGGACTGTGCCTCGCGAGTGAGCGGGAGGTTGAGGCGGAGGGTGTAGTTGAGTTCTCTCTTCTCCTCTTTCTCTTCGTTTGGTACGAGGGTTGAGTTGCCAATTCGTTGGCTTTGTTGGTCGAGGGTGAACGGAAGTGACTGACCATCGCGGGCGCGGGTCCAGGATCCGGAGAGGCGGAAGAGTGATTCGCCATCGATGACGATGCTGGTCAGTGAGCCGTTGAACTCACCGGTTTTGCTGCGGGCATCACGACCGGGGATGGAGGCTGATTCGATAAGGGAGACCTTGCCGGCGGCATCGATGCTGCCGGCGAGGTCAATACGGTTATTGCCGGAGCGGATGACTCCGGCGCGTTCGTAGATGTAGTTACCGCGAAGAGCATTGCCATTGCGCTCAAGATCCATGCGGATGAGGTAGGACTGACCGAGGGTACCGATAAGGGTCAGTCTAGTCGCCGGTTGTGCGGCGACGCCTGACGGTATTGTCAGGGTTGCCAGAAAGAGAACGAGCGGGGTCATCGCGGTTCTGATCATTGCGGATCCTTTCAGGTTACAGGACCGGTCCGATGCGCCACGGAACGAACTCTTTGTGGCCAAGCCGCTCGCTTTTGGTAAGCTGGCCGGAGGCAGTACGGCGAATCAGTTCATAGATTTCGCGACCGACATCCTGGATGGTGGCCTCGCCATCGACAATGCGGCCGGCATTGATATCGATATTGTCCTCCATCATTTTGGCGATACGCGAATTGGAGGAGATCTTGATGACGGGAACGACGGGGTTACCGATAGCCGAGCCACGACCGGTGGTGAAGCAGATCATGTTGACGCCGCCGGCGGCGAGTCCGGTGAGCGAGACGGGATCGTAGCCCGGAGTATTCATGAGGACAAAACCGGGGCGATTGATGCGTTCGGCGTAGGCAAAGACGCCGGTAAGGGCGGTGGTGCCTCCCTTGGCAACGGCGCCGAGCGATTTCTCGCAGACGTTGCTGATGCCGCCGGCCTTGTTGCCGGGCGAGGGATTATCATTCCAGCCTCCGCCAAAGCGACGCAGGTAGGCTTGGTACCAGTCGATGACCTCAATCACCTTGCGGCCGGTCTGTTCGTCGATGGCGCGGCGGGTGAGGAGGTGTTCGGCACCCATGCATTCGGGGATCTCAGCGAGGACGCTGGTGCCACCGGATCTGATGATGAGGTCACTGGCAAAGCCAAGCGCCGGGTTGGCGGAGATGCCGGAGAAGGCATCCGAACCACCGCAATTGGTGCCAAGAATAATGTGGCTCATTGGGTGGGGAGTACGCTTCATCTGGCGACAGTGGGCAATGAGCTGCTCAACCTGAGCGACGCCGCGATCGACAGTCTGGCGTGTCCCGCCGCTCGATTGCATTTCAAGCCCGACGATGAGCTTGCCCTTGCGGAAGTGCTGCTGGCCAAGCTGGGTGGTGCCGATGTAATGGGTGATCTGGTTGACCTCGCAGCCGAGGCTGACCATGAGGACGGCCCCGACGTTGGGGTGATAGATCATGCCGGCGATGGTCCGCTCAAGCTGCCAGGTATCCTCGCCCTGTGAGTGGCCGCAACCCTCCTGATGGGGGATGGCGACGACGCCATCGACGCCGTGAGTCTCCATCGTCACGTGGCGCAGGCGCTCAGCGATCTCGACGGTGACGTGGCTGGAGCAGTTTGAGGTGGCAATGACAGCAATGTAGTTTCTGGTGCCGACGTCGCCATTTTCGCGCAGGTAACCGTCAAAGGTGCCTGCCTCCTCCGGCGTGAAGTAGCTGGTGGTCGGGGTCATGGTCGCGAACTGGTACTCTTTGCCGCTGAAATCAGGCTCGACGTTCTGGGTGTGAACCCAGTCACCGGGAGCGATATCGCTGGTCGCATTGCCGATGATTTCGCCGTATTTAAAGACGCGCGAACCGGTGGGAATCGGCCTGATGGCCACCTTCTGACCGGGAGTAACTGTTTCGCGAACGGTGATCCGCTCGCCGGCAACGATGATCTCGGATCCGGCGACGATTGGCAGGCGTGCCACCGCCACATTATCGGATGGGTTGAGAACGATGACTGACTCGGGTCTCTTCTGCTCACTCATGAATTGATCCTTATGCACCTTTGTAGTTGTATTTGAATTACAGACCTATTTGCCCGGGGGAGCGAGTCGTTCGCGCCCGGTTCATTTTCCACCGGTCCATTTTCCACCGGTCCATTTTCCATTATTGAAGACGGCCTCCGGCGGATAGCGGGATTCGAGATCATCGACGGCCCAGTCGATGGCGGCCGCGCGGTCCTTTTTGTAAAAGAGGAGTGCAGCCTCGCTGCCGGTGCGCAGGTTACCGCGGACCGGGGCAATAATCCAGCCAGTGGCATCGATCTCGTCAAGGCCGGTGAAGCCGCCAAGATCGCCAAGATCGGCAATGGTGGCACGCGTCGCGTCAAGGTTAATGGCGAGGTCGGCGGTGAATGGGGGAACGGTGAAGGCCCCCTCGCGGTATCGGTTGATGATTGTTGCGTGTCGAATGATCAGCGAGAAGAGCGCACCGGTCTCATTGTAAGGGAGCGCATCGTAAGCGGCCGGATTGGCCTTGTCGACAGCGCCTGCCGCCAATTCCTGCAGGGTGTAGGCGAGAGCGACGAAGTTAAGTCGCACCAGATCCATCTCGCTGTGCCCCTGCCAGCCACCGGTCTCGATAAGGACGACGGGAGTACCCCACTGGCTGATCAGATCGCCGAAGGCGCGCGGGTTGAAGGTGTCGTCATAACGGCCAATCTGCCCGTCGATATAGGGCGAGAGGGCGTGGATGATGGTCGAGCAGATCTTCTTGCTGCGGACGCGGCCGGGGTTATCGCTGCGCGAAGGATCGTGAGCGACGGCGAGGAGCGAGATCGTCGCCTGACGGCCGGTCTCACCGACAGCGGTCCTGGTGTTCTGGTTATGGAGGTTGAAGCCGATGGCCGGCTGCCACTCATCACGCAGCCGCTTGAGCAGTTGCCCCTCGGGGGTCACCAGGGAGCGGGCATCACGGTTGATGTCGATCGACTGGAGGTTGCGCCGCTGAAAGAGCTCGGCACCATCGGGGTTGAGCATTGGCACGGCGCGAACGGTCAACGACTGCTCGATCGCTGCCACGGCCGGGAGGTGGCGGTTGGACTGCCAGTAATGAAAGAGGTCGATCAGGGCACTGGTCGCCGTCGGCTCGTCGCCGTGCATCTGCGACCAGAGGAAGACCTTGAGCGGCCCGCGGCCGAACTCCATGGCCCGGATCTCGCGACCGGCCCCCGAGCGGCCCACCTCATTGATCCGTAGCCCGGCGGCCTGCAGGCGGTCAAGGTAGCCGCGCAAATCGCGGTGCCTGACCTTTGAGGGATCGATGCTGGTGACGTGCCCCTCGGTCCACGCCTTGTAATAGTCTTCGGGAGAGGCCGATTTCCGCTCCTGCCCGGCCACATCCCGATTGAGAGCTGTCATCAGGGTGATCACCGACGTCATTATCAATATACATTTGAGCATCAATACCAGTTTCAGCATATCGGGATTGTACTTAACCTCTCTCTTCGAAGAAAGCCCCGAAGGCTTGCGAAATCTCATTCTCCATTCGACAATGCGCCATCCGCATTTAAATCGGAACAGGCAGCATTGGGACAGGGTGCGGTTGAATCGCAACAAATCGTGGATGCCTCCAAATGTTGCATGTTTCGGTGTCAGCGGTTTCTATTTAGCCTGAGGAGGTATGACCTGAATGGCAGAGAAGAGCGAATCAGTCTACGCGCAGCGACCGTGGTTGAAGAATTACGATTTCTGGGTGCCGGCGGAGATCAATCCGCCGCGGCAGCCGTTGTATCAGATTCTGCAGATAGCCTCGACAAGCTTTCACGACCGGCCGGCAGTGGCCTTCCTTGGGGGCCAGTGGACTTACGGGCAGATCAAGGTGGAGGTCGACCGGCTGGCAGCGGGGTTGTCAGGGTTGGGGATTGGCAAGGGTGATCGAGTAGGTATCATGCTGCCGAACTGTCCGCAGTATATGGTCAGCTTCTTCGCGATCATCAGGCTGGGAGCGATCGTCACCAACATCAATCCGATCTACACCCCGCGCGAGGTGGAGATGGTGGCGAAGGATTCAGGGTTGCGAGCGATCATCGTGCTCGACCTGATGGCGCCGGTGGTGTTGGGGGTGCAGGCGCAGACATCGATTGAGCAGGTAATCGTCACCAGCCTGCAGGACTACTCGGCAACGCCAGTGGCGGCGGGTGAGTTACCGGCAGGGACAATCGGTCTGCGAGCGCTGATCGACGGAACGACTGACACTACCCTTCCCTCGGTGAAGATTGAGCCCGAGGATATTGCAGTGCTCCAGTACACGGGTGGGACAACCGGTGTGCCGAAGGGAGCGATGCTCACCCACTTCAACCTCTACGCCAACGTTATCCAGTCGTATGTCTGGGGCAAAGAGCTGACGCAGCGCGGCGAGGAGCGTTATCTGATGATCATCCCCTACTTCCACATCTACGGGCAGACGGTCGGGCTGCTGCTCGGGACGTGGAGCGGGGCGATGCAGATTCCGGTGCCGAAATTCGACCCTGACCTGCTGATCAAAGCGATCAGGGGATATCGCCCAACCTACTTTCCGGGAGTGCCGACGCTTTACATCTCGATGCTCAACCATCCGGAGATTCGCAATTGCGGACTGGAGTATGTCAGGCGCTTCAACAGCGGGTCGGCGCCATTGCCGGTCGAGGTGATCGAGAGGTTCGAGCAATTGAGCGGCGGGATGCTTTATGAAGGTTACGGGCTGACCGAGGCCTCACCGACGACGCATTCGACGCCGACGCTGGCACAGCGAAAGCCAGGGAGCATCGGCCTTGCGTTTCCCTCGACCGAATGCCGGATTGTCGACCTTGAGACAGGGCTCGAAGAGGTACCGGTTGGTGCTGAGGGCGAGCTCTGCATCCGCGGTCCGCAGGTGATGAAGGGCTACTGGAATCGTCCGGACGAGACGGAGATCGCACTGCGAGACGGGTGGCTCTACACCGGCGATGTCGCACGCATGGATGAAGACGGCTACTTTTACATCGTCCAGCGCAAGAAGGACATGATCATAGTCAGCGGCTTCAACGTCTATCCGAACGAGGTCGAGGAGGTGCTCTTCACCCATCCGGCGATACTCGAAGCGGCAGTGATCGGAGTGCCTGACAATTATCGTGGAGAGGCGGTCAAAGCCTTCATTGTCCTTCGGCCGGGGATGGAGCTGAACTCCGATGAGGTGATCGCCTTCTGCCAGACGGGGCTGGCAAAGTACAAGGTGCCATCACAGATCGAGTTCCTGGCAAGCCTGCCGAAGAGTGCGGTCGGCAAGGTGTTGCGCCGTGAACTGTGGGAGAGAGAGTAAGATCGATATGAGCAATAACGACAACCATTCACGTTACGACGAGCGCCCGTGGGGCAATTACACGGTACTTGACGAGGGTACGGGTTACAAGGTGAAGCGGATTGAGGTGAAGCCGGGCAGGCGGTTGAGCTACCAGAAGCATGCGCAACGTGCCGAACACTGGATGGTGGTCGAGGGAGAAGCGAGGGTGACACTCGATGGCCGCGAGATCAGCCTCGTCCCCGGCGAAACGATCGATATCCCGATCGGGGCAGCGCACCGTATGGAGAATCCCGGTGAGTCGAGGATGATCTTTATCGAGATCCAGCGTGGTGACTACCTTGGCGAGGACGACATCGTCCGGTTGCAGGACGATTTTGGCAGGTGATTCGGGGAGTCTCGTGACTCCCCGAATCGGGGATATTAGCGACTAAATAGAAAAAGCCGACATCGGAACAGGCAACACTGGAACACGTCCCTGATTCGCGGCGATTCCAGCGTGCAGTGTCCCAATGTTGCCTTTTCCGCTTTAGCCTGCCTGAACGTGCTTCCAGCGCACCGGATCCCAGCCGACCCTCCGGCCGGAGCGGAACGATTCGTTGGCGAGATGAGCACCAACGAGGACACGGTTAGCCAGCTCGACGGGCGAGTTCGGCTGTTGCCGGCTGCGCATGCAGTCGAGGAAGTTCTGCATGTGAATGGGATTCTCGTCGGTCAGTTTCCAGCTCTCGACCTCGCGCCGCTTGGCATCGTAGCGCACCATCAGCCCGCGACTGTTCTCCTGAACGATGCTGCCATCGATGCCATAGAAGGCAGCGCCATCATATTCCTGACCATTCATGAACTGAACCATGAAGACGATAGCGAAGGTACCGCAATCGAGGATGGCGTGGACATTATCGGGAGTCTCCCAGTCCATGCTGTTATATTTGCCGCCGTTGCAGGAGACGGTGCGAGGCCCGTCGCTGCCGGTGATCCACATGGCGACATCGAGCCAGTGCGGGCCGATGTCGGTCATCAGGCCACCGGCATAGTCCCAGTACCAGCGCCAGGCTGAAGCCCGTTTCGCATCGTAGGCCCGTTTGGGAGCCTTCCCGAGGAAGCGCTGCCAGTCGATCAGCTCGGGGCTGTAGAGGCTCTTGTCAGCGGCGCGTTTGATATAGGGATCGTTCGGGCGATAGCGAAAGTCCCAGATGCGGACGAAGCGAATCGGACCAATGCCGCCGGAGGCGACAATCTCGCGTGCCTTGCGGAAATGGTCTCCGCTGCGGCGCTGGTTACCAACCTGGACGATCTGCTTCGAGGCTTTGACTTTGGCGACCATATCCTCGCCCTCCTCGATGGTGCGGGCGAGGGGCTTCTCGATGTAGACATCCTTGCCGGCCCTGACAGAGTCGAGGAGGCATTGATGGTGAAGGTGGTCAGGGGTGGCAACGATCACGCCATCGATATCCTTGCGGGCAAGGAGATCATTGTAATCGCCATAGGTCTTGTCGACGGGCGTGGCGAGGATCTTCTGCGCACGATCGATCATGCCCTTGTTGACATCGGCGAGAGCGACGATCTCTGCGCCGAGTTTCTGCGCGGCGGCAAGACGGCCGGCTCCGCGGTCACCGGGGCCGATGCCACCCAGCCGGATGCGGTCGTTGGCACCGATGATGCGCTGGTATGAAGCGGCGGTGATCAGTGTCGCCGCCGCCCCCTTGAGAAAGTCTCGTCGGTCGGTATTCTCTTCAGGTATCATTTCTGGTCCTCTCTGTTCTGGTCTTCTCTGTTCATCCTGACTCAATGATTTGATGGACAGCGTTGTTGAGCAAGCATTGATTGATTGTCGATCAGAGCCTGCCGGGAGGGCGGGCATTGGTCGGCTGACGTCGGGTGAGCGAGTCTCCAAGATCGGCACGAGCCCGTTCAGCGAGACTCAGGAGCTGGCGAACAACCTCCGGCCGGCCGGCGGCGACGTTGACATGCTCGACGGGGTCCTGCTCCAGATCATAAAGCGCCATCTCCGCCTGCAGGGTCTCATCCTTGCCGGGGCGCCCGTCGCTGCCGGTTGATGCGAGATGGCGATAGGGATGGGGCAGGTGCAGCTTCCATTTGCCGCTGCGTACGGCATGAAGCTCGCCAAGCCAGTAAAAGTAGAAGGCATCGTGGGCGGTCTTTGCGCGGCGATTACCGGAGATCGTCGGCCAGGCATCGAGCCCGTCGATCGGGCGGGCGGATGACGAGGCCACGCCGGCAAGTTTTGCCAGTGTTGGCAGAATGTCGATCGTCATTGCCGGCTCACGAACGACTCTGCCGGCGGGTATCCTTCCCGGCCAGCGGGCAATGAAGGGGACGCGCACACCCCCCTCCCACGCAGTTCCCTTCCCCTCGCGCAACCCGGCCGTCGTCCCGGCGTGATTGCCATAGGGGAGCCACGGGCCATTGTCAGAGGTGAAGATCACCAGCGTCTGACGATCGAGACCCTGTCGTTGCAGTGTCGCGAGGATCTGCCCGACCGACCAGTCGATCTCCTCGATGACATCGCCATAGAGGCCGCGCTCCGTCCGGCCACGGAATTTATCAGAGACGAAGAGCGGCACGTGCGGCATGCTGTGTGGCAGGTAAAGAAAGAATGGGCGTTCGCGGTGGCGCTCGATGAAGCTGACGGCTCGCTCGGTGTAAGTCGTCGTCAATTGTGACTGGTCAGGATTGAGTGCAATTACCTTCTCGCCCTCGATCAGCGGCAGTTCCGGGTAGTAGTTTTTCGTCACCGGATGATTCGGCCACATATCGTTCGAATAGGGCAGACCGTAATATTCATCAAAGCCGTGACGTGTCGGCAGGAAGGCCGGATGATGGCCAAGGTGCCATTTGCCGAAAATCGCCGTTGCATAACCGCGCGTCCGCAGAGCCTCGGCAATCGTCGTCTCACCGGAGTCGATGCCGTAATTGGAGCGATGATCGAGCGCACCATTGATGCCGATGCGGTTGGGGTAACAGCCGGTGAGCAGTGCCGCCCGCGAGGCTGAGCAGACTGCCTGCGCAACGTAAAAACTGGTGAGGCGGGTGCCTTCCGCGGCCATCCGGTCAAGATGTGGCGTGCGGTAGCCTCTCGCACCATATGTACCGAGGTCGCCATAACCAAGATCATCGGCATAGATGAGCACGATGTTCGGAGGACGGCCGGCGTCAGTCGTCGCCTCGCCAATCATCGGCGCTGCTGAAAGCCAGATGGTGAGAGCCGGAATCACCGCCAGCAGAGGTCGCAATCTCATGATGATCTCCCGACGCATCACGGCCCCGGAGGACCATGGTAGCGGTAACGATCGAAACGGTCATCGTCGCTGGTGGCGCGCGGATCGGCCGTTTCGCGCATCCAGCGATCGAGTTCAGCCCGCAGGCGACGCTTGATTGCAGCGTAGCCAGGCTCAGCAGCGACATTCTGCAACTGCCCGGGATCTTTCCGGAGGTCGTAAAGCTCCTCAGCCGGCCGCAGGCCCATTGCCAGTTGGAAGTAGCGCCCGATCAGCGGATCGTCACGGCGGCTCAGCAGCAACTGCTTGCTCGGCCCGTCATCGATATCACCAAACGGACCAACAGCGTAATACATCTCAGGATCACCAGCCGGCCAGCGATCCGGACGCAGATTGCGAATGTAGAGATAGTCTCGCGTGCGCACCGCACGCACCGGATAGCTGAGGTCACCGCGCCGCACGTTGGCATGCCGTTCGCGTTCGAGGAAAATTTGATCGCGACGACCATCACGACGACCATCACGACGCCCCTCAAGCAGTGGCCAAAGGCTGCGGCCGGTCATCTCCGGCAGGGGCTTGAGCCCTGCCGCCTCAAGAAAGGTTGGCGCGAGATCGGTATGGCTGACAAACTGGTCGTAGATGCGCCCCGGCCTGATCCGTGCCGGCCAGCGCATCGCCAATGGCATCCGCGTCCCGCCGTCGTAAACGGTCGCCTTGGCACGCGGAAACGGCATGCCATTGTCAGAAGTCATCACCACCAGCGTCCGATCGAGCTGGCCGGTCGACTCCAGCAGGCGCAGCATCCCGACCACCTCACGATCGAGCCGCTCAACCTCAAAGTAGTAGTCGAGGATGTCGCTGCGGACCTCAGGAGTGTCCGGCAGAAATGCGGGCACTTTTACCCGTGTCGGATCAAATCCGGCAGCGACTCCGCTGCCCTTGTCGTAGGGCCGGTGCGGATCCTGCGAGCCAAACCAGAAACAGAACGGCTTTCCAGCCGGTGTCTGGCGAAGAAAGTCATCGAAGCTGTCATACTGATCACCGGCGGGATTGCGCTGGCGACCGCCGGCGGCAGCATTGCCCGGCCCCCATCCCTTGCGTGTCACGCCCACCTTGTAACCCTGCGCTTCAAGCAGATCGGGGTAGACGACAAACTTCGTCGCCAGTGAGCTCCAGAGGTTGCCACCATCCTCGAGGCGATGAACCGCCTGTCCCGTCAGAACCGCCCCTCTCGACGGGGTGCACGACGGCGAGGCAGTGTAGGCGTTGGTAAAAAGTGCCCCCTCACGTGCCAGTCGGTCAAAGCCGGGAGTCTTTACCACCCCGTCACCATAGGCTCCGGCATGCGGCCATGACCAGTCGTCGGCAATGATGAAGAGAATGTTTGGCCGGGCAGACTCTGCCCCGGTCTCACCGGAGAGACTGCCGATGGTATTCGGCAGCAACATCACGAGCAATAACCATGCGGCCGCCACGCCTCGCCATCTCATGGGCACAACCTCCTGCCTGTGGTTATTTGACTGAGCGAACGCGGATATTGCGATAGCGGGCGCGGCTCTTTTCACCCCACGAACCGGCACCACCGTGAACCTGCAATCCGATGTAACCCTCACGCGGGTAACGCGCACGCGAATCGGTGAAGTCGGTCATTTTGACATCATTCAGCCAGGCGACGACATGTGCCGGCTGACCGGTAACCCGCGCACGCAGCTTGTTCCAGTCATCCTTCCTGAAGTACTTTATCCAGTCACGATTCTGCTGAATGAAGCCCCCCTCAGCCGGCGCGTAGAGGCTGCCGATGAAGCCATCATCGCGATAATCGATGGTGATCTGATAGCCCATTCCGTCGTCGCGTGTCCGCAGGAAGAGGCCGGTATCGGCCGGCTTGTCCACCTTGAACTCAAGCTCGATCTCGAAATCTGAGTACTGTTGATCCGTACCCAGCAGCCCGCCCTTGTGATCAGGCTCCTGATCGGCGACGAGTGCCCCATCCTCCACCGTCCAGATCCCGCCGTTACCATCGTGAACCGCCTTGCGTTGCCAGCCGTTCATCGTCCTGCCATCAAAGAGCTTCTGCCAGTCCTCCTGACCAACAACCCGTACGGAGCCGAGCAGGCAGACCAACCCGAGCATGCCACCAAACAGAACTCGCATTTTCATGAACATCCTCTCAAGTCCTTAATTTCGTCGCGAATATGGAGTACTCTTTGAGTCCCGATATTCCTGTTTCCGATGAATTATGCCCGAGCGCGTTTGAAACGCAAGAGGAGGCATCGTGGTATGAAGATCGCAAGATGGTTGCTGGTGATCGTGCTGCTGCTGACAACGGCCGTGATGGTGCTGGTACCAGAGAATGGCGAGGCAACGACAACGACCGCGCCAGCGCTTGGGGTCGGGCGGCGGTATCGAACCATCGAGCGGCTGGCGGCTGAGCGACTGACGGCGGTCGCCACGGCACGGGCCGACCTTGCTGCCCGGCGGCGGCCCGTCTCGCTACGACATGGGCTGACCGATTATCGAGCGATCCTGCACGCTCACGCCGAGGACTCGGCCCACACCGGCGGCACACGTCCCGAACTGCTCGCAGCCGCGAAGAAGACCGGTGTCAGGATCATTCTCCTCACTGATCACGTCCGCCCGCCACGCGACTTCATTAATGAGAGCTGGCGAGGCCTGCGTGATGGCATCCTCTTTATTCCCGGTTCCGAGGGTGAGGGATTCCTCAACTACCCGACCAGTTCGATCCTCTCCCGATACCGCCCCGGCAAGGTCGACGACCGCGACGCCTATATTGAGCTTGTCAGGGCTGCTGGCGGCAATATCTTCCTCTCACACGTCGAGGAGAAGGCTGACTGGACAACCACGAGACTCGACGGGCTGGAGATTTATAACAACCACACCGATATGATG
>CAIKMY010000021.1 GCA_903828635.1 uncultured Acidobacteriota bacterium
CGGAGGCGCTGGAGGCATTCAATCGTTTGCTGGCAATCGATGCGAAGGATCCATACACGAACATCCAGATCGGGCAGATTCACTCGGCGATGCAGCAGTACGGACAGGCGGCGGAGGTCTTCAGGCGGGCTCTGGAATCAGAGCCATACAATGCCACGGCGGCCTACAGTTTGGCGCAGGCGCTGATTCGCGCCGGCAAAACGGCTGAGGGCCAGCAGATGCTCGCACGCTTTCAGCAATTGAAGGCGAGCGGTTATGCGACGACTCTGGGGCTGACTTATGGCGAACAGGGAAAGTATGCCGAAGCAGTGATTACCACCGGAATTGAGCCGGGGTTGGTAGCGGCGGATGGAGGCAGAACCGGCTATCGTGCAGTTGGCGAAGCAATCACGACCAGCGATCGGGGTCCCGGGATCGATAGTGCTCTTGGAAAGCGACTGGTGCGGTCAGAATATTCCGCCGAGGTGCGCCGCAGCCTGGTAGCGTCGATGAGCAGCAGTCAGGCGATTGGCGATTTTGACGGTGACCGTCGCTCGGACATTGCGATCAACGGGATCGACGAGAGCGGACGGCCATTCATCCGGCTTCTGCGCAACGAAGGCGGCAGGTTCAGCGATGTTACCGGGCGATCGGGCCTGAAGGCGGAGGGGATGCTCAGTGGAGCGGTCTTCGGCGATTACGACAACGATGAGAAACCGGATCTTGCACTCTTCGGATACCAGACGCTGACGCTCTGGAAGAATGTGGGAGACGGTACGTGGCAAAATGTCACGGAGAGGTCTGGGTTGCCGGCGGCTTATGGCTCCTGGGCAATGAGCGCGGCGTGGATTGACATCGACCACGACGGCGATCTCGATCTGGTGGTTGGCAATTTCGCGCGGATCGATCAGTTTCCATCCGCAGAGACGGCGGTCTTCCCCGATGATTTCCCGGGTGAGGAGAATCGCCTTTACCGTAACAATGGCAACGGAACTTTCGCGGAGACGACCGCGGCGGCCGGCGTGGGTGGCGGTCGTTTAAAGACGACGGCCATCGTCGGCACCGACTACAACAACCAGCGTGACGTCGATCTGCTCTTCGTCAACCTCGGCGGGCCGGTACAGCTCTTCAGCAACCAGCGGGACGGTTCGTTCCGCGAGGTGGCGGCGGCAGTCGGGCTGACAGCAACGGGTGGTGGCTTTGGGGTAGCAGCGGGAGATCTCAACAAGGACAACTTCATCGACTTCTATTTTCCATCGCCAGCCGGAGTCGGTGGGCTGTTTTTGAGCGATGGGCGTGGCGGCTTCACGCGTGGCGAGTCGGGCAATACGCCCGGCTGGTGGAGTACCCAGTTTGCGGATCTCGACCTTGACGGAATTCTCGATCTGATCGGGCAGACAGCCGAGGGGCTGGTCTGGCAGCGTGGGCTTGGGCAACGACTGAGTCCGCCGGCGGCGATTGGCCGGCAGGCAGCCGGATTGCGTCGATCTCGAAGCATTGCGCTGGGGGAATTGAGCGGCGACGGCGGAGCCGATATCGTCGCGGTTACCGAATCAGGAGCGCTGACGCTGCTGCAAGCGGAGGGCGTCACCGGCAATTACGCGAGCCTGCGCCTCTCCGGCAAAACAAGCAACCGGAGTGCCGTCGGCTCCAAGGTGGAGTTGCGCAGTGGCAGCCTGCGCCAGAAACTGGAGATCTACGCCGCCTCGCCATCACCGGCGTCAGCGGGCACCATCTTTGGCCTCGGCTACCGGGCAACGGTTGACGCAGTTCAGGTCTTCTGGCCGGCGGGCATCCTGCAATCGGAGCTGGCGGTGAAA
>CAIKMY010000022.1 GCA_903828635.1 uncultured Acidobacteriota bacterium
CCGGCACCTCTCTTTGTTGTCATTGTGGGCATTCTGATCAATGAGATCTTTCGGCAGGCGAGCAGCCCTTTTGCCCTGAGGTCTGAAGATGGCCACCTGGTTACTCTGCCGATTGCCGGCAGCCTCGCGGCCTTCTTCGGTCAGTTCACTCTTCCCGACTGGAGTGCCTGGAACAACCGTCAGGTCTATGTTGTTGCCGGCACGCTGACAGTGGTCGGCAGCATCGAGACGCTCCTCTCGATCGAGGCCTCGGACAAGCTCGATCCATTCCGCCGAATATCCGATACCAATCGGGAACTGAAGGCCCAGGGGGTGGGCAACCTGATCTCCGGCCTGATTGGAGGACTGCCGATCACTTCGGTGATTGTTCGCAGCTCGGCCAATGCCTATGCCGGAGCACGAACCAGGGTCTCGGCAGTTGTTCACGGGGTCCTGCTCTTCGTTTGTGTGCTGTTCATCCCCGCGCTTCTCAACCGCATTCCGCTGGCCAGCCTCGCCGCGATCCTGCTGGTCATTGGCTACAAGCTGACCAAAGTCACCCTCTACCGGAAGATGTATGCCGCCGGGATTGACCAGTTTCTACCCTTTATCATCACGGTTCTCGCCATCGTCTTCACTGATCTGCTGATGGGGATCGCCATCGGCCTGGTCGTTGGATTCTTCTTTGTCATCCGCACCAATCATCATTCATCGATAACTCTCGTCAATCAGGAGAGGAGTTACCTGTTGCGGTTCAATAAGGATGTCTCGTTCATCAACAAGAACGAACTCAAGGAGAAACTGCTGAAGGTGCCCTCCGACTCACAGTTGATCATCGATGGGACAAGGGCGACGTTCATCGATGCCGATATTTACGATGTCATTCTCGATTTCCAGGAGAACGCACGTTACCGGAATATCGATATCGAACTGAAGCATTTTTACTCAAAATTGCAACATTACCGCAAAGGTGGAGGGCTCGATGGAAAGCTATAAAAAGTTGCTGCTGGCCAACAAGGCCTTCGTACAGGATAAACTTGACGTGCGTCCGGACTTCTTCGAGCGGATCGCGGATGACCAGAAGCCGGAGTTTCTCTGGATCGGGTGTTCAGACAGCCGGGTGCCGGCCGAGGAGATCACCGGAACCGAGCCTGGAGAGCTCTTTGTTCATCGCAATATCGCCAATCAGGTGATCCACACCGATTTCAATATGCTGAGTGTGCTGCAGTACGCGGTCGACGTCCTCAAGGTGCGACACATCATCGTCTGCGGCCATTATGGCTGTGGTGGTGTGACCAATGCGCTCTCGCACCGCCATCTTGGTCTGATCAACAAATGGTTGCGCAATATCAAAGATGTCTATCGTATCCACCAGCGCGAGCTGGAGGGGATCAAAGATTCGACTCTTCGCTGGAGGCGGATGGTCGAGCTCAATGTCGAGGAGCAGGTCTGGAAGCTGGCCGAAACCTCGTTTGTCCAGCATGCGTGGAAGAGCGAACAGCGGCCACATCTTCACGGGTGGGTCTACGATCTGCATACCGGCTACATCAATGATCTCTTCATGCTCACTCCGGAGACGCAGATCAACGAGATCTACAAGTTTGACTTCGAGGACTGATCAGAAATCAAAGCGATCGATATTGTCGCGATTAAAGATGAATGGCGAGCCGAGAATGATCTGGCCGTCGCGCACCTCGATCTTTCCCAGTCGGCGGGCATTGATCGAGGTTGTGCCGGCGGGAAGCCTTCCCTGATGGAGTTCGCTGGCGGCAAGCACCGTCAGGTAGCCAAGATTGAAGGTATCCCAGAGGACGACACTGTCAAGGACGCCGTCGTGGACGTAAGGTTTGCAGAGGTTGGGGAGTGAGAGCCCGGTGACTTTGACATCGCGGCGGCCGGCTTGTCTGACGGCCTCGGCGGCGCCCGGCACCGAGGGGGCATCGATGGCCACGATCGTCTTCAGCCGGGGGTAGACCTTGAGCAGGTTCTGCGCCTCGGCAAAGGCGCGGTCGCGATCACCACCACTCGGTTGAACGGCGACGAGCTTCATCGACGGGTATTTCGCGGCCAGCCGCTCGCGGATGAATCTGATCCATTCATTCTGGTTGGCAGCGCTGAGGCTGCCGGTGATGACGGCCATTTCACCGGTGCCGTTCATTATCCGGGCAGCCTCATCCGTCAGCGTATTGCCGATCCCCTGGGGAGTTGCCTGATTGACGAAGTAGTCGCGGGCGTCAGGTTGGGCATCGGCGTCCCATGTCAGCACGCCGATACCGCGAGCACGCGCCTTACGTAGTACCGTCGAGATCGCTGCCTCGTTCTCGACACTGACGGCAATGACATCGACCTTGCGGGTAATCCACCCCTCGACCACTTCATTCTGTTTTGCCGGATCGAGGTCGGTGGGACCGTCCCAGATCAGTTCGACGCCAAGTTCCCGGGCTGCCTCTTCTGCACCCTTGCGGCAGCTGATAAAGTAAGGATCACCCTTAGCTTTGGGCATGACTGCAACGGTGATCTGCCGCCTGGCATCTGCCGCCGGAGTCGATCTGCTTTCGGAGAGCTCCTCTTTCAGCGAGCGTACCAGCATCCAGTTACTGGCAGCGACAATCAGCGCCGCCAGCAGGATGACGGCGCTGAGGATGGCAACCTGTCTGTTCTTCACTTCAGTCTCCTCCGTCGTCGGTTGGTTGTGCCCCTCTTTGAGTATGGCACGGTCGCGTGGGACAAACCTCTCCGCGAGAATTGTTGCCAGCAGCAGCAGACCAGTGAGCAGGCCGGTCAGTTCCGCCGGGAATCCGGAGAGGCGCATGCCATTCTGCAGAAC
This sequence comes from uncultured Acidobacteriota bacterium, assembly GCA_903828635.1. Taxonomy (GTDB): domain Bacteria; phylum Acidobacteriota; class Blastocatellia; order RBC074; family RBC074; genus CAIOZW01. The sequence goes on from CAIKMY010000022.1 coordinate 2,807, forward strand.
AACGATTGCCAGCAGGCCGAGAATGGTCCCGAGAATAGTGCCGCGCCCGCCGAAGATCGAGGTGCCGCCAAGCACGACTGCGGTGATGGCCATCAACTCGTAACCGGTTCCGGCATCTGATCGGGCCTGGCCAAGATGCGCAATATAGACGACAGCGGCGAGGCTCGAAACCAGTCCGGCAAGAAGGTAGACGAGGCCAAGTCGGCGGCTGACGGGGATACCGGCGTGTCTTGCGCCATCGGGCGAGCAGCCAATTGCGTAGAGGGCTCGCCCGAAGATCGTTCGATGGAGCAGCAGCGCGTAAGCAATAATGGCCAGGGCGAAGATGAGCGATTGCGGTGGAAGCCAGCCCCCGATATAGCCCTGTCCGAGCAGCAGGAACTGCGCCGGGAAGCCATTGTAGCTGGTCGATCCTCCGCTGAGTCCTTCGGCAATCCCCCGAAAGAGCGAGAAGGTGCCGAGTGTGACGATCAATGGCGGGAGGCGCAGCCAGCCGATCAGCAGGCTGTTGAAGCCTCCCAGGACAAGGCCAAGGATGAGGGTGGCCGCGACGCTGCCCCAGATTGGCCAGCCCTGATCGTGCCAGAGCCAGCCGCAGAAGATTGCCGCCAGCCCCATATTAGAGCCGACCGAGAGATCGATGCCACCGCTGACGATGATCGGCGTCAGCGCGATCGCCAGCAGCCCCAGTTCAACTGCCAACCGGACGATCTCGACGCTGTTCTCGACCGTCGCGAAGCGCACACCGGTCTGCCCGAAGAAGAGAATCTCAAGCGCCAATGCCACCAGCAGCCACCATTCACGGTTGGGGAAGATGCGCTGCCAGCGTGGCGCGACGGTCAGTCGTCCGGTCTCTTCACGCACGGCCATTTGATCGCCTCACCAGCAGGTCGATGGAGACGGCTGCGAGGACGATTGCCCCCTGGATTGCCTTCTCCCACGACGGATGAATGCCAAGATAGGTCAGCGCCGCACCGATCGTGCCGAGCAGTACGACCCCAAGCAGTGTTCCAACCAGCGTGCCGCGCCCACCATTGATCGCCGTTCCTCCAATGACCACCGCGGCAATCGTCTTCAGCTCCAGACCATTGCCGGAATTGCTCTGCAATTCGCTGAAGCGCACGGAATTGAGGAGAGCCGCTACTCCCGTCAACGCCCCGGAGAAAACAAAGACTCCCAGCGTGATTCGCTGTGGTGACAAGCCGGCAAGCCGCGCCGACTCCTCATTTGAACCAGTGGCATAGATTGCTCTTGCTGCCGCCAGATTGCCTGACGCCACGGTCGCCAGTACCCACACCAGCAGCGTCGTCGCGACGATCACCCATTGTCCCGACGATTGGCCAAGACCGAGCCATTGAAAGTCGCCTGGCAGTTCCTGTATCCACGCACCCTCGAAGATCCAGCGCAGCCCGTCACGCAGCAGAATCGAGATGGCGAGCGTGGCCACAATCGAGGGGATACCGCCAAAGGCAATCAGCCAGCCGTTGAGCATCCCCAGAACCGCCCCAAACAAAGGGATCGCAAGGAAGAGTCCTGCCCGCGGCATCCCTGATTTAGCCAGTAATCCGGCAGCAACCGTGCACCACGCAAACTGTGCGCCCACCGAGATATCGATCTGACGACAAATGATGATTGCCGTCATCCCGATCGCGACCATCAGCGCCGGGGCGTTGCCAACCGCCAGATCACTCAGGTTTCCGGCAACAAAGAATCCGGGCGCACACAGCGCCAGCAGCAGCAGCCAGATCGCGCCAACAACCGCCACCGACATCTCGCGCGGATAGTCTCTCCACCACCGGCGGAGACGCGCAAAGCGCTGACGATCACCACCATCGCGAGGCCTCAACTCCGATTCTGCATTTGTCGCCGGCTTTTCTTCCGACATATTTCATCCACCACTGAAATTGATTGGCAGTGAACTGCCTGGGAGATTATATTTGTCCTTCGCGTTTATTCAACTCTTCAAGAGAGATCGAAAGAGAGATCGAAAGAGAGATCGAAAGAGAGATCGAAAGAGAGATCGAAAGGGAGATCGAAATGAATATCACCGCATTGCTGCAGGAATCGCTCAATGAGAACACCATTAATCAGATCAGTCAGGCGATAGGTGCCGACCAGGGGGCAACCGGATCGGCAATCCAGGCGGCACTGCCGATGCTGCTCGGCGGTCTTGCCAACAACAGCCAGTCAGAGCAGGGTGCCTCGTCACTGCTTGGTGCGCTCGATCGCGACCACGATGGCAGCGTCCTCGATGATGTTGCCGGCCTTGTCGGCAGTGTCGTTCAGGGGCAGGGTGGCGGCGCTTCGATTCTTGGACACATCTTTGGCGGGCAGACCAATGCTATTGCTCAAAGTGTCAGCCAGGCGAGTGGCCTTGACCTTGGCAAGGTCGGTCCACTCCTCCAGGTGCTGGCTCCAATAGTCATGGGAGCTGTCGGCAGAATGCAGCGGCAGGGGGGAGTCGGCGCGGGCGATCTCGCCGGGCTTCTCGGTGGCGCCTCACAGCAGTTCTCCGGCGGTGGTGATGTTCTGGGACTTCTCTCCAATCTCCTCGATCGGGATCGCGATGGATCCCCCGTCGATGATGTCATGGGGATGCTCGGGGGCCTCTTCGGCAAAAAGTAGTCTCATTCGGAGGTGGGGTTTGAGACCAGTTAGTAACAGCCGGCATCGGAACACGCAACATTGGAACACGTCCACAATTCGTGATGATTCTACCGCACGGTGTCCCAATGTTGCGTTTCCAGGTTTAGTCATTGCCCTGATGCTTCTCCTGGTTGTCCTGCAGCTTGCCCCGGCAGTCAATGCCCAGGAGCGCGAGGCGCGTCCGACGGGGGATCCGACGGCACAGCGCATAAGTCAGCTCGAAGAGCAGCTGGATTTTCTTGAATCGACACTGCGTAAGGATATCGATGACCTGATGTGGCATCGCCGGCTCGATGATATTGCCATCGTCGACAAGGTTCGCTACACCAGTGCCCCACCGCGTGTCGTCCCCAATCCCACCGGCCAGGGCGCAACCAATCCGGTGATCATTCGCGCCTACACGTTCATCCCCCGCAACCTTCCGGAGACTGCGCGACTGCCCCTGATCGTCTTTGTCCACGGAGGTGTCCACGGCAGCTTCGAGACGAGCTACCTCCATATCGTCCGTGAGCTGATCGGGCAGGGATATGCGATCATTGCCCCCGAATACCGTGGCAGTAACGGTTACGGGCGCGGGTTCTGGCGACTGATCGATTACGGTGGTCTTGAGATCGATGACGTCCATGCCGGACGTCAGTGGATGCTTGATGCCCACCCGCGCATCGATCCACAGCGGGTCGGCATCATCGGCTGGAGCCACGGTGGTCTGATCTCTCTCATGAACGCTTTTAATTATCCGAACGACTACAAAGCCGTCTATGCCGGAGTGCCAGTCAGCGACCTCGTCGCGCGCATGGGATACAAGAGCCAGTCTTATCGTGACCTCTATTCGGCTCCGTACCACCTTGGCAAAACCGCTGAACAGAATGTCAGTGAATACCGGCGCCGCTCGCCTGCCTGGAATGCCGGGAAACTTCAAACTCCTCTCCTGATTCATACCAATACCAATGATGAGGATGTCAATGTGCTTGAAGTCGAGCATCTCATCAAATCGCTCCAGGCTGCCGGCAAAAAGTTCGAATACAAGATCTATGATGCGGCCCCCGGCGGGCACGCATTTAACCGCATCGATACGAGGCTTGCTCGCGAATCACGTGCTGAAATTTATCAGTTTCTGGCGAAGTATCTGAAGTAGGGGAAGGGGATTGGAGATATGGGACGGATGGGACATATCCGGACATTTATTCTGGTGCTGATGGCGCCACTCGTTTGCCTGATGACTGGCGTGGATGCCCAGCAGCAGGAGAAGGCCGCCGATCCGCTGTCGACAGGAACATTTGCCGGTCTGCGATTTCGCTCGATCGGGCCGGCGGTTACTGGCGGACGAGTCGTCGATTTCGCCGTCGATCCGAACGATCGCTCAAAGTATTTTGCCGCCGTCGCCTCGGGAGGCGTCTGGAAGACGATCAATGGCGGGACTACCTGGACACCGGTCTTTGACAATTACGGGTCCTACTCGATCGGCGCCCTTGCCCTCGATCCGAAAGATCCGGCCGTGCTCTGGGTGGGCACAGGTGAATCGAACAGCCAGCGGAGCGTCGGCTATGGTGACGGCCTTTACAAATCAGAGGATGCAGGTCGAACCTTCCGGCGTGTCGGTCTGGAGAAATCTGAGCATATCGGCCGGATCGTCATTGACCCCCGCGATTCGAAGGTGGTCTATGTTGCCGCACAGGGGCCTCTCTGGGGTCCGGGAGGCGATCGTGGACTCTACAAGACAACTGATGGCGGCAAAACGTGGAAGAGTCTTCTGAGCATCAGCGAAAATACCGGCGTCAGCGATGTCGTCATCGATCCATCCAATCCCGACATTCTCTATGCTGCGGCATGGCAGCGACGTCGTCACGTCTGGACGCTGATCAACGGTGGTCCGGAGTCGGCGATCTACAAGTCATCCGATGCCGGCGCCACCTGGACAAAGCTGCGCGGAGGGCTTCCCGCCGGCGAACTTGGCCGCATCGGCATTGCTGTCTCACCGGTCAATCCTGCTGTCGTCTATGCCACGGTTGAGGCAGCCGAGAATGGCAGCGGCATCTATCGCTCGCTCGATCGCGGTGCCACCTGGGAGCGCACCAACACGCGCATTGCCCAGGCGATGTATTATGCCCAGATAATCTGCGACCCACGCGATGTCGATCGTCTCTACATCCCCGATGTTGTCTTTCAGGTCTCCGACGATGCCGGTCGGACGCTGCGTCCGCTCGGCGAAAAGAGCAAGCACGTCGATAATCACGCCATCTGGATCGATCCGCGCCACCCCGACTACTATCTGGTCGGCAGCGACGGAGGGATCTATGAGAGCTTCGATCGTGGTGCCAACTGGCACTTCAAAGCGAACATGCCAATCACCCAGTTTTACGATGTCGCTGTCGAGCAGAATGGCTATTTTTACAATGTCTGTGGCGGGACTCAGGACAACAACTCGTGGTGTGGTCCGGCGAGAACCGCCAGCCAGAGCGGCATAACCAATGGCGACTGGTTCGTCACTCAGGGTGGAGACGGCTTTCATTCGCGCTTTGATCCGACCGATGCGAACATTATCTACTCGACGTCGCAGTACGGCGTGCTGGTGCGCTATGACCGTCGCACCGGTGAGCGAGTTGGCATTCAGCCAAAAGAAGGGAAGGGTGAGCCGCCGCTTCGCTGGAACTGGGACTCACCGCTGGTGACGAGCACACACGCTCCGGGGCGCCTCTACTTCGCCGCCAATCGCCTCTTCCGCAGTGATGATCGTGGCGACACCTGGCGGGCGATCTCTCCTGATCTGACGCGCCAGATCGACCGTGACTCTCTCCCGGTCATGGGGCGTATCTGGGGACCAGAGGCGATCGCCAAGCATCAATCGACCTCTTTTTACGGTAACATCGTCTCGCTTGCCGAGTCACCGAAGCGCGAGGGGCTGATCTATGTCGGAACCGATGACGGACTGATTCAGATCACCGAGGATGGCGGTAAAACCTGGCGCAAGGTTGAGCAGTTTGCCGGTGTGCCCGAGCGAACCTTCGTCGCCCGCATCGTTGCCTCACGCCACGATGCGGCCACCGCCTATGCGCTTTTCAATAACCACAAGAATGCCGACTTCTCACCCTACATTTTCAGGACGACCGATGCCGGCAAAACCTGGAACCCGGTGGCCTCCAACCTGCCAAAGAACCACCCGCTCTGGGCGCTTGCCGAGGATCCGGTGAGCCCCGGACTGCTCTTCGTCGGCACCGAGTTCGGCCTCTTCTTCACCGCCGATGGCGGCCAGAAGTGGATTCAACTCAAGGGCGGCCTGCCAACCATTGCCGTTCGCGACCTCGCAATTCAGGCCCGCGAGAACGATCTGATCGTTGGCACCTTCGGGCGCGGAATGTATGTTCTCGACAACTACGCGCCGCTGCGCGAAGCCACCACCGAAAACCTCACCCGTGAGGCACACCTCTTCGGCATTCGCGATGCCTTCATGTTTGTCCAGTCAGCTCCGTTCGGCGGACGAGGGAAAGCCTTCCTCGGTGAATCATTCTACACTGCCGAGAACCCGCCGTTTGGCGCGACCATCACTTACTATCTCAAGGATGCACTCAAGTCGCGGCGTCAGCTGCGCCGCGAGACTGAACGCAAGTTGCGTGAGAAAGATCCCGAGGGCAGGACTTACAAGTATCCCTCGCAATCAGAGCTGACCACTGAAGAGGAAGAGGAGCCCCCGATGGTCATGCTGACCATCAGTGATGCCTCCGGTAATGTTGTCCGCCGTCTCAATGGTCCAACCGCTGCCGGTCTCCAGCGCGTCACCTGGGATCTGCGCTACCCTGCCGCGCAACTGGCTCCACCACGCCAGCCCGGTACCGAAGGGCTCGAGGAGGTCTTTGGGCCGCCACCATCCGGTCACCTGGTCATGCCTGGTCGCTACTCGGTGTCAATCTCGAAGCGGGTCAATGGCGTCTGGACTCTGCTCGGTCAGCCCCAGCCCTTCCAGGTGGTGACAGAGGGGTCGATGACGCTCGCCGCCGCCGATCGTCAGAAGCTGTTTGACTTCCAGCAGAAGGCCGCCAGATTGCAGCGTGCCGTCACCGGAGCCTCCGGTCTGGCTGCTGAGACCCGCACCGCACTCGCTACTGCTCGCCGGGCAATTCAGGAGACTCCCGGCGCTACCGACAAACTTCGCGACGAGGCTGCCTCTATCGATAACCGCCTCAACGCTATCATTAAACAGCTCAATGGTGATCGTGCGCTCGCTGCCCGACAGGAGAATCCTCCACCCTCGATCTCTTCACGGGTCGCTACCGTCACTGCTGCCATCAGGCATGCCAGCGTCAGGCCTACCCAGACGCAGGTCTCACAGTTTGAGATCGCCTCCGAAGAGTTCGAGGCACTGCTCAAACAGTTGCGACAGCTGATTGATGCTGATCTGCGCCGCCTCCATAGCGCGATGGATGCCGCCGGTGTGCCGTGGACGAGCGGGAGAAGGTAGCCCCGGGATCAGAGCCTTAATTGGAACACGCCACACGCCGGGGGGCTCTCGGGCGAGGTTCCCAGGGCGTTCCCCTGGGCTGGTTTGCGCTCGGGGCAAACGGATCTGTGAGCAGCCTGATTCCGGGGTGCTGAAAGTGAAATTCTCACTCAGCTGGTGCTCAGCTGGTGCTCAGATAGTGCTCACCTGGTGCTCAGATAGTGCTCACCTGGTGCTCAGATAGATACTGATGAGAAATGCGGGCTGGTATATGCGTAAGTGCTGACCCTTCAACTTGCCGGAATACTGATGAAAAAGCTTGTCCCGACTCCGACCTCGGTGACGAAGTCGATCTGGCCATTGTGCAGTTGAACCGCACGAAATGCCTGAGCCAGACCAATGCCGCTGCCCTGAGGTTTGGTGGTGTAGTAGAGGTTGAAGATTTTCTCGCGACTCTCCTTCGGGATCCCCGGCCCGTGGTCAGTGATCGAGATCAGGATCTGGCCATTCTCTCTCTCCGTCTCGATCAGCAGTTTGCCGCCATTCGGCATTACCTGACAACCGTTGATGATGACATTGAGCAGCGCCTGCCTCAGCAGGTCACTATCGGCCTTGATCTTCAGCGGGCCGGGGGCATAGCGCTCCTCGAAATCGATACCCTGGGCACGGGCATCGGCGGCAAGCAGAATCACCTCTCGCACGAGGGTGTTGACATCGATCTCCCTGAGCTGTAACTCCACCGGGCGCGTAAAGTCGAGAAAGGTCTGAACGACGCGCGACAGCCGGTTGACCTCGGATGTCAGAATCTGCATATGCTGTGTCGGATTCTCACCGGCATCAAGTTTGGCTTCGAGCAGTTCAAGGTGGAGAACCATTGCGTGGAGCGGGTTCTTGACCTCGTGGGCGACACCTGCCAGAATCCGGTTGAGCGCCGCCAGCTTCGTCGCAAAATCGAGATGAGTCTCCAGCCGTTGCAGTGTGTCGAAATCTCTCAGTGTCAGCAGTGCCCCCGCCGGCTGTTCGCGATCCTCGAACATCTGCAATGAGGCGGCGATGCGCTGCTTCCCACCCTCACCGTTGCCGGGCAGCGTGATCACTTCCTGCAGCGAGTGGCCCTCACTGAAGCCCTTCTCCGCCAACACCGCGATCGGATGGCTGTGATGAACGACATCCCCGATCTGGCGTCCGCGCAGTGCAACACGGCCGCCACTCAAAAGTCGCTCTGCCTCCGGTGAGGCCATCAGAATCCGCCTCTCACGATCCAATAGCAGGACCCGCTCTGTCAGGCTGCCGACGACCTGACGCAGCTGATCCCGAACCGCCTCGACCTCCGTCCGGTTGCCGGCAAATCTTCGCCCCAGTTCACGCAGTCGCTGTGAAATCGACTGCATCTCCAGGTTATCCGGCTGCACCTCGCTGTGCATCGCACTCTCTGATTCAAGGTGCTCGATGCTCTCCATCACCTCGCGCAGCGGCCAGAGCACAACATTTGAAAAGAGCGCTGCCGTTATGACCCCGACACTGATCAGCAGCAGGCTGAAGAGCAGACTCAGCTTAATTACCGGTGCCAGCTGTCCTCTGATTCTCTCCGCCGGAATTCCTGCAACCACCTCGGCAAACGGAGATCCTCCGAGACGGATCGGTACCCGAATCTCGTAAAAGAAGTCATGCCGGAAGAGTTCCCATAACTGACGATCCCAGCGGCCCCGCAAAAGTCCGTCATACGGGCGAGTCCGCTCCGTGTCGCCAAGCAATCCTCCGGGACCGGACTGCACCACGATGCGCCCGTCCAGTCCGACGATCGCGCAGTAAACCAGATCCGACTTCTCATTAGTGCTTGCCAGTATCAGGGATCTTACCGATTCGTCGAGCCCGATCGCCACCAGCGGCTCCTCAAACGGGCGGGTGTTGATCGCATTCTGTGAGAAGATGTAGACCTGATCGAGCAGCAGGTTCTCCACGCTGCCCATTCGCGCTCGTACCTCGGTACTCAGTAATCGCGCCGCGGTGAAGCCAAGAAGCGTAAACGTCACTATCGTCACCAGGCAGAAGATCACCGCAATGTGTCTCGTCCTGACGCTCGGCTCCCATTTTATTTTGTGCTTCCGCCCGCGACCCAATTGCCAGCCCCATTGTTGAAACCTTTGACCAAGGTCGTGTACCAGTCTTCCCGGCCACTCAGCACTGCCCATTCCCGTGATCGTCGCCATCCGGGGCGTCAAATGAAAACGCGCCATCTCTCATCCTGTACGAAAAATCGAGTCCCGGATTCAATAAGATAATATGCTGGCGGACAGGAATCCGGATACAAGAATATTTCAGTCTGTGGAGGAATGTGTCTTCCGGGGCAAGTCGGAATGATATTTTGATCGGAGATTCTCTCTTTGTCTCCACCCCGTATCATTCAGGCTCGCCGGTTACCTGCGCAGGCTTTAGTAATAAATCCGGGTAATAAATCCGGGTAATAAATCCGGGTAGTAAATCCGGGTATTACACTCATTGTTGCCAGGCCGGTTAGCGACGTTTGTGTGATCCTGACGTCGGGTCGATCTCCTGATCAGAGTTTTTACTCATGTAATCTATTCCAAAGCCTGCGGTAACGCAAGTCTCCGGACTCTCCATACCTCTCACGCGACAGAATCCCTTCTCGCAGCCCTGACATTTATTTCTTTGCTTCACTGATTTTACTTGCCGAATTGTCAGTAAAGGCTATAATGCCGCTGTTCTTTTACTATTGTCTGTTGCAGATACCAATTATATCCAAAACGTACCGGGCATATGCTGTTGTGTGCAGTCATATTTAGTCAGAAGCGTACTTTTGCCATTTTTCCATAATCGGTCATCAGAACAGATCAACACAGTTCAATTAAGGCCAGAGTAAACACGGACAAGTAAACACGGACAAAGGAGAATTACACAATATGAGAACTTCCGCCAGTTACGTTCTCACCATGATTATCCTGTGTGCCATCCTCGGATTGTCGGCTGTTGGCCAGGTGCCGACGGGGACGATTTCAGGAACGGTACAGGACGCCTCGGGGGCAGTCATTCCGAAGGCGAGTGTTGCCATCAAGAACAAAGCGACGGGTATCGAGCGCAAGACGGTAACCGCCGAAGACGGTCTCTACACGGCAAGCCTGCTGCAGGCCGGCGACTATGAGGTGACGGTCCAGGCCGCCGGTTTCAGAACACTGATTCGTGAGGTGACGGTGGCGACCGGCTCGGTGGTCAAGGTCGATGCCAACCTCGAGGTTGGACAGACGTCGGAAATTGTCACGGTCGAGGGGACAACCGCGCAGATCAATTACGAGTCACACACGATCGACGGGGTGATCACGCGCCAGAAGATTCAGGAGTTGCCGCTCAATGGTCGCAGCTTCCTGCAGCTGGCCTTCCTTGAGCCGGGGGTCACGGTTGGACCAGGAACGACCTCACAGTATAACTCGCTCTTCTCGGTCTCGGTGCTTGGTGGGGCGTCGGACAAGACGAACATCACCGTCGATGGCGGCAACGTCCGCAACCCGATCGAGGGGCAGACGGGGATGAACTTCTCGCAGGAGGTGGTCCAGGAGTTCCAGCTCTCGTCGAACAACTTCGACCTCTCGACGGGGATCACCAGCGTCGGGTCGGTCAACGTCGTCACGCGTACCGGTGGCAACGACTTTCACGGGTCGGCCTACATGTTCTATCGTGACAACCACATGGCGGCTTATCCCGGACTCGCCCGGAATGCGGCCAACCCTGATCCGTTCTTTGTCCGCCGCAATCCGGGTGTCTGGTTTGGCGGTCCGCTGGTCAAGGATCGACTCTTCTTCTTTACCAACTACGAGTATAACAATCAGACACAGGTCTTCACGGTGCAGCCGGACATCCCGTCGGTTCGCGGGCTGGCGGGGAACTTTGGCAGCCCCTATCGCGGCCATCTCTTCAGCTCGCGCTTTGACTGGAAGGTTTCGGAGAAGAACACCCTCTTCGTCAGGCTTTCACACGATCGTAATCGCGGATTCGGGCCGAGTGGTGGCGCACCACTGCCGTCCAACTGGCTGCAGAACAAGAACCACTCCAACCAGGGAGTGCTTGGGCTGACGACGATCATCAAGCCGACCCTTGTCAATGATTTTCGCTTCAACACGACCTACTGGCAGAATCGTAACCTCTTCGCCGACTCAACGGTCTGCCCGAACTGCCTCGGTCTTGGTTTTCCGCAGTTGACACTGGTTGGGTCAAGCAATTTCACGGTTGGCAACACCTCGAATGCGACGCAGGGGCGCGATCTGCGCCGTTTCACCTTCCTTGATACCCTGAGCTGGCAGAAGGGCTCCCATCGCCTGCGCGTCGGGACGGAGCTTGAGCATGCGCCGGGTACAGGTTTCTGGGGCTACTGCGATCCAGGTTGCGGCGTCGCCTTCTCGCCCGAGTATGTGCGCCAGGTCGTTCCCGCGGCGCTGGTTGGAGCGCTCTTCCCGAACCTGCCGACGGTGATTCGTACCAACGCTGACCTTCTCAATCTGCCGTTTGCCGGTGGAGTGGTCGGCATCGGGAATCCGGCTCAGCCTCCGCCGTACAACATCGGCCAGGCAAAGATCAACCGCCGCGCCCGCTGGTTTGTGCAGGATACGTGGAAGGCGACCTCGAACCTGACTCTCAACTACGGTCTGGCGTGGAATTTCGAGAGCACACTGGTCAATAAGGATCTGAGTAAGCCGGCGCTGCTGGCGCCACTCTATGGGAGCGACCTCTCGGCGACGCGCAACAACTACAAGAACTACTCGCCATCGCTTGGTATGGCCTGGAACATTGACAAGAGCAAGAAGACGGTGATCAGGGCCGGCGGCGGGATTTACTGGGAGACGGAGCTGCTCTGGCGTCGTCTTCAGGAGCGCGCCTTCATCGGGCCGGTGGGCAACGGACGTATTCAGTTCCCGCATACCGGATTCGTCAATCCCTTCAATGGTATTCTTGACATCGCCGCCGGTGGCCGCCCGGTACCTGTTGGCGCGCCGCTTCCGGCCAACACGCTGACCAACATGACGCTCGGTCAGTTCCTGCAGGTCGTGGCCCAGCAGGGCCCGGTAGTCACCGCCAACCTCGCGCCGAAAGATCTCAACAATCTGTCGGTGCGCAACATTCAGCTCTTCAAGTCGGGCTCGCAGCTCTATCCGCGCGACTACCCGGTGCAGCGCAGCTACCAGATGAGCGTTGGCTTCCAGCGTGAGTTGCCGTTCAACATGGTTCTCTCGGCAGACCTCGTTCGCCGCGTCTTCGTCAACACGCTGCTCGGCGAGCTTGATTACAATCGTTTCAACCGCCGCATCAACGGCGTGCAGACGCCAGTCATTCCGCGCTGCACCAGTGCCGCCCAGGTCAACGACCCGACGGTTAACTGTTCATCAGGTGGTATCACCTTCTGGACGCCGGCCGGCCGCGGAGTCTACAACGCGCTGCTCGTCAAGCTCGACAAGCGGATGGCGAACCGGTTCCTCTTTACCGCTTCCTATGCGCTCACCGTGCAGCATGGCTATAATGGCATTGCCAACCTTGACCGGTGGAATGCAACCTGGGGCCCCCAGGGGGCGCGGCATATCCTCAATGTCTCGGGAATCGTCGATCTGCCGCTCGGGATTCAGCTCGGATTCATTTCGGCGATGTCATCACGCGGGCCACTCATGCCAAGCGTCACCGGCGTCGACCTTGACGGTGATGGCACGACCACTGAGCCGATCATTGGCGTCAAAGGCTATAACTGCTTCAACCGCGGCTGTGGCAAATCGGATCTCGAGGCGGCGGTTGCTCTCTGGAACCGAACCTATGCCGGCAAACAGGATTCCCGCGGGCAGAATATCCCGCAGCTTTCACTGCCGAGCAATTATGAGTTTGGAGATAACTTCAGCTCTCAGGATCTGCGCCTGACGAAGACCTTCACCTGGAAGGATCGCTATCGTCTGGCAATCTTCGGAGAGATGTTCAACATCTTCAATATCGCCAATCTCAGCGGTTATAACTTTACCGTCAATAACGCGCTCTTCGGCCAGCCAACGCAGCGTGCCACCCAGGTCTTCGGATCCGGCGGCCCGCGTGCGCTTCAGGTCGGCGGAAGATTCAGCTTCTGACGAGGTCGGCGGAGTCGTTGCTGAGGCCACTCAGCGACGACTCCGCCAATCATTGCCCTCCAATGCCTGACATTTCCCTTGAGGAGATTCTCGACAAGCTCGGTGACCAGTCGATTGCCGCAATCTATCGTCATCGCGTTCGCACCCAGCGCACAAGGCGCAACCTGCTTCCCACGGCGACGAGACCGGTAAATATCGAGATCATGCATACGCTGCTCGGCATCGAGCTCAAGATTGGCCGACAACGCCTCCTCTGCCCGGATCTCTCGACAGCTCGCTACCTGGCCACCTTTGCCCGCCTTGGTGTCTCTGAACTGGCCATCCCCTACGACATTACCCGCATCGCCCACCTCGCCGATGATCTCGAATCAGCGTGGCATCGAATGATCATGCTCGCTGAAGAGGCCGTCAATCCGTGGAATCAGCGAACTTTTGCCAGACTGCGGCGCCGGCTGATCGAGAACCAGCGCGAAGCGGTTCTCCTCGCCGGCTCCGGCCCGCTTGCCCCCGGAACCCGATAGCCCGCTCTTCATCAACCTTATAGCTGCTAACTTATGGTCGCTAAAAAAGTGTGATCATCATCGACAGGCGGGATTAAAAAGGCTATCATCAATATTTTGTTGGGGGTGCAGCTTGCCCGTTCGGCGTCAGCGATCCCCGGCTCGCCATCACGCGAGCGGAGTAATCAGCAAGTCAGTGGCGAAGAGCGATCCGGAAGAAGAGTAATCGGTGATTGGGTATTTGGCAATTGATTGGTAATTGATTGGTAATTGATTGGTAGTTGATTATTAGTTGATTGGGTCAATAAGACTCTCCACAGGGAAGATGTGCCCGGAGAGAAATCACCTGAGAGAAATCACCTGAGAGAAATCGACTGGAGAGAAATCGACTGGAGAGAAATCGACTGGAGAGAAATCGATTGGTTCCAAAGTTGGATTCAAGAGCAGACCTCACTGGCGCCCGGAAAGCAGATATCGTGCAGGCAAAATCTGCAGTGACGATCATCGCCGTGGCAATTCTTGTACTGGCAACGGTTTCGTGTCGCAAGAGCGACAGTGTCAATGACCGTGCGCTTCAGCCATCCCGCCGGTCATACACCTATGCACCGCCGAGCCCATCGCCGACCCCGATCGCCAGTCGGGTTGGCCAGTACAGTGTGACGCTGCTCGATGGTGGCAGTGCGCGGGTCTCTGACCTTGTTGGTCATAACAAGGTGGTACTCGTCAATTTCTGGGCAACCTGGTGCGGCCCATGCCGACGGGAGATCCCCGACCTGATCGCCATTCAGCGAACGCTGCGCGACAAGGGAGTCGAGGTCGTCGGCCTGACGGTCGAGGATCCGGCACGCGATCTTGGCAAAGTGCGCGCCTTTACGGAGCAGTTCTCAATCAACTACAAGATTGGCTTCACCCCACAGGACGCTTTTCTGCTCTTCAACGGCGATGATCCGCGAGCGCCGATCCCGCAATCGTTCATCTTTGACCGACAGGGAAGGCTGGTGGATAGTGTCAAAGGCTTCCGTCGCGACTTTCGTGAATGGGTAGAGGGAGCCGTCAATCATGCGCTCAACAATTCCTGAAGAGAGTGGCCCGCTGATCGGGTTACCATCTCAGGATGTCGCACAAGAGGCCATTCCGTGCTTCATCACGAGTCGATCCCCCGGCGCTCGAATATCGATCAACGTTCCGCCATTTAACGACGGAACCATTGGAGGGTTGTACGAATCATGAAACGCATCAACGATATCAAAAATATTAAGGCTCGCTTCTCGCATCTCTTTTCGATTTTACCGGCCGCCCTGACGCTGTTGACCCTGTTGACCCTGTTGATTATGACTATTGGCGGACCGTTGGCAGAGGCGCAGGAGAAGAAGCCGGCGGGTTCCGGGGCCGGTGTAAAGAAGGGGCAGGAGAAGCCCGCGGATGACGAGCCGGTAGCGATTACCGAGAAGACGAAGAAGAGTTCGGCCATCGAGGTGATGGTGCTGACGGAGAGTCAGTTTGGCAATTTTCGCTATCCCCAGATCGATGAGAGCGGGGCAATATCGGTTCTCGGGCTTTACAATTTCGCGCAGGCGGAGAATCGTGTCGGGCAGCGGCTCTTTACGCGAGGGGCTGATGGCAAATGGCGGACGAGTCTCGATTTCGTCGAGACCATTGGAGATAAAAAAGAGAAATTGATAACTGCCGGTGTTCCGCAGATCAACCTCAAGGGGGAGACGGTCTTCATTGGCGGACCCGGAGACAACAGGGCCGAGCCGGCCGCAGTGGCTGATCCCAATGACCCGGCGGCACAAAGGACAGGGATCCCCCGAAGCGGCCTCTTCAGGAAGACGGCCTCAGGCATCCAGCCCCTGATGCAGCTTGGCGGTGAGGTGCCAAACATGCCATCAGTCTTCACTGGCATCAGCAATATTTCGATCAACGGCAAGGGGACGGTGATCTTCATTGGCACCTACGGCGATCCTGATGGTCGGGGCCTCTTTTATCATCACGAGGGTACGCTGAAGTTGATTGCGCGCAGCGGCCAGCGCATCGGAGTCGGTGATACCGGGACATTCTCCGAGCACTATTATCCCTCGACGGTCAACGATCGCGACGAGGTTGCTTTTCTGGGCCGGGTTGGAGACAAGAGCGGGATTTTCCTCGCCAGCACGAAGGGTGTTGAGCTGATTGCCTTTACCGGCCGGCCCTCACCGGTCAAAGGGGCAAACTTCATTGGTTTTGGCAACCGGACTCCGGCAATCAACAACAAGGGTGAGATGGCCTTTGTCGGCTTCTTCGACGGACCGGAGTCGGGCCGTGGCCTCTTCACGAGGAAGGACGGAGTGGTGTCATTGCTGCTGCGCAGCGGTGACACCCTGCCAGGAACCAACTACGCTTTTACCGATTTCAGCGCGCCAGCCATCAACGATCGTGGTGATGTCGCCTTCATCGGTAACTTTGCCGGTCGCAATCGCGGCCTCTTCATCAAAACGGCAAAGGGCGTCGAGACGATTGCGCTCATGGACCAGCCGATCCCTGGTGGCACGAAGGAAGATATCTTCAATAACTTTACGCAACCGGCGATCAATGCTCGTGGCGAGGTGGTATTCTATGCCCAATGGAAGTCGGCAAGATTCGGCGTCGATGTCGGAGTCTTCTGGCGTGATCAGAAGGGTGAGCTGAAACTGCTTCTCCGGCGTGGCGACGAGATGCCGAAGTAGCACGTGCGCCGCCGACAGACAGCTTTCGGATCTGCGCCGTTATGCCTGTCAGGTTGAAATGCAGTCGATTCAGGATAAATCGACTCAGGACAGCCTGATTTAGTAGCAACTTATTTAATAACAACTTATTTAGTAACAACTGATTTAGTAACATTTGGTCAGATGCGGTCGTTGGCCGGTGAGCAGCCGGCTGACAGACCGGAGCCTTTATGGAGAATCTGCAGAAGACAGCCATCAATATCGAAGACGAGATGCGGCGCAGTTATCTCGACTACGCCATGTCGGTCATCATCGGACGGGCGTTGCCGGATGTGCGTGACGGGCTGAAGCCGGTTCATCGCCGCATTCTCTATTCAATGAACGAGAAGGGGCTGGTTCCCGGAAAGCCCTATAAGAAATCGGCCAATGTTGTCGGAGACGTGCTTGGCGCCTATCACCCTCATGGAGACTCGGCCGTCTACGATTCGATGGTACGGATGGCGCAGGATTTCTCGATGAGGTATCCGCTGATCGATGGTCAGGGGAATTGGGGGAGCATCGACGGTGACTCAGCGGCGGCATATCGGTATACCGAGGCACGCCTGACGCGGATTGCGACGGAGATGCTGGCTGACATCGAGAAGGAGACGGTAAGATTCGTTCCCAACTACGATGAGTCACGCCAGGAGCCGACGGTGCTGCCGGCGAGGATCCCCAACCTGCTGATCAACGGATCGGACGGGATTGCCGTCGGGATGGCCACCAAGATCCCCCCGCATAATCTGGGCGAGATCATCGAGGCGACGATTCAACTCCTGCAGCATCCACGCACGACAACAGCCGAGCTGTTGAAGCTGGTGCCCGGGCCTGACTTTCCCACCGGTGGATTCATTTATGGCCGCGAGGGGATTCGCCAGGCTTATGAGACGGGCCGTGGAGTGATGCAGATCCGTGCGCGGGCGGCGATCGACAAGGTGGGGCGGGGAGTGCAGGAGAGGGACGCGATCGTCATCACCGAGATCCCGTTCCAGGTCAACAAGTCGAAGCTGATCGAGCAGATTGCCGACCTCGTCAACGAGAAGAGGGTTGAGGGGATTTCGGAGATTCGCGACGAGACCGACCGGGAGAGCGCCGCTCAGAAGAAGGTGCGGATTGTCATCGAGCTGAAGCGCGATGCGATGCCGCAGATCATCCTCAACAAGCTCTACAAGATGACCCAGATGCAGGTCTCTTTCGGAGTGATCAACCTTGCGATCGTCAACGGTCAGCCAAAGGTCCTGACCCTGATGGAGACGCTCACGGAGTTCATCTCCTTCAGGCGCGAGGTGGTGCGCAACCGAACCCTCTACGACCTGAAGAAAGCCCGTGCTCGCGCCCATATCCTCGAAGGGCTGAAGAAGGCCATCGACATCATCGACGAGATCATCAAGCTGATCCGTCGGTCACGATCGACGGAGGAGGCCAAAGAGGGGCTGGTTCGGGTCCACAAGTTTTCAGAGATTCAGGCTCAGGCGATTCTCGATATGCAGTTGCGTCGTCTGGCGGCACTGGAGCGGCAGAAGATCATCGACGAATATGAAGAGGTGATCAGGCTGATTGTGGTTCTCGAGGATATTCTGGCCAACGAGCGGTCTCTGCGCAGCGTGATCATCAAGGAGTTGCGCGCTGTACAGAAAGATTATGGTGATGAGCGGCGCACACAGATTGTCGACAGCGGAGTTGAGCTGACTCTTGAGGATCTGATTGCCGATGAGGATGTCGTCATCACGCTCACTCATTCAGGATATGTCAAGCGCACACCGACCAGCACCTACAGGGCGCAGCGCCGGGGCGGCACGGGACGCAAGGGGATGAGCACGCGAACCGAGGATGTCGTTTCGCACATCTTCATTGCCTCGACGCACAGCTATCTGATGGCCTTCACCACTTCGGGCAAAGTCTACAAGCTGAAGGTGCACGAAATTCCCGATGCAACTGCCGCCGGACGGGGCAAGGCGATCGTCAATCTGATCAACCTGCCGAATACCGAGACGATTGCCGGAGTCATTCCGGTTCGTGAATTTACCGAAGGCAGATATGTGGTGATGGTCACCCGTCAGGGAGTGATCAAGAAGACAGAACTCTCCGAATTTGCCAACATTCGCTCCAACGGGCTGATTGCCATCGGGGTCGACGAGGGGGATGAGCTGATCTCGGTCGAGGTCACTGATGGCCAGAAGAAGATCTTTCTGGCCACCAGCGACGGCATGGCCATCTGCTTCCCCGAGGAGGATGTCCGGGACATGGGGCGTCAGGCACGCGGTGTGCGTGGAATTACGCTCAATGAAGGTGATTTCGTTGTCAGCGTCGTCGCCGTCAGCAGGGACGAGCAGATGCTGACGGTCACCAGTCACGGATATGGCAAGCAGACTCGCTTGCGTGAATATCGAATTCAGTCACGCGGCGGTAAGGGAGTGATCAACAGCAAGACGACGGACAAGAATGGCAAAGTGGTTGCGGTCGTTCCGGTGGCAAAGGAGAGCCAGTTGATGATCATCACGACCCAGGGCAAGCTGATCCGGCTGGAGGCCGACAAGATTCGCGCTACCGGACGCAGTGCTCAGGGGGTCAAACTGATCGAGACATCTGACGGGGATCTCGTTGCCAGTGCCTCGCTTGTCGAGCAGCAGACAGTCCAGGTGGAGAATGAGTTGCAGCCGGAATAGGGAAAGATCGAGTCATGCCGTGCGGCATCGACCGGGTTCGGGTAGCGGTCGATCCCGGCCGTCTGCCATCAGGCTCTGGCTGTGGCGAGGGCTGAGCGCGCTTCTGTTGCCGTCGGTACTCCTCGCTGGCGGCTGCTCGCGAACCGGGCTGGCCGAACAGGCCCAAATCGCCTGGGATAACGGTGACTATGAGGGGGCAGCGGCACTCTGCGAACAGTTTCTCAAGGAGACACCTCAGAGCGACAAGGCTGCCGAGATTCGCCTGAGAGTGGCCACCATTTGTGCCCGCGACCTGCGTCAATATGACCGTGCGATCGGCCACCTCATCCGCTTCATCGAGGACCATCCCACCTCACCCGACCTGCCTCAGGTGCGGCTGCGTCTTGCTGAATGCTATACCGCCATTGCCAGGAGCGACGAGGCGATCAGTGAATATGAGACGCTGCTGCCGCAGATTGGCGATGAGAACGAAAGGCGACGCTTGCGTCTTGCCGTTGCCGAGCTATACTACGAAAAGAATGACCTGCGGCAGGCAGTCGTTGAGTATCAAAAGGTGGTTAGCAACCGCGTTGATGACACGCTTGGCGTGCAGGCTCACCTGCGTATCGGACAAATTCGTTACCTGCGCGATGAATTCGATGAGGCACTTCCTGCCTATCAGGCGGTCATCGATCACGCCAGTGATCCCGAACTGAAGCGCCTTGCTATGCTTGGAAAGGTTGACTGTCTCGAACGTGTTCTGCAGTTCGATCAGGCGGTTGCTGTCCTCGAGGGGATGGCACCTGATCCGAAGGCACCAGATTCTCTCACCCGTCGTATCGCGGAGATTCGCGAGCGCCAGCGGCAGCGAAACATGGCTGCGCCGGCCTCCGTCAATTGGTCCGGCAAATAGTCTGATCTCTTGTCTGCAATCCCGATATTGTTTCTCTTGTCACCTTTGGAGAGGCTATGCCATTTCCCAAAAATCGTCGCCCCGGGAGCAAACCGGGGGCATCCACCCCGAGCAATCCTGCCCGGAAATCAAAGAAGCGCGTTGTCCGCAAGCCCGTTCACAAGAACGCGGTCAAGGGAACCGGGAGCAGCATCGAGAATACCGGGCGCGAGACTCAGTACCTCGACCAATTGATGAAGAGTGAGACTCCGGTAACAGTAGTTCTCAGGAATGGCGAGAGTGTGAGTGGCATGGTTCGCTACTACGACAGGGACATCTTCAGCCTCGGTCCACTCGATGGCAGCCCGAAGATCTTTCTGCGCAAGGAGAGTATCAGATATCTTTTCGAGATGGAGCAGGAGTAGTATTCACCAATGGTCAGAAGCCTGCTTCCGGTGATGAGTGGCAGCATATTGCTGGCCGTAATCTCGCTGATGTTCCAGCCATCAGAATGTGCTGCCCGGTCACCGTGGCAGGGCCGTCCGGCTCTGTCACGGGTAATCATTGACGTTCTCAGTGATGAAGGGCTCCCGATTGCCGGAGCGCGGGCCATCGTCAGAGGGGTGAATGGAGCGGAGCTCGCCTCTTGCGTCACCGGTGAGTCGGGACGCTGCGAGATAACCGGAGTGACGGCCGGTCGGTGGCGTCTGCAGGTCGAGTCAGGTGGGTTTTCAGGTCGGGAGATACCGGTCACACTGTCGGTTGGCAGCCCGCTTCCGATAACCGTCAGGCTCTCGCTGCTGCCGATACGCAGCGGGGTGACGGTCGCCGCCGGGCGTGGAATGGTGCAGGAGGTTGAGAGTACGCAGTCACCGGTGCTGGTGTTGGGATCGGAGCGGCTGAAAAGGCTCCCCTTGCCAACCATCGGGCATGCTTTGGAGGGCGGGGCAGGGATACTGCTTCAGCAGACGGGGTACGGGCAGATTTCTCCCTTCGTCAGAGGTTTGACAGGCTATCAGGTGCTCAACCTGATCGATGGCATTCGCTTCAACAACTCGACCTTTCGCTCCGGCCCCAATCAGTACCTTGCCTTTATCGACCCATCGCAGATGGATCGGATTGAGGTTGTGCCCGGTCCGGGTGGGACGCAGTATGGCAGTGATTCGATGGGTGGCACGATCAGCCTTGCCACTGATCCACCGCGGATGAGCGGCACCGGAGAGCCGCGCTATCGAGGGGAGATCGGCCTCTTCGGGTCGAGCGCCGATCTGGCGACTGGCGGAGATGCAAAGATCTCTGTCGGATCACGAAATGTCGCCTGGCTTGGTGGCATTAACGGACGTCGACACGGAGATCTGCGTGCCGGTGGCGGGACCGACTCACATCACGCGCTGCGACGATTCTTCGGCCTTTCGTCAGATGCCATTCGCCGGCTGGTTGGAGACCGACAGCAGGATACGGGCTTCGAGTCACGCGGCTGGCACTCGATCCTCACCGCGCGCCTTGTCGCCAATCAGCACCTGACATTTCGTTACCAGCAGAGTCGCCTGACCGGTCTCCGCAATTACAAGGATCTCTGGGGAGGTCTCGGGAGGTTACGCTCTGATCTTGAGCCACAGTCGCTCAATTTCTTCTACGCGCGATACGAGAAATACGATCTCGGGTGGTTCGATTCGCTTTCAGCCACTTTTTCGCTCAACTCACAGGCTGATGGCACGGCCCGCCAGGGGCTGCGGAGCAGCGACCGGTTAATCCGCGACCGCAGCCGGGTCAATTCGTTTGGTTACATTGGGCAGGCAAGCGGACATGTTGGTCAGCGTCAGGCGATTGTCTTCGGCGGTGAGCTTTACGATGAGCACATTGCCACGACAAGGGTTGAGACTGATCCGGTGAACGGGCAGCAGTACCAGCGGCGGCCACTCTATCCGAACGGCTCACGTTATCAAACAGGCGGGATCTTTGGGCACGACACGTGGGAGATCATCAAAGGCGGGGATCGCTCTCCGCTGCGCGCGACCTTCGGGATGCGTTACACCCGTATCGGCTATGCCTCACGCGCGGCAGACAATCGGGATGCCCAGGGCAACAGTCTCGGGGTGGTTGATTCGTCGCTGGGATTTGCCGATCTGACCTGGAGTGGCAGCCTTGCCTGGCAGCCAACCACCCGGTGGGGCTGGTATTTCCAGGCAGGCCGCGGCTTTCGTGCCCCCAATCTCAACGATCTCGGGGCACTTGGGCTCAATGATCTTGGCTTCGAGGTGCCGGCGGAAGCGGCGGTTCGTGTCGGGGCGTTGGTCGGTATCAGCGATGGCGAGGGAGTTGGCTCAAGCGGCCGCACGCTTGAAAGACTGCGACCGGAGCGGCTGATCAGCTATGAGCTGGGAACTTCGTGGCGCTCATCCCGCATTGAAGCGCGGACGCACGTGTTTATCTCAAACCTTCAAGACCCGATAGTCCGCCGAACCCTGCTCTTTCCGGTCGACCGGCTGCCGGCGTCAATCGCCGGCCTCGCCGTGACTCCGATCTCGCAAACTTCGTTGCAACGAGCCCAGGGAGTCGCCAGCGTCGCGACCGCACTCGATCCGCGAGCCATCAAGGCCTTCGTCAATGAGGGGGCCGCAAGCTATTATGGCATCGAATCAAGGTTGCACGCGCTGCTGGCGCGGCCGCTTGCTCTTGATGCCGGCTATTCGTTCATCGTCGGGCGCGAACTCAATCCCAATCGTTTTGCACGGCGATTGCCGCCGCAGCAGGGGCGCCTCGCTCTTACGTGGATCCCCACATCAAGGATTTCAGTGGAATTGAGCGGAAACTTCAATGGCCGCCAGCCACGCCTGAGCGGTGGCGACCTCACCGATGAGCGCATCGGTGCCTCACGCCGCCGTCGCGACATCAGCGATTTTTTCTTCTCGGCACGCATCCGGCCGCTGCTCCAGGCCGGCTCTGACGGGGTGGCAGGCACTGCTGATGATATCTTCTCACCGACCGGTGAGACGCTCGCCCGCATTCTCGACCGGGTTCTCCCCCTCGGTGCCTCTATCAACGGTGTCACTATCGTCGATGATAATTCACGTGCACCGCTTTTCGTTGCCACGCCTGGTTTTGCCGTCTTTCATCTCCAGGGGATTTTCAGGA
This sequence comes from uncultured Acidobacteriota bacterium, assembly GCA_903828635.1. GTDB lineage: Bacteria > Acidobacteriota > Blastocatellia > RBC074 > RBC074 > CAIOZW01. The sequence goes on from CAIKMY010000022.1 coordinate 25,890, forward strand.
TCAGCGAAAATACCAGTCTGGTGATGTCGCTCCGCAACCTGCTCGACAAAAATTATCGTCTCCACGGTTCCGGTATCGATGAGTCAGGCCTCAACGGCTCACTCGGATTGCGCGTCAGGTTTTGATGCCTTCCGGCATGGCGTCGAATTCGAAGCAGCTGATTGCGCGTCTGACAGTCGTGAGTTATGATCTCCATCGGTTGAACATCGCATTGATTGCCCCTGAGTGACCTTGCTGCTTCATTATGGGGCCGTGTTGGCAATTCAGGCGACAGGCGCAACAGGTGCGGAAGGAGCTGCTTCAGATGTCAATTCGCGGAAAGATGACCCTGATCACGGTCTCGGCCTTCATTGCTCTCTATTCAATAGTTGGTGGTCTGCTGCAAACATCGAGCAGTCCGCTGGTACGGGCGATTGCCGAACCCGGCCCTTATCAGCAATTGCGGATCTTTGAAGAGGTGGTGAGGCATATCGTCAATGATTATGTCGAGAAGCCTAATCTGGAGAAGGTGCGCGTCGGAGCGCTTCGCGGTCTGGCGGAGGGACTGGATCCTTACAGTGCCTACCTCTTGCCACAACAGGTGCAGAGTTACAATGCCAATCGTGAGAAGGGCGACACCACCGGGTTGGTCATCGGACAGTATTCCGGCTTTGCCTATGTCATTGCGGTAGTGGCCAACTCCCCGGCGGAGAAGGCCGGGCTGCGTGTCGGTGATGTCATCGAATATATTGACGGTCAGGCGACCCGGGATCTCGGGCTCTACGATGTCAAGTCACTGCTCATGGGGCGGAGCGGGGCACCGATCGAGCTCTCTCTGATAAATCGCAAGTCCGGAAAGCTCAAGCTCACACCGGGTATGGTGACACCGGCCCCGGTCGAGGGACGAATGCTTGAATCGCAGATTGGTTATGTCAAGCTTCCCATCCTTTCAAAGGGGCAGGCGGCCAGTGTCGAGGCTGCCGTCCGTGATCTGCTGAAGAAGGGGGCCAAATCGCTTATTCTCGATCTGCGCGGTTCGGCTGGTGGTGAGTCTGAGGAGGGCATTGCCGTTGCTGACCTCTTCGTTAACAACGGTTCGATCACAAGGCTGATTGGTCGCAAAGATAAGCCTGTCTCCGATATCGCAGCCAAAGCAGATAATGATGTCACCTCGATTGTCCCCGCAGTGATTGTCGACCGCACCACCGCAGGTGCCTCCGAGATTATCGCCGCCGCCGTCCTTGAGACTCTCAAAGGCGATGTCATTGGAGAGCGTACTGTCTTTGGCATGAGCTCAGTCCAGGAACTCTTTCAGATGGATGACGGTTCAGGCCTGCTGCTGACGACAGCTCGCTATGCCTCCCCGAGCGGCAAGATCTTCATGGACGATGGTGTCACCCCGAATGTCGAGGTCAAGCGGCCCGATCTGGCTGAGGTCAGTGCCCAGGCTGCCGAGGACCCGACGGCACCTGCCCCTCCGCCAGTGGTTGTTGCTCCCGGAACTACTGATGACGTCATGCTCAAAAAGGCGGTCGAGGTGGCACGATCAAAGACAAAGGCCAGGGCCGCCGGGCAGTAGGCGGCCTGATCGCTCAGGAGAATAGTCCCTGAATGTCTTCGGCCGTCAGGGCCTTGAAGAACCCCGACTCACTACCGATCAACTGCCTGACAAGACTGCGCTTGCGCTCCTGCAACTGCAGGATCTTCTCCTCTACTGAATCCCGAGTCAGCATTTTATAGACAAACACCGGCTTGTCCTGACCGATGCGGTGGGCCCGGTCAGAGGCCTGCATCTCGACAGCAGGATTCCACCAGGGGTCAACGTGGATCACATAGTC
>CAIKMY010000023.1 GCA_903828635.1 uncultured Acidobacteriota bacterium
ATCGGCCCGAAGATCTTCCCCAGCAACCCGACCACGACGATCGGCCAATGTCGCAGCGGATCGAGCGCCGCCAGCCCATATCCCACTCCATAGACCCCGACAATCATTCCGACACACTGCCAGAGCTGCGGATAGTTTGGCAGCTCCATCCCAAACCAGCGAAAGAGAACCAGCGGGAAGAGGACGACAAAGCCTCCCCAGAGAATGTTGTAGGCCGCCGCAGCCCCCAGCACCCACTTCATCCATCGATCATTGCCAACGCCATTACCCATCATTACCCTCGCTTTCAACCCCCATCCCCTGCTCATCAGAAGAGCTTCATCTGCCGATCGTCTCCCGGCGGTGGCTTGCGCTCAGTCGATCGGCGCCGACTGCCATGACGCGCAAAAACCTCAGCCACTTCGCTCGCCAGCGCCGGATTGCGCCGAAACTCGGCGATGCGCGCTTTTGCTCGCACCATTGCCTCGCGGTGATCAACGACCGGTGCGGGATAGTCACTCCCGATCAGCACTCCGGCCCCAGCCTGCTGTTCACGTGGCATCAGCCACGGCGCATGCAGAAACGATGCCGGCACCCGCGATAACTCGGGGACCCATTTCCTGACGAACTCCCCCGTCGGATCCTGCTCCTGTCCCTGTTTCACCGGATTGTACAACCTGATGGTCGCATGCCCCGCCGTCCCGGACTGCATCTGAAATTGTGGATAATGGATCCCGGGCTCATAATCGAGGAACTGCCGCGCGAGAAATTTCGCCGGCTTATCCCAATGCAGCCAGAGGTCATAGGCTGCAAAAGCAACAAGCATCGACCTCATACGAAAATTGAGCCAACCCGTCGCCAGCAGCATGCGCATGCAGGCGTCGATCATCGGGTACCCTGTCCGCCCCTCCCTCCACGCGGCAAAGTAATCTTCATTGAACTCGTTCTCGCGCAGACCATCATAGGCCCTGACAAAATTTCGGTACTCGATCTCCGGTTCGTCCTCAAGCTTCTGGATAAAATGACAGCGCCAGTGCATCCGCGACTCGAAAGCGCGGAGCGATCCGGCCCAACGACCACCGGCCCACTCCATCCGCCGACGCAACGAGACCATCACCTGCCGCGTCGAGAGGTTTCCCCAGGCCAGATAGGGGCTGAGACGCGAGCAGGCCGTCTCGGCGGAAAGCGGACTCGAAATACCGCCACGATACCATTCACCACGTGACTCCAGAAACGAGTCGAGTACCTCCCATGCCCTGCGCTCACCACCACGCTGCACCGCCCCTTCGCGCTTGTCCGGCCCGAGCCCCAGATCTGACCCGGTGGGGATCTCGCCGATCTCCTCGCCCGCTACCGCCTCCAGTCTCTTCGGACTCGGTGCCAGCGGCTCACGCATCCGCTCCTCCCAGATCCCGGCCCACTGGTCACGATCCCGCAAGCGCCTCACCACCCCATTCGCGGGGTACTCATGGAACTCGATGCCCGCTTCTCGCGCCCAGCGCCTCACCGCCCGATCCCGGGCATAAGTAATCCCGTTCCCGGTCTCCTCGTGCGCGTGAATCACCACCTTCCGCCCAACTGCCAGAGTGCGCAGCACCTCCAGCACCTCGCCTCTTCGTACCACCAGCGGCTGCCCCAACTGTGCCAGATTCTCTCTCAGATCCTGCAGGCTCTCGCGTATGAAGCTCCAATGCGACGGGTCAAAGTCAGGTGCCTCCATCACTGACGGCTCGACAATGTAGAGCGGCAATACCGGCCCACGGCGTGCCGCCTCAGCCAGTGGCCGATGATCACGTGTCCGCAAGTCTCGCTTGAACCAGACTATTTGAAGAGGGGAAGTCAACCCCGGGCGATTGACAACACCTCCAATTATCATCTCTCCCAATGACGCCACCTCCCTCTCACCCCGGCACTGCCGGCACTTCGATTCGCAGGTCGGGATGGTCGTGAATGAACGTCACCTGGACGGTGCCGGCAATTTCGCGTCCGGTCGCCTGACGATCCGCCGCCAACAGCCGCGCGTAATCCTCCTCACTCTCACGGCTGAGCCGCAATCCGGCGTCGACGAGCTGTCGATACAGATCGACCAGCCGGCCTTCATCGATCTCGACATTGAGGCTCAGCGAAATGTTGGAGAAGACATGGAAATCGAGCAACCATCCGCCGCTGCGTCCGACGGCATCGCTGATCGCCGCAATTGCCTCCTGCCGCTCCCGGCGTGTCGAGCCGTTGATCCTGAACCTGAACGCCATGATTAGTCGACGAAAGCAAATTCATTGAGATTGAAAAGGGCACGGCAGAAATTGGCCAGTCCGTGGTGACCAATGAACTCTGCGGCCCGGTCGCGCTCTTCTTCCCGCGGGTCGCGTCCAAAAGCAAGCCGGAACGCACGATCGACCTGTCGACGTCGATCGTGCGCCACCTCACGCTCGAGCCGTGCCGCCAGATAGCCGGACTGCGCCAATACAAAACCGTTGTTGAGCAGCGCCAGCGCCTGAACCGGCGAGAGACTTTCATTGCGCCGGTCGACCCTCATCGATGGATCGGCGCAGTCGAGTGCCGTCATCCATGGCTGAGTCTGCGACCTGACGATGAACCGATAGATCGAGCGTCTCCACGTCCGCTGATCTCCGGGATCGGCAAGGTCATACCTGTAATGCGGCGAATGCTCCGGTCGCTCGACGACGAAGTCCTGCCAGCCGGGTCCGCCCATCGCCTCATTGAGAGTGCCGCTGACCGCCAGAATCGTGTCCCTCACCGCCTCAGCCTCCAGCTTGCGCCGGTTCTGCCGCCAGAGCAGCGTGTTGCCCGCATCACGTGACTGCGGATCCCCTTGCACCGCTCCGGGCGCACTTGACTGCCGGTAAGTCGCACTGGTAACGATCAACCGGTGCAATCGCTTCAGTGAACCGCCACTATCACGAAACTCCGCTGCCAGCCAGTCGAGCAACTCCGGGTGCGTCGGCTTCGCGCCATTCTTCCCGAAATCGTTCGGCGTCGCCACCAGTCCCGCTCCGAAGTGGTACTGCCAGACCCGATTGACGATGCTCCGCCAGGTGAGCGGATTGCGCCCATCAGTCAGCCACCTTGTCAACGCCACCCGCCGCGCGCTCTCCGGTGCATCCGCTGCCACCTCGAATCGCGCCGGCAGTCCTTGCAGCAGACTGAGCGCCCCGGGCCCGACCTCGGCCCCCGGCGATGTCACCTGCCCTCGTGCAAGGATCCGGATCGGTCGCGGGCGGCCTCCACTCCTGCCCGTCCCGACAAAGTTCTGCCCGGCACCACGGTAGATCATCCCGGCGTAGACCACTTCCGCCTTCGGCATCTCAGACAGTCGCCGCGAGATCTCTGCCAGTTCTTTGACGCAACCATCAAGCTCAGCCCGTGCCTCCGCGCTCATCGACGCCGCCACCAGTGCCGCTCGCCTCGCCCGCAGCGCCTCCTTCTCCGCATCCGTCACCGCGCTGGCAATCAATCCGTTGAGTGTCACCACCGGCTCACCAGCCACCTTTGTCGCCTCGCGCTCGATCACCCGCTTCCGCTCCTCAACCTCCCGCTGACGCCCCTCCAACTGGTTCAATTCCCGTGTCGCCGCTCCATCTCCGACGATATATTTCATCTCCGCCCGGTCCAGCGCCGCAAAGACCGCCTGTAAAGCATAATAGTCCGCCTGCGGTATCGGATCGAATTTGTGGTTGTGACACTGCGCGCAATGAACCGTCACGCTGGCAAAAGTCCCGATCGTGTTCGCCACCATGTCATCCCGGTCCAGATGGCGCGCAATCTTCCCGTCAACCTTCGACTCCGGCAACTCGGCGTGCCCGATGAAGTCCCAAGGACCCGCGGCAATGAACCCCAATGCCTCATAACCATCCCGCGTCCCCGGGTAAAGGGCATCTCCGGCAAGCTGCTCCTCAATGAAACGGGCGTATGGCTTATCCTCATTCAGTGCCCTGATCACATAATCGCGATATGGCCAGGCCTGCGGTCGCGGTTTGTCCTTGTCGTAACCGTGAGTGTCTCCATAATGGACGACATCCAGCCAATGACGCGCCCATCTCTCCCCATAATGCGGCGAGGCAAGCAGCTCATCCACCAGCCGCTCCCATGCATCCGGCCTCTGATCCGCGATAAAGGCCGCTACCCGCTCCGGCGTCGGCGGCAACCCCGTCAGGTCGAATGTCACCCGTCTGATCAATGTTCGCCGATCCGCCTCCGGCGCACTGCCCCATCCCTCTCTCGCCAGCCGCTCCCTGATGAAGGCATCGATCGGATTACCCGCCGGATTGCTCCCGCCGGGCACCTCAGGCCTGACAATCGATTGCCATGCCCAGTGGCCGCCTCCCGCCTCCTGCCTGCTCGCCATGCCGTCAATCCAGCTCCTGATCAACCCGATCTCACGCGCGCTCAGCCTCTCGCCCACCGGCGGCATCTGCTCACCCTCCGCCGCCACCAGTCTCTGATAAAGCAGGCTCCGCTCCGCCCTGCCTGGCAGGATGATCGTTTCACGAGCAATGAAATCCGGATTGTCAAGCCGCAGACCTCCGCTTGACGTCATTCCATTGTGACAGCCGACA
>CAIKMY010000024.1 GCA_903828635.1 uncultured Acidobacteriota bacterium
CCGACGATCATCAACGAGGCGCGTGTCGGTTTCAATCGTGCGGTCTTCATCACTGACGCCCTCGACTGGGGCGGCCTCGGTGCCGGTAATGCCAAGTTTGGCATCCCGGGCGGTCAGGTGGTTGATGGTCTGGCCTCGATTGCCCTCGGCAGCGGTCTGTCTGCCATTGGTTCGCGCGTGGTCACCGAGGACAACGTCACCAACACCTTCCACTATGGCGACAACCTGACGATTCTGAGTGGGCGCCACACCTTCAAGATGGGTGGCCAGTGGCAGCGTTACCAGCAGAACCGCTTCTATCCCGGCAACAATGGTCTGCTCGGTGGCTTCACCTACAATGGTCAGTTCTCTGGCCAGGGCTTCTCTGACTTCCTGCTTGACCTCCTGCAGAACAAGAGCATCGGCAGCAAGAGCGGCACGTGGGGCCATCGCCAGAACCGTGTCGGTATCTTCTTCCAGGACGATTTCAAGGTGCGTCGCAATTTCACGCTCAACCTTGGCATGCGCTGGGAATACACTTCGCCGGTGGTTGAGGTCAAGGATCGCCAGTCGAACTTCGAGCTCTTCACCGGTCGTCAGCTCTTTGCCGGCCGCGATGGCAACAGCCGCGCACTCTACAAACCATTCTACAAGGGCTTTGAGCCGCGCATCGGCTTTGCCTGGACGCCGGAGGCCTTCGATGGCAAATTCGTCGTCCGTGCCGGTTATGGCATCACCCAGTTCATGGAGGGCACAGGCTCGAACCTGCGCCTGCCGCTCAATCCGCCGCTCTTCTCGGAGGCCGACCTGACTTACGATCAGACGAGCGGTGCCGGAACGATCACCAGGGGCTTCACCGATGTGATTGTTCGTGATCAGCCTTCGGGCCTGATCCGTGTCTGGGATCCGAACCTGCGTCCGCAGTTCACGCAGCAGTGGAACCTGACGCTCGAATATCAGCTGGCCAGCAGCACGTCCTTCTCGGTGGCCTATGTTGGCAACAAGGCGACTCACCTTGTTGCGCCGACCGACTGGAACCAGCCGCTGCCGGGGCCATCGAGCACCGCACCAGCGCAGTGGGCTTCAATCCAGACCCGTCGTCCGCTCTTTGCGGCGCGCCCGCTGGTGACGCAGATCAGTGGTACAGCCTCATGGGGTATCAGCAACTACAACGCGCTCCAGGCCAGTCTCCGTCAGCGGATGACTAAGGGGCTCGACTTCACGCTCTCCTATACCTTCAGCAAGGCGATGACCGACAACCTCGGTTACTATGGCAGTGGTGGCGTTGCCGCACAGTCGGCCTACTCCTACAACCAGTATGACCTGCGGAAGTATAACTATGGTCTCGCCTTCTTCGACACGACGCATAACTTCGTCTGGTCGGGAACCTACGAGATTCCGCTGGGCAAGGGGCGTTCGGTGGGTTCGGATATGAACGCATTGGCCAATGCGATTTTCGGTGGATGGGATCTCAATTCGATCATTCAGCTGCGCTCGGGCTTCCCGCTGACGGTGACGACCAGCCTTGATCGGACCTTCCAGAATCCGCGTGGCGGCCAGAAGCCGAACCTCGTCGGGAATCCAAAGCCGGCAAGCCAGACTCTCACTTCCTGGATCAATCCGGGGGCCTTCGCTCCGGCACCAGATGGTGTCTTTGGCAATTCGCCGGTCGGTGTCCTGCGCGCGCCCGGCTTCGCCAACTGGGATCTGGGGATCAGCAAGAAGTTCAATGTCACGGAGAGCAACTACCTGCTCTTCCGTGCCGAGTTCTTCAACTTCACCAACCATCCGAGTTTCGCGCCTCCGGGGCGTAACTTCAACGACCTGACGACGTTCGGGCTGATCACCGGCACGGTGAGTCCGGCGCGAACGATCCAGTTTGCTCTGAAGTATCACTTCTAAAGCGGAACAGGCAACATTGGGACACTGTACGCTGGAATCACCGCGAATCAGGGAAGTGTTCCAATGTTGCCTGTTACGATGTCGGCTGTTTCTATTGAGACACACTCCGGGTTATCCTGACCCGGGCCTGACGGGTATGCGGAGCTGCACTCCGTGTACCCGTCTTTTTAATTTCTACGGGAGGAATCAGCGTGAGTCAGAGATGGGATCGACGTGGCTTTATTGCCGGAGCGCTCACCGGAGCCGTCGCGAGCAGGGTGATGGCGGTGACGCGCAGTGCTGGCAATGGGAATGGCGCCGCCGATATCAACCTTGAAGAGGCGACGATTACCAGCCTGCGGTCGATGATTGAGAGAGGCGAGGCAACGTCAGAGAGACTGGTCAATGGCTATCTTGCGCGTATCGAGTCGATTGATCGATCGGGACCACGGATCAACTCGGTGATCGAGCTCAACCCCGACGCGCTGGCCATTGCGCGGACTCTCGACGAAGAGCGGCGCCAGGGCAGGATACGCGGGCCGCTGCACGGCATGCCGATTCTGATCAAGGACAACATTGATACTGCCGATCGAATGCGGACAACGGCAGGTTCGCTGGCACTGGCCGAGTCGATTGCCTCACGTGATGCCTTTATCGTCGCACGGCTGCGTGCCGCCGGGGCGGTGATCCTCGGCAAGACCAACCTCAGTGAGTGGGCCAATTTCCGGTCTTCAAAGTCGACCAGCGGCTGGAGTGGCCGCGGCGGCCAGACACGCAACCCCTATGCCCTCGACCGTAATCCCTGCGGATCGAGCTCCGGCTCCGGAGCGGCCACCGCCGCCAGTCTCTGCGCCGCCGCCGTTGGCACCGAAACCGATGGCTCGATTGTCTGTCCGTCGAATGCCAACTCCCTGGTCGGTATCAAACCGACCCTCGGCCTCGTCAGTCGCTCCGGCATCATTCCGATTGCTCACAGCCAGGATACCGCCGGGCCGATGGCCCGCACCGTTGCCGACGCCGCAATCCTCCTCGGAGCCCTGACCGGTGCCGATCCACGAGATCCACGCACCGCTGCCGGCGAGAAGTACTCACGATCCGACTATACCGGTTTCCTCAAACCTGACGCCCTCCGCGGTGCCCGCATCGGCGTCGCTCGCAACTACTTTGGCTTCAGCGACCCGGTCGACCGGCTGATCAATGAGGCTCTCGATACCATGAAGCGACTTGGCGCAACGATCATTGATCCGGTCAATGATCCCACCAAAGGACGCTATGACGATTCAGAGTTCGAGGTTCTTCTCTATGAGTTTAAGGCCGATCTCAATGCCTATCTCAAAACCCTGAGCCCTGATGTTCCCGTCAAAACCATTGATGACATCATCACCTTTAATGAAAATAATCGCGATCGCGAGATGCCCTGGTTCGGTCAGGATACCATGATCAAGGCTGCCGCCAGGGGGCCGCTCTCCGAGCCTCGCTACCGTCGCGCCCTCGCACGCAATCTGCGACTCTCGCAATCGCTGGGGATCGATGCCATGGTGCGCGCTCATCGACTCGATGCCGTAGTCGCTCCAACCGGCGGCACTCCATGGGTGACCGACCTCGTCAATGGCGATCATTTCAGCGGTGGCTTCTCGACCGCGGCGGCCGTTGCCGGCTACCCCCACATTACCGTGCCCGCAGGCTACCTCCACGGCCTTCCCGTTGGCATCTCCTTCTTTGGCAATGCCTGGAGCGAGGGAAGGCTTATCTCCCTTGCCTTTGCCTACGAAGAGGCAACCCGTCATCGCCGAGCACCAACCTACCGGCGCACAGTAACAGGCGCTGAAGGATGAGTGGTAAACTCTGCGTCTCCACGTCTGCTCGCCCATAAAGTCAGTGTGGAATTGGGAGGGGATGGTGCGAGGACCCGGTGATGGACTTACGCGGAGCTGCGGAGGAGGGATCAATCCGGGCAGATGGCATCACGCGGAGGGGAGGCATGAAGAAATCCTTGCATGGACCTTCCCCTCTGTGTCAAAGTCTTGATGGTTGCCCCCTGATAGTCATTGGTCAGTTCTGTATTGCCTTAAAATCTCACACGAAGCCACGAAGTCACAAAGGAGAACGAATTCAGGATCGTGAATAGTGGTGAATGTTAAAGGATTGCAAAGCCAACCACGATCTGGCGAGTGGGGGAGAATTCGACGGGAGAGACCAGATGAACCAATCCTCATTACCAGAGATGTTACGCTTGCGGCTGATCGTCGGCTTTCTTGGGGAGCGAGCGCAGTTTGCGTGGTGGCCGACAGCATTTTACGAATCGTCGAGTCGCCCTTTTCTGGATCCGGTATTCCCGAGGACAACCAGGCTTGCGAGGTACCACGCAGTGGTGGAGGCGGCAAGGCGAGTACACGATGAGCATCTGAGTTTTGGCAGCTATCATCTGTTTCGATTGCCGGAGGTGGTGGAACAGGACTTCCATGGGATGGCGCCAGCAGGAGGCGGGGAGTCACTGGAGAGGGAGCCATGTCTGATCGAACTGAGGCGAATGGCCGGTTCGGTCTCCAGTCAGAGTGTTGGGCCAACTTTGGTGGGGAGCATCAAAGCTCTCAATTCGATCGAGACAGTGCGGGCGATGGCGGCAGCCTACCTCTCCGGATTCGGGCAGAACAGCAGGACATATCCATACCTTGTGGGGTAAGCGTGGCAACCAATAAGCCTTACACGGCTCAATTACAGGCAGGTCTGGGGGTTGTCACGGAGACAAAGTTGCTGCTTGAACTCTGGGAGCCCGGTACAACGGCCAGACAGTTGCACGGGATTGCCCTGGAGTCAGGCCGGTTCCCGACGCTGGCCGCGCGTCGACTGCGCAACCTGATTATGGAATGCTTTGCACCGCGGTACCTGACGGGAGGAGGCGCCGCGGCAGCCCATCTCAAGCAGTTGTCACGAACGATCTCAACGTCCGATCTGACCCAGTTGATGCTGCTCTACACCAGCCGGGCCAATCCGGTATTTGGAGACTTTGTGCGCCAGGTCTGTTGGGGGCGTTATGCGGGTGGATACTCCCAGGTCACTAACCAGGATGCGCGGGCATTTATTGAGCGTGGGATTGATGAAGGCAAGACGGTTAAACGATGGTCGGAGAGCACCGTGCGTCGTGTCTCGGCCTACCTGACCGGCTGTTGCGCCGATTATGGGTTGCTTGAACGGGGGGTGCGGACCAGCCGGCGGATTCTTCCGTTCCGCATCTCCGCGCCGGTGGCTGCGTACCTCGCCCACGAACTGCACTTTGCGGGCATAGGTGACAATGCCCTCCTTGCCCATGAGGATTGGCAGCTCTTCGGACTGGCGCGAGAGGACGTGCTGGAGGAGATCAAGCGACTCTCGCTGCAGGGGCTGTTGATTGTCCAGGCCGCTGGCGAGCTGATTCGCATCAGTTGGAAACAACGAGATATGGAGGCACTCTGCGATGTCCTCACTCAAGGGTGATTTCGACGAGCTGCGCGAGCGCATTCGGCAAGGGCGCGAGCTGGGGCCGGCAGGTTTTGAGCCAATCTACTACCTTGTCTTTCCCCCGCCGCTGATCCTTGAGGTCAAACAACAGATGCCCACCTGGATCTCCCTGCTCGGCCAGGACGGTTGGGAGGTGAAGACCTTCTCAATGGCGGAGCAGATCTGGGATGTGTTGAGGGGAGACCCGTTCTGGTCGCTCTGCGTCGAGCAGGACAGGGCGGCTCCGCTCGATTGGTCCCGGACCAACAAGGCATTGGCCGAGATTCTGAGGACTGACAGCGGGTTATTGAAGCGGCTGGAGGGGGCGCTGCAAGCGCTCGAAGGGCGGAGGAACGCCCTGTTGCTGGTGACCGACCTTGAGGCGCTGCACCCGTTTATGCGCATCGGCGCGATCGAGAGCCAGCTCCAGGGGAAGTTTCCGGTGCCGACGATCTTCCTCTATCCGGGTGTACGGACGGGTAAGACACGACTGAAATTTCTCGGCTTCTATCCCGAAGACGGCAACTACCGTTCGGTCCACGTTGGCGGCTGAACAAAGCAGAAAAGCAGGGAGCCACCCCATGAGCATTCGATCTCTCTTCGATCCGGGCAGGGATATTCATCGTACCATCGAGAAGGTGATCACCTATGACGCCTCACAGGAAGAGCGCCTTAAGGCAGAGATCTCCGAGTACGTCGTCACTGAGAGCATCGAGGAGCAGTTTCGCAAGCTTCTCGACCGGATGCAACTGGCGATGGAGTCGGGCGGGGAGAACGAGATCGGTGTCTGGGTCTCCGGCTTCTACGGCTCCGGCAAGAGTTCGTTCACCAAGTACCTCGGTCTGGCCTTTGATGACCGGTGCACAATCGACGGAACGCCCTTCATCAGGCACCTGCAGGACCGCCTGCAGAAACCGCAGACCAGGGCGCTCCTCAATACCGTGGCACAACGGTTCCCGGCTGCGATTGTCATGCTCGATCTGGCGAGTGAGATGCTCGCCGGGGCGACGATGGAGGACGTAACAACCGTTCTCTATTTCAAGGTACTGAAGTGGGCAGGCTACTCCGACAACCTTGTGGTTGCCGACTTCGAGCGGCGCCTGGAGCGCGACGGCCGCATGGCTGAACTGCAGACCCGAATTGCCACTCAATTCCCCGGCAAGACCTGGTCGGATGTCCACAACAGTCCGCTTCTGGTTTCGGCCTTGCTGCCTGGGATCGCGCACGACTTCTATCCTGCACTCTTCACGACCACGACCTCATTCACGGCTGAGATGAAGGGTTGGACCAAATCACAAGACCAGCAGGTTCAGGAGATGCTCGACATTGTCCGTCAAAAGAGCGGCAAGCAGAACGTCATCTTCATCGTCGATGAGGTCGGCCAGTATATCGCCGCACGTGACAACCTGATCCTTAACCTCGATGGTCTGGCCAAGAACCTCAAGCGGCTGGGTCACGGCAGGGTCTGGATCATCTCCACCGCCCAGCAGACACTGACCGAAGATGACCCGCGTGCGGTACTGAACTCGGACAAACTCTACAAGTTGAAGGATCGCTTCCCGATTCAGATCGACCTTGAGGCGAGTGACATCAGGGAGATCTGCTACCGGCGATTGCTGGGCAAGTCATCGGCTGGTGAAGCCGCGCTGGGCAAGCTGTTCGACGCGCATGGCCAGGCACTGCGCCATAATAC
>CAIKMY010000025.1 GCA_903828635.1 uncultured Acidobacteriota bacterium
CAAACACTGATGAGAAATGCAGGCTAAGGCAGTTTTAATTCGTAAGTCACGATTTCCCAATAATCGCCTCAAATCTTCCCGATTGAAGATGCGCCAGTTTTTGTCTATCCATTTTTTTGGACAAAATCGATTTTTTTGTATGACCGGGCATGCTCACCGTCAGATGGGTCATTTCAGATCAATGTGTTAAACGCTTGATCACGTGAGAGATAGCTTCCAGTGCCATGATTTGGCGAGTCAATTAATCAGTCATTACTGACTTGCACATAAATTGCGTAAAACCAGATGTCAATAAAGATCAGATGATTTACCTGATCGGGTAGGCGACTATCCGGGGCATGGTGAGCAAAGCAGACATACCATCATCTTAACCAGTCTGACATCGGCGGTTAGCCTTTTTCCCAGGAGTTTTCTAAGGGGAGATCAAGCATTGAAGAAAGGGACCAGGAGAGAGTAATGAATAAAAAAGTGACAAGAATGCTGGCCATTGCGCTACTGCTCGGTTTGAGCAGTCTGGCAGTGCTGGCACAGACAGGGACGTCGCGCATCACAGGCACGGTAGTCGATCAGACCGGGGCATTGCTGCCTGGGGCGAAGGTGACGGCGAAGAATGAAGCGACGGGAGTGACCTTCACGGCGACGACCAATGCCGCGGGGAATTACAGTTTTGATTCGGTGATCATCGGGAGCTACGAGATCAAGGTGGAGGCCCAGGGCTTCCGCACCTTCGCCAGCTCGGCGAACGTGCTCTCGGTCGGCTCGGCGCTGGTGGTTGACGTCTCGATGCAGGTTGGGGCGGCGACGGAAGTGATCTCGGTGCAGGGTAGTTACGAGAAGCTGACGACGACGAATGCCGCGCTGGGCGATGTGGTCGAGCGAAAGACGATCACGGAGCTGCCCCTCAACGGGCGCAATCCGCTTTCGCTGATCACGTTGCAGCCGGGGCTGGTGCAGCGGACGAGCGGCGGTGCCGGAAGCGGGACGCACGTCAACGGTTCGCGCGACCGCGCCTTCAATGTGACGATCGATGGTATTGATGCCAACGAGCCGTCAGTGCCCAATCCGCAGTCGAATGTTTACCGGCTCAATCCGGACAACGTTCAGGAGTACCGCGTGACGACGCACAATGCGACGGCGGAGAACGGTCGCAACTCTGGGGCGAACGTGGCGATCGCGACGCGCAGCGGGACGAACGAAATTCACGGTACGGTTTACCATTTTTTCCGCAACTCGATTTTAAACGCCAATGAATTTTTCAATAACGCGCAGAAATATCAGGCGCTGGCACAGGGAAACACGGCGATTGCGGAGCGCTTCAACCGGCCGGACCTCAAACTCAACCAGTATGGTGCCGAGGTTAGCGGGCCGGTCATCAAGAATAAGACCTTCTTCTTTGGAAGCTGGCAGGATCAGCGGATCAAGGTGACGCAGCCCATCAACCGCAGCTTCGGAACGCCGACGCTCTACACGCCGGAGGCGCGCGCCGGGATCTTCCGTTACTTCGTTGGTGGCCAGAATCGGCCGGCGGGCAGCACTGGTGCGGTGGTTGATGCCAATGGCAAGCCTCTCTTCCCGGATTGCAGCGCGGCGGTGACGAACAACTGTATTCGTTCATACAACATTTATGGCAACGATCCGCGCGGGATCGGTGCTGACCGGGTCGTCAAGGCCTATCTTGACAAGTATCCGCTGCCGAACAACTTCACGGTTGGTGATGGTCTGAACACGGCCGGCTATTCGTGGAACACCCCTTCGAGCACACAGGGTCCGAACATCATGGCGCGCATCGATCACACCATCAATGATCGTCAGTCGCTCTTCGGGCGGTACCTCCATTCCGATTTTGACACGCTGCAGGGTGACCTGCTCAACGGGCGTCCGACGGTCTTCCCGGGCTTTCCACCGCTGGGCGAGGTCTATCGTGCCTCAAAGAACACGGCGATCGGCCATCGCTGGACGGTCAAGGACAACCTCGTCAACGATTTCACGGTCGGGCTGGCGCGGTTCACCTTCTTCTTCACCTGGGGTGAGTCGAATCCTGACTTCCCGAAGATTCCGCCGTATGACTTTGCCAATATCTCAGAGCCATACATCAACGTTCCGCGCACGGTGCGCACGCTCAACACCTACCAGATTGTTGACAATCTGAGCTGGGTCAAGGGGGCGCACGTGGTCCGCACCGGGATCAATTTCCGGTTTATCCAGCACAATGACGTTCGCGGCTTTGCCTCGTTCAACATTGCGCCGAGCGTCACCTTTGGTCAGGGGGATCGTGTGCCGGCGTGGGTGACAAGCGCGGCGGTGCCGGGGATCAACTCGGTAGACAACACCCGACTGCTCAATTCAGTCAACGACCTGCTGGGGATTCCAGCGCGCCTGACGCAGGCCTTCGTCAGCGATCCGAACTCGGACAGCTACCTGCCGACGGGCAATGTCTTCAACAATGGCATTCGTTACAAGCAGCTCAATTACTATGCCCAGGACGAGTGGAAGGTTTCACAGAAGCTGACGATCAACCTTGGTTTCCGCTGGGAGGTCAACCTGCCGGCGACAGATGGCAACAAGCGTGTCTTCGTGCCGAACCGTCGGCCGGACATCTTTGATCCGAACAATCTGGTGCAGTGGGGGCGTGCCAAGTCGTGGTACGACAACACTTCGTGGGGCGCGATCGGGCCGCGCATCGGCATTGCCTACGCGCTCAATGACAAGACGGTCATCCGCACCGGTTATGGTATTGCGTATGATCCGATCTCGACCTTCCAGGTGACTTCGATTGCCGGCTTCGTGCCGGGGCTGGTGACGCGATTGCAGCCGCTGGCGACGGCGGTTGATGCCAACAAGCGCATTGCCGAAGGATTCCCGCTGGAGCTGGCGCCGCCGACGACCAAGCCGTCGAACTTCTATGCGCCGGCGATTGCGAGGCAGGGGACGGCCCCGAGCCTTGGGGCCTTCGATCCAAAGATTGGTCTGCCGACGAGTCATGACTGGAACTTCAATATTCAGCGTGAGTTGCCGTGGGGGATTGTGGCGCAGGTCGGCTATGTTGGCAAGCGCGGGACGCATCTGCTGCGAGGTTATAACCTCAACCAGACGCGGCTCAATCCCGAGGTGATCGCCTCCTTCAATCGCCTCAAGGCGAATCAGGCGGCAGGCTGCACCAACCGGGCGCTGGGGACAGGTTGCACTACCGCGGGCTTCACGCCGCAGCCGGTGGGCATCCTGTTGCAGCTTTCGGATGCGGCTTTCCTCAACTCGGCAGCGACGACGACCGATCTTGCACAGAATGCAGTGGCCAATCTCGCCAACCGTATCGATACCAATTACGACATCTGGACTCGCGGAGTGGCGGCCAACTACTTCCGTCCCAATCCGCAGTTCTCGTCGCTTTTCTATCTCGATTCGGGTGGTGATTCATACTATCACGGGCTGCAGGCAACGGTGCGGCGGCGCTTCGAGAATGGCTTCTCGATCGGGCTGGCCTATACCTATAGCAAGTCGATCGACAACATGTCGGTTGACCCGGTCGCCTCTTCATCAGGCGGTGGTCTCTCGACGACCAATTCGCGGACGGCGACCGATATTTACAACTGGCGACTCGATCGCTCAGTCTCTGACTTCGATCGGCGTCACGTGATGGTTGTCAATGGTCTCTGGAATCTTCCGTTTGGCAAGGGCAAGGCGATCTGGGGCAATGCTCCGGCCTTCGTCAACCATGTCATCGGTGGCTGGAGCCTCAATGGCATCATGTTTACGATGACGGGGCAGCCCTTCCAGGTGCAGAGTGGCGCGCTGACGGCTCATAACGGCAAAGTCTCGCGTGCTGACATCACTGGCAACAAGCCGGAAGCGAAGCTGCAGAATGTCGCGGGGATTCTTGGTCCGGTGCTCTTTACCGCTGCCGACCTTGCGCAGTTCAGCTTCCCGGCGGCGGGATCGAACGGCCTCCAGTCACGCAACACCTTCCGCGGGCCGGGTTATACCAACCTTGACCTGGGCGTCACCAAGGACTTCAGCGTTACCGAAAGGTTCAGACTGCAGTTCCGCGCCGAGTTCTTCAACGCGCTCAACCATGCCAACTTCGAGACGCCACGCGACTCGACTGATGGTTCGACGCTGATCACCTCGACCGGTTTCGGGCGTACCTGCTGCTCAGCAGCGGCAACCCCGAGTTCGGCCAACGTCATTGCTACCGGAGAGTCGGCTCGCGTCGTCCAGCTGGCCCTCAAACTCTCATTCTAAGTGATACACCAAAGACCCGGGAAGGGAGGTCATTCCCCCTTCCCGGGTCTTTATTCCACCAGCTTTCCCGCCACCGGCTTTCCCGCCACCCGATTTAGTTACAATCCAGGCTATTCTTCACGAATGGTGATCATCCTATTGGGTTTGACACCGTTAACGGTGCTGACTCTGCCGGAGGGCCACTGAATGCGTACCTGATCAATGATGGCGGCACGTCCGAGACCAAAGTGAAGTCGACGGTCGGAATGGGAGAGGTAGCTGTCGCCGGCACGAACCTCCTCGACCTGAGTCAGCCCGCTCGCTCTGAGCGTCACTCGTGCCCCGATTGCGTTGCGGTTTGACTTCGTTCCGATGAGGTTGAGATTCAGCCAATTGCCGGCACGGTCTCCACCATCGTTACGCAGCAGCATTGGCGGGCCGTCAATATCATTGACGATGAGGTCAAGGTCGCCGTCATCGTCATAATCACCAAAGGCCGCCCCGCGAGAGGCGCGCTTTTCAAGCAGCGCCGCACCACTCTCACTTGCAACCTCGGCAAAAGTGCCGTTGCGCAGGTTGCGATAGAAGAGCTTCCGCTGGCGGTACATCCCACCGGCATAGGCCCCCTCAATCTGGGGATAGACGTGTCCATTGACGACCAGCAGGTCGAGCCAGCCATCGTTATCGTAATCGAAAAACTTCGTTCCCCAGCCGACATACGGCATGCTCACATCTGCCGTCTTCGTTGCCCGTGAGACATCGGCGAAGCTTCCGTCGGGAAGCTGGCGGTAGATTGTGTTGTACTGCTCCGAGAAGTTGGTGACGACGAGATCGAGCCGGCCG
Source organism: uncultured Acidobacteriota bacterium (assembly GCA_903828635.1). Taxonomy (GTDB): domain Bacteria; phylum Acidobacteriota; class Blastocatellia; order RBC074; family RBC074; genus CAIOZW01. The sequence goes on from CAIKMY010000025.1 coordinate 5,062, forward strand.
TCACGATCATAATCGCCAATCGCGACGCCCATGCAGCTCTGCTCACCTCCGGTTTCATCAACGGCAAGGCCACTCTGCAGGCCCATTTCGCTGAAGCTGCCATCGTGATTGTTGCGATAGTAGTAGTTGGGTACCGTATCGTTGGCGACAAAAATATCAGGCCAGCCGTCATTGTCGAAGTCGCTCCAGACGACGCCGAGTCCGTAATAGCCCGGTGTGTCCTCGACCCCCGCCTTCATTGAGACATCGGTGAAGGTGCCATCCCCGTTGTTACGGTAAAGCGTGTCTCCCGCGCCGGCCAGTCCCCGCGGGCCGCACTGCACCGGGATGTTTTTGTACTGACAGAGCGCGCCCTTGCCGAACTGCGGCAGGTCCTCAAGGCGAAAGGCGACATAGTTGGTCACCATCAGATCGAGGTCGCCATCGCGATCGTAGTCGCCCCAGGCCGAGCCGGTCGAGAAGCGCGTATCACCAACTCCGGCACTCGCTGTCACATCCTCGAACCGCCCGTCACCACGATTGCGATAGAGCTTGTTCGCGCCAAAGCAGGTGACGTAAAGATCATCATCACCATCATTATCGTAGTCGGCCACGGAGACGCCCATTGCCCATCCGGGCTCGGCAATCCCCGCTTTCGCCGCCATCTCCTCGAAGCGACCATTCCCAAGGTTGCGGTAGAGCGCTGCCGGCGGACAGGCACGGCCGGCCAGTACTCCCTCGACGGTGCAGGAGTTGAGCAGGTAAATGTCGAGCCGGCCGTCCCCGTCGTAATCGAACATTGCCACTCCGCCGTTGACGCTTTCGACGATGTATTTCTTTTCTCGGGATGAGGCGCTGATGAAACCAATCCCCGATTCACGTGTCACGTCGGTCAGTTTCACCGGCTCGGCAGCGGGCAAGAACAGGAGAATCAGCAGGACTGGCAGTGCCAGCAAGTGAACGGGGGACGAGGACAAATGAGACGGATCGGATGAATTGTGGCAATCAGAAGCGGACATACAAACCCCGACCCTCACTCTCCATTTGTTTCATACTGTCTGAAATCAGTTGGCTGAAGCAACGTGTGTCAGGTGGCATCACTTTCGATCTTCGCCAAAGACGCAAAGGCAAGTTGTACCAGATGGCGGTGTGTGCGCCCAAGCATATCCACTTCCGTGGTCGTATTGAATAATGTAATCAGCCGCAATGCTTCAACCGCCCGCCGCTCCCTGAACTCACCGAGCTGCCAGACGACTAATTCGTCGGCATAGAGTCCGATCGGATACTCTGTATCTGGAAACAGCTTAATTTGGCCAAGCAGGTCAAGCAAATGCCGGCGAATCTCCTCGGTGTCAGGTGATAGCGCCAGCACGTTTCGCTCGATTCCTGTGAAGACAGGACCGACCGGTATGGCATCCCGATCCGGACGATGATGCGGATGGTTGCCGCAAAAGGTGTAGAATGGCATGTCGATCGTCAGGTCGCGAATGGTGCAATATCCCGGGCCAGGTTCTCGTGGGTAGACACGGCCAGCCTTTCCCTTGTTCCTGGCGTTGAACCAGCATGTGCCACAACAATCAGAACCACCATTGGGCATCGAGGGGCCTCCCTTCCGCCTGACAATGCGCTGTCAGGTGCCCTTCCCGGGGTGAGAGGCAACCTGCAACGCACTGACCTGCTAAATAAAAACAGCCGACATCGGAACAGGCAACATTGGAACACGTTCCTGATCCGCAGCGATTCCAGCGTGCAGTGTCCCAATGTTGCCTGTGCCGATTTAGTTTGATTTCACCCGACTGACGGCCTCAAGCCAGCCCTGGTACAGCCGCTCGCGCTCGCTCTTCTTCATCTTTGGCTCGAAGCGCTTTTCGACCTGCCACTGGCGCGAGATCTCGTTCCGATTCTTCCAGAAGCCGACGGCGAGCCCGGCAAGGTAGGCGGCACCAAGCGCGGTCGTTTCGGTGATCACCGGGCGAACGACCGGGATACCGAGGAGGTCGGCCTGGAACTGGCAGAGGAAGTCATTGCGGGTTGCGCCACCATCGACGCGGAGCTCCTTTGCTTTGATTCCGGAGTCTTTCTGCATGCACTCGACGACATCGCGTGTCTGGTAGGCCATCGCTTCGAGCGCGGCACGGGCAATGTGTGCACGGGTAGCACCGCGCGTCAGGCCAACGATCGCGCCACGTGCCTCCTGATCCCAATATGGCGCACCGAGCCCGACGAATGCCGGCACGAAGTAGACACCGTGATTGTCGCTGACCGATGTCGCCATCCCTTCGGTCTCCGGCGCAGTGGCAATGATGCCCAGTCCGTCACGCAGCCACTGCACCGCCGCACCGGCGATGAAGACGCTCCCCTCGAGGGCATACTCTGTCTGCTCGCCGGCCCGCCACGCGACTGTCGTCAGCAGGCCGGTCTTTGAAACTGTCGCCTGCTCGCCGGTATTCATCAGCAGGAAGCAGCCGGTGCCATAGGTGTTCTTCATCATCCCCGGTTTGTAGCAGGCCTGACCGAAGAGCGCTGCCTGCTGGTCACCGGCGATGCCGGCGATCGGGATTGCCGCACCAAAGAGCCCCGGATCGGTCTCGGCGTAGACCTCTGAAGATGATCTGACCTCGGGCAGCACTGAGTCCGGGATATCGAGCTTGTCGAGAATTGCCTTCTCCCAGCGTTCCTTGCGAATGTTGTAGAGCATTGTTCGCGAGGCATTCGAGACGTCGGTGACGTGCGCTTTGCCGCCACTCAGCCGGTTGATCAGCCACGTGTCGATCGTTCCGAAGGCAAGGTTGCCCGCTTTTGCCTGCTTTCGTGCGCCCCTGACATTGTCGAGCAGCCAGGCCAGCTTCGTTCCCGAGAAATAGGCATCGGTTACCAGCCCGGTGTCACGCCTGATGATGCGGTCAAACTTCTGCTTCCTGAGGTCATCGCAGATCGATGCCGTCCGTCGGCACTGCCAGACGATCGCGTTGTGAATCGGCGCGCCAGTCTCACGATTCCAGACCACCGTCGTCTCGCGCTGATTGGTGATCCCGATCGCTGCGACATTGGTCGCCGCGACTCCGGCCTGATTGAGTACCTGCAGCGCACAGTCGCGCTGCGTGTTCCAGATCGCCTCGGGATCATGCTCCACCCACCCGGCTCGCGGGTAGATCTGCGGAAACTCCTGCTGTGCCATTCCGACGATTCGCCCCTGCCGATCGAAGAGAATTGCCCGCGATGAGGTTGTCCCCTGGTCAAGCGCGAGAATATAGTCTGCCATGCCGTTTCACCTCTCGTTATCTGTCTTCGTCTCTCTGATTTATCTGAATCGGAACAGGCAACA
>CAIKMY010000026.1 GCA_903828635.1 uncultured Acidobacteriota bacterium
GCTGTCACCGTAATCGGGAAGCTTCCGATCTGCGTCGGCGTCCCACTGAGCGTGCCGTTTGACGCCAGCGTTACCCCCGTCGGCAGTGTGCTCGTCGTCGTGTAGGTGTAGCCCGCCGTCCCGCCAGTGGCCGTGAAGCTGCCGCTATAGGCCGTCCCCCCTGTTGCCGCCAGCGATGACGGTGCCGTCACCGTGATCGTCGGGCAGGTAATGACTACCGTGTACTGCTTTGTTCCTGAGCAGGTCTCGTAGGCCGACGCACTCACCGTGAAGGTGTAGCTTCCCGCCGCCGTCGGTGTCCCGCTGATCGCGCCTGTCGTACCGTTGAGTGTCAGCCCCGTCGGCAGACTCCCGCTCGTCACAGTATAGCTGAAGGGTGAAACCGATGCTGAAGGCAGCGCGACACCGCCACCGCCAGATGTCGCCGAGATCGTCGCGCTATAGGCTGTTCCCACTGTTCCGCTGTTGAGCGATGCTGGCGAGACCGTGATTGTCGGACATGACACCACCAGCGTCACCGTCGCTGTCCCTGTACAGCCATTCGCATCCGTCACCGTCACCGTGATCGGGAAGTTCGCGGCCAACAACGGTATCCCGCTGAGCGTGCCGTTTGACGCCAGCGTCACCCCCGTCGGCAGCGTGCTCGTCGTCGTGTAGGTATAAGGTGCCGTCCCACCGCTCGCCGTGAAGCTGCCACTGTAGGCCGTTCCCGCCGTTGCCGCCAGCCCCGATGGTGCCGTCACCGTGATCGGGCAGTTGATGACTAACGTGTACTGCTGACTACCCGTACAAGTGCCGTAGATCGTCGCCGTCACCGTGAAGGTCGAACTCCCCGCTGCCGTCGGCGTTCCCGTGATCGCTCCCGTTGAGGAATTGATCGAGAGCCCTGCCGGCAGACTTCCGCTCGTCACCGCGTAGCTGAAGGATGGAACTGGTGGCGCCGAGGGCAGGTATTGGATACTGCCCGCCGTCGCTGAGATTGTCGTGCTGTAGGCCGTTCCAACCGTTCCGCTGCTGAGCGATGTCGGCGAGACCGTCACCGTCGGACACGACACCACCAGCGTCACCGTCGCTGTCCCCGTACAGCCATTCGCATCCGTTGCCGTCACCGAGATCGGGAAGCTTCCGACCTGCGTCGGTGTCCCGCTGAGCGTCCCGTTCGATGCCAGCGTCACCCCCGTCGGCAGTGTGCTCGATGTCGTGTAAGTATAAGGTGCCGTGCCTCCGCTCGCCGTGAAGCTGCCGCTGTAGGCCGTTCCCCCTGTTGCCGCCAGCGATGATGGTGGTGTCACCGTGATCGTCGGGCAGGTTGACGGGGCAGCCAATTCGATCACCATATTTTGTGAAATCGAATCTATACCTCCACTAAATGTAGTCCCCCTCGGCGACGATGTTCCGCCCGGAGCAGGCTCGTCGGCAACGAGAATAGGGAATTCCACCCCCAGATCGCTACGTACAGGCTCATAATAGGATCTTAAGTTCGTCCCCGTCGGAGTCGACAGTAACTGGCTAATAGTAGATTTCAGGAACTGGCCCTCTTGAGAGGGGATGGCAACTTGCGGGCAGTCACTGTTAAAAACGACTGAGTAGATATGAACCAATGTGTTGCCAGAGGTCGTGCCGGATATGGACGGGGTGCTGTAGTTAGCAGTTGGCAGAGTACACGTTAAATTAAGGCTTCCGGCGCTCTTTGCTATTGGATTCGCTGAATTGATCCCGCGATAGACGACCATAACGCTATTGGTCTTGAAGTTAGCATTTGAAGGACAGCCACTTGTAAACGTCACAGCGTTGTTAACATCATTTGAATCAGCAATCTTCCAGTAGTTAACATAGTCATAAGGGAGACCACCGTTAACACCGTTCTGACGACCGGGGTCGATAATTGTCCAGCCTGAAGGCGCAGTAACCGTACATTCTGGTGAGGGATCACTGCCAAAAGAGGCAAGATGGACAATCAGAAGGTCTCCAACCTGCGCAAGTGGAGCAGGTACCATAGTTGAGGAGTCTGTGGGTGGCGAGATAGAAAGGGTACCGGTAGACTCACCAACAAAAGAGATGGCGGCTGTGCGCAGCGGTTCGACCGGGGCGGGGGCGGCACTCAGAGCCGGGGCTGCCGGCTTCGCCAGTCTGGTGAAACTCGAAAGTCTGCCTGTCAGCGAGGCAATCACTGTCGATCTGCCGGCAGAAGCGGCAATCGTGGTGGCCAGGAAGATGCCGACCGCGACCAGAGTTACATAGAGCCTTGCGTTATTATGGAATTTGCGCAGACATGCAGCGAGTGATGCCCGTGTGTGCATTGGATGCCTCATTCTTTTTCTCTTTTGGGTCAACAGATCAACCTTTGCGCACTGTTCTTCAAGGGCTGCCTGTTCATCAGTCGGGTAATTGATCCCGGATTTTCTTAACAGGTTTGATCAGTAACCTTTAACTGATTGAATCATATAATAACGGGGCAATTAAACAATAGAACCGTGAGCGAAAGCAACAGCCCACTGACGCAAACCACCATTAAAATCATCCAAGACAGCCTTAATTACACTAACCCGCATTTCTCATCAGAAGTTCCCGGAGCGCCAGATGAGAAATGCGGGTTAAAAGACCCTGCCAACGATGGAACGATGGCAGGGTCTTTGGGTGATTAGTCAGTGAAGAGTGGTCAGGCGACCTTGATCTCGACCTGTTTGGGTTTGACCTCTTCCTTTTTGGCGATGGTCACGCGGAGGATGCCGTCCTTATATTGGGCATTGATCCTGCCGGGATCAGCGAAGTTGGGAAGAGAGAAGCTGCGACTGAATTCGCCATAGCTGCGTTCGACGCGATGATAGTTTTCGCGTTTGGTCTCCTCCTCGAACTTGCGTTCGCCACGGATGGTGAGCATGTTGTTTTCGACGCCGACGTGGATATTTTCGAGTTTGACATCGGGCAGTTCGGCCTTGACGACGATCTCGTTGTCGGTTTCGTAGATATCGCAGCGGGGAGCCCAGGCCTTGATTGACCAGCTCTCCTCCATCAGCGGTTCCATCCATGATCCAAGATTGGCTCCAAGACTGGCGAGGTTTTCGCTGAAGAGACGGTTCATTCGCTCCTGAAAGGTGCGGAAGAACGGATCAGCGATGCTCAGACCGGTTCTGACCGGCACCATCTCGGTTGCTGCTTTGCCTGCCATATTATTACCCTCCCCTTGAATGAAAAGTTGCCTTCGACAACTTGTTGAGAGGCAAGTTGCGTTCCGGATGCCGGAGTGCGCCACTGGTGGCCTGGGGGGTAAAAGATTGGGGCATTGAAGCGCCTTTTCGGGTAAATCTGCGCGGCATTATTGGGGAATATCGCGAAGCGGTGGGTGGAATGGCGCGCGACCGTGGTCGATCGGTCGGCACGGCAATTGCTGTTATCGGCGATGAATCAGAATGAAGGGAGGTAAGAGGGATGGCCTGGAAGAAGGTAATGTTCAGAACGGAGGCGCGGGAGAAGATTCTGCGCGGGGCGTCGCTGATTGCGGATGCGATACGGGTGACGCTGGGTCCGAAGTCGAAATGTGTCCTGATCGAGCGACCATGGGGGAAGCCCTTGGTATGCAATGACGGGGTAACGATTGCCAAGGAGATGTCGCTGGAGGATCCGGAGGAGAACCTTGGAGTGCAGATGATGCGACAGGCGGCGGAGCAGACAGGGGAGGCGGTTGGTGACGGGACGAGCACGGCGACGATTCTGGCTTACGCGATATATGCCGAGGGGTTGAGAAACGTGGCAGCGGGGGCGAGTGCAATTGACCTCAAGCGGGGGCTGGAGCGCGGGCTGGGGATCGCGATTTCGAGCCTGAGGTCGATCTCGCGACCGGTGGAGAGTCGTCGCGAGAAGATGCAGGTGGCGACGATTTCGGCGCACAACGAGCCGGCGATTGGCGAGATGGTCGCGGAGGCAACAGAGCGGGTTGGGGCGGAGGGGGTGATCACCGTCGAGGAGTCAAAGACGACAGAGACGTCGCTGGAGGTGGTCGAGGGGATGCAGTTTGAGCATGGCTATATCTCCCCCTACTTCGTCAACAGTGCGGAGAAGATGGAAGCGACGCTCGACGATCCCTACATACTGCTCTCGGAGCGGAAGATCACGCGGATGGACGACCTTGTCGGTTTGCTGGAGCAGATTGCGAAGAGCGGGCTCTCGCTGGCGATCATCGCCGAGGATATTGAGGGCGAGGCGCTGGCGACGCTGGTGCTCAACCGGATTCGCGGAGTGCTCTCATGTGTTGCGGTGAAAGCGCCGGGGTTTGGCGACCGGCGAAAAGCGATGCTGCAGGACATGGCCATTCTCACCGGCGGGCAGTTGATCAGCGAGGAATTGGGATTGAAGCTGGAGAATGTGACGCTGGCGCACCTTGGCAGGGCGCGAAGAATGGTCTCGAACAAGGATCTGACGACGATCATTGGCGGGGCTGGTGCGAGTGAGGCGATTGCCGGGCGCTGTCAGGAGTTGCGGGCGGCGATCAGGGAGGCAAGCTCGGATTACGATCGCCAGAAGCTGGAGGAGCGGCTGGCGCGACTCTCGGGCGGAGTGGCAGTGATTCGCGTCGGGGCCGCTTCAGAGTCGGAGATGAAGAATCGCCGCGAGGCCTTCGATGATGCAATCTCGGCAACCAAGGCGGCGATTGCCGAGGGTATCGTTCCCGGAGGCGGACTGGCACTGCTGCGTGCCATCCCGGCAATCGAGGCGGAAGTGGAGAGGTGCGATGGGGATGAGCGGACCGGGCTGCTGATTCTCAAGCGGGCACTGGAGGCACCGACGCGGCAGATTGCCGAGAATTCGAGCTTTGACAGCGGCGTCGTCGTCAGCGAGATGCGCAAAGGGCCGGGGAATGTTGGCTTTGATGCCTCGGTTGGCCGCTATGTCGATCTGATCGAGGCCGGAATCATCGACCCTACCAAGGTCGTCAGGATCGGACTGGAGAATGCCGTCTCGGTGGCGAGTACACTGCTGCTGACCGAGGCAACGATGACGACCAGCCCGGAGCCCGAACCGCGGACGCCGAAGCTGGAGGAGTAGCCCCCGTCAAATTATCGCAACTCAAAATGAGCGGTGGATGGGGAGCGGGCGAATGATCGCGAACCGCTCCCCGGGTTGCCCGAGCGGGTTACCTGCTCCACCAGACGTGAGCCAGCTTGTTCTCGTGAGAGAAGTCGTAGCTCACTTTGCCGTGGAAGGCACTCTCCAGAGCCTCGCCGAGCCGTTTGGCAAGGTGCTCTGTCGTCGTTTTGACGGTCATGCCGCCACCAGCAACCTCGTCAATGCCGATAATGCGGCAGAGAGGGTTATCTTCGGCGGCACGCGCGGTCTCGTTATTGAGAAGGTGGCGAACCTCGTCGAGGTGTTCGGTGAGAAAGTGGCCTTCGAGATGAACATAACCGCTGGCGATACCGCTACGCTCAGCCTCACAGGCGGGGCAGACGACCTGATGTGGCGGTCGGAAATGGGGATGCTTTGCGCTCTCGACGGCCTTGCCGGGGCGCGACCAGCGGCGATCGGCGTAGGTATTACCGCAGACCTCGCAGACGGCCGGCTCCGGCATGGCACGCTCACCGCGGTGGCGTCCGGCCTCGTGATCGATGCGCTTGGTGATTGTCTGGTTGCTGTATCGCTTGTTGCTTCGCATGCTCCCCTCCTTGCTGAATCGGAACAGGCAGCATAATGCCGGCTGTTTCGATGCCGGCCGTTTCGATGCCGGCTGTTTCTATTTGGTAAGTCAGTTGTCAACGAATCCATTCCCGACCGGTTGCGACATCAATGCGGCGTGCGGACGATGAGTACCGAACAGGGCGCATTGGCGGCTACCGATTGTGAGACCGAGCCGAGCAGGAATCTCTTATAGCCGCGATAGCCGTGTGAGCCGACGACGATGAGGTTTGCGCCCCAGCGTGTTGCCTCTTCGACGATGGCCTCGCGGGGCGAACCGTAAAGCACCTCGGAGGTGATCGTTGCCGCCGCAGCAGGTGAGTCCGTGAGCGAGGCGACGGCATCATTGACAATCTTTGCCGACCGCTGACGGATCGTGGCTTCAAGTTCCTCATAATAGGGTTGCGGCAGGGTGCCAAACTCGAGTGTCGGATAAAACGGCATCTCGGCGGCGGTGATTACTTTGATCGCGCTCCCTTCAGGCCAGGGCATTCGCCCGGCTTCGGCAATCGCCGCCTCACCACAGGTCGATCCATCTATTGCCAAAAGTATCTTCACGGAACCCTCCTCTCTTCAATCTGTCATCCGGCTGTCATCCGGCTGTCATCCGGCTGTCATCCGGCTGTCAATGTCGCCAGATGACGATCTTTACAATGCAATCTCTATGCCGCGCTGACGAATGATTGATCCGGCTCGCCGGAACCATCAGGAACAGATCTTGCACGAATGAATCTTTGGTTTGATGAGATTGTCATGATTCCGGGAACATCAGAAAATCAGGTACCTGGCACGGTGATAGGGGTGTGGTCTGCTTTATGGTCACTATTTTTATGGTCAGTATTATGGTTACTGATGGTGATGCTGGCAGTGGCCGCGGGAGCAGAGCCGGGAAAGGGGCTGACAGCCACAGAGGTGGCCGAAGCAAAACAGCGACTGGGAATGCATGGCTACTGGTTAGAGCCACTGGCGACCGAGCGACATGCATCCTGGCGGCATGCGGTGATGGCCTTTCAGAAGGTGGCGGGGCGCAAGCGAACCGGGTACCTGACGCGAGAGGATCTCGATGCACTGCGCCACGCCGAGACTCTGCGAGGTATCGAGGCCGGTGCCGCCCACATCGAGATTGACCTCCATCGCCAGGTGCTCTTCTTCATCGACGCTGATGGTGCGGCCATCAGAATCGCCCCGATATCGAGCGGGTCGGGAAAGTGCTTTACCGAGGGTGGATGGACGCGGCGTGCAGTGACGCCGCACGGCCGTTTCACGGTGATCCGCAAGATTGCCGGCTGGCGCAAAAGCCCCCTTGGAGAACTCTACGACCCGCTATACTTCATTAATGGCACCGCGATCCATGGCAATCCGGCGATTCCGGCATATCCTGCCAGCCACGGATGTGTCCGTATTCCCATGACAGTCGCGAGAGAACTCTTCCGGCTCGCTCCGCTCGGCTTAACAGTTCTCATCTATGACAGCAATCCGCAACCGTCACCGGGATCCAGACCCTGTGAATGAGCGCTCTGTGTATCCCTCAATCAGTTGCTGATCCTGCTGACGGTTCAGCGTCGACGACGATTTTCATCACGAATAAGTGCAAAAAGCGCCTGGGCGAGGGCAAGGACAACCGGGCCGGCGAAGAGACCAAGAAATCCGAAGGCCTGGACACCGCCAAGGAGGGCAATAAAAATGAAGAGAGGATAAAAGCGCACCTGTTCGCTGATGACGTAAGGACGAACGATATTATCAACCAGTCCGATGACTCCGGCTCCCCAGCCGATCAGCAACAGGCCACGAAGGAGATGGCCATCGATCAGCAGGTAGATTGCGGCCGGCCCCCAGATAAGCGTTGGCCCGATCAGTGGAACAAATGACATGAGTGCGGCGGCTGTCGCCCAAAGGATGGGGGAGCCAAGGCCAAGCACCTGGAAGGCGACACCGGTGAGAGCCCCCTGGGCAAGGGCAACAGCAATACCGCCGTAGAAGCTGGCGGTGATTGCCTTACGCAACTCCTCGCGCAGCCGCACCAGTTGTCCGGGGCGCAGCGGGATGAGCACAGCCAGTCGGCGAAAGATCAGTCGACCATCGCGAAAGAGAAAGAAGAGGGTGAAGAAGGTTATCGCCCCGTTGACGATGAATGCGGGGAGGTTACCAAGAACATCGGCCGCGCCCTGCAGCAGCGCACTGCTGAGGTCCTTCAGCCGTTCAAGCATCAGGCCTCTCAGGTCAAACCCGGCAAGGCCGACATTCTGTTGCAGCCAGGTGGCCATCCGCTCGCTGGCATGGGTCAGCCAGGGGCCCCAGCCGCCATCCTGAGCGCTCTGTTCGCTCAGTGCGCGGTAGAGGTCGGTCAGCTCGCGCCTGACGGCGGCTCCGAGCAGCAGAAATGGCAGGATCAGTGAGAGCAGCACGGTGATTGTCGAGATAAATGCCGCCAGTCCCGGCCAGTGCAGCAGCCTCCTCAGTCGCAGATGGAGCGGATAGCAGATGATTGCCAGGAGAATCGAGACGGCGATCGGCTTGAGAAACGGCTGGATGATCAGATAACCGAACCAGCCGGCAATCAGACAGAGGACAAGCAGAAAAAGATAGTGGGCGAGGCGGCGGGTGGCCGCCTCGCGAGCGGGGTTGTTATCTTCCATTCTTTACTGGCGCGCCTTTCATTGCGCGTCTTTTATTACGTAATGACGGCTCAGCGACGTCGCCTGGTGAGCAGCCAGCCGACGATGGAACCAAGTCCGAGGCCGACTCCAAAAGTGACGGCGACCGCACTCAGCGGATCGCGCTTGATACGGTACGAGGTCTCGTCGATCAGATCTTCGGCGGCGTGCCTGCCGCGCCGAACTGCCCGACGAGCGACGACGTACCCCTCCTCGATGGCATCAGACATCCTCTCGCCAACCCTCTCGCCAATTCTGGTGGCATCAGCGCCAATATTTGACAGTGCATCCTCAACTCTCTGCATGGGTTTCCATCCTCCTCTTTCCTGACCTCTTTCCTGACCTCTTTCCTGACCTCTTTCCTGACCTCTTTCACTGCTTCTTTCCTGAACCTTCGCGATCACTCCATTTAGCATAATATCCTCCCTGGACCTTCTCCGAAAAGCACTTTCGCATCAACCTCGATATTGCA
>CAIKMY010000027.1 GCA_903828635.1 uncultured Acidobacteriota bacterium
CAGCATCTGCTCTTCAAGGCTCTCTTTATGGTGTCGCGCAGCCGGATCGAGTATCTCTCCAATCTCTTTGCGCGACCGCTGCCGAAGGATCACAAGCGCTGGCAGGATCGCCCGATTCGTGACTTCATCGATTATTTCGACCGAACCCCGCTCGATCCGAAGCTTGCCGAGAAGATGCGTCAGGAGGTACTGAAGCGCATCAACGGGTTTGGCCTCTCGCTGACACCGCGAGATCTTGAGACGATCGAGGAGATCTACAATGCCTTCTCGACCGATTGTCTGGAGGTTCGCTACACGATTCGCGACCGTCCCACAGGGCGATTCTTCCCGGCCTATCGTGACATCCTGCTGGAGAAAGATCTCACCGGGCGTTATCGCAACTATCTGGCAAGTGAGGAGACCTTCGAGGTCATCAGGGAGATGCACGACCAGAACCGGATCATCCCGATCACCGGCGATCTCTCCGGGCAGAAGGCCGTGCGTGCCGTCGGCGAGTTTCTGCGGGAGATCGGTGAGACGGTGACGGCATTTTATGTGTCGAACGTTGAGTTTTATCTCTGGCGGCAGGACACGATGGCGCGCTGGGTTGAGAATCTGAAGTTGCTGCCGATCAACGATCGCAGCGTCATCATCCGCAGCTATTTCAATTACGCCTACTATACTTCGGTTCATCCGCAGACGATCGACAATTATTTCAGCGTACAGATCCTCCAGACGATCGCGAGTCTGATTGCCGATTACGAACTTGGAGGATATGGGTCATATTACGAGCTCTCGACACGCCGGAGTCTGGAGCTGACAAAGTAGCGCGAGTCTGGCAGGGTTGTACTTCGGAAGGGATTGACGATGTTTCTTGCAGTAATGAGGGTTTTGTCGCTGCTGTTATTGTTGGTTGGCGCAGGGGGTGCTCAGACGAAGCTGCTGCGTTTTCCGGATATTCATGGAGAGCGTGTGGTCTTCACCCACGGGGGAGACCTCTGGCTGGCACCGGCTGGCGGTGGAACTGCGACGCGGCTGACGACCCATCCGGGATTGGAGCTCTTTGCAAAGTTCTCGCCGGATGGGAAGTGGATAGCCTTTACCGGGCAGATCGATGGTGACGAGCAGGTCTATGTGGTGCCATCCGCAGGTGGTGAGCCACGGCAACTGACGTGGTATCCGGCGCGAGGGCCGCTGGCACCACGCTGGGGATATGACAACCAGGTCTTTGGCTGGTCACCGGACGGGAAGTGGGTAATATTCCGTTCACATCGCGATTCGTGGACGCTGCCGGTCTCGCGACTCTACCGTGTAGCGGTAACCGGAGGGGCAGCAGAGACGTTGCCGATGCCGGAGTCGGGGGCGGGTGACTATTCGCCGGAAGGAACAAAGATCGTTTATTCGCCACGCTCGCGCGACTTTCGCTCGGAGAAGCGCTACGGGGGGGGCCAGGCGAACGATCTCTTCATCTATGATCCGGCCACGGGAGAGGCGCGAAGGATTACCGATCATCCACGAGCCGACCGCGATCCGATGTGGATCGGACAGACGATCTATTTCAACTCCGATCGAGACAACAAGTTCAATCTCTATGCCTTTGACATTGCCTCGGGGCGGGTCAGTCAGGTGACGACGCAGAAGGTGTGGGATGTCCGCTGGCCCTCTTCGGACAATGCCGGGCGTATTGTCTACGAGGTGAATGGTGAGCTTGAGGTGCTGGATGTCAAATCACGGAAGTCGTCAGCGATCAGGATTCTTGTGCCGGATGAGGGGTACAAACGACGCCCATCACGCGTGAGTGTGGCTGGTCTGATCGGTAATTTCTCACTTAGTCCGAAGGGAGAGCGGGCACTCTTCGCCGCCCGGGGAGATATCTTTACCGCGCCAATCGAGAAGGGGGAGACGCGCAATCTGACGAAGAGTTCCGGGGCACACGACAAGTGGCCGGCGTGGTCGCCGGACGGTTCACGGATCGCGTTCATCTCGGATCGGACGGGAGAAGAGGAGATCTGGGTTGTGCCGCAGGACGGCTCGAAGCCGGCCGAGCAGCTGACGAGCGGCGGGCGGGCGATGCGCTACAATCCGGAGTGGTCACCGGATGGTTCACGGATTGCGTTCAGTGACAAGGATGGTCGGATCCACGTGTTGACGCTTGCTGATCGGAAGATGATCGAGGTTGCTGATGCGCGCAATGGGCAGGTGACCGATCTGGCGTGGTCGCCGCGCGGCAACCATCTCGCCTTCTCGATGGAGGATGAGAACCAGCTGTCGTCGATCTATGTCTGGTCAGCGGAAGACGGGCGAGTGCGTCGAATCACCGGAGGCGCCTTTGATGAGACCAATCCGTCGTGGGATCCGCAGGGTAACTACCTCTTTTACCTGAGCACGCGCGAATTTGCGCCGCTGATCTCAAACGTCGAGTTCAATTACGCGACCAACCGCAACATCGGGATCTTTGCCGTGGCGCTGCGTCGCGACGTTCCGCATCTCTTTCCGGCAGAGAGCGATGAGGTGACGATCGCGGGCGATGGTGAGAAGAAGGCTGAATTGCCGAAGCCGTCGGGGGAGTTACGTATCGATTTCGAGGGGATTGAGTCGCGTGCGGTGCGGGTACCGGTCGAGCCGGGCAACTATGCCGGCCTTGCGGCGAAGAGCGGACACCTGCTCTATCTGGCGACGCCAGCGTCATATTATGGCCGACAGGGAGAGGGAACGACCTCGCTGCGCCTCTTCTCGCTCAGGGATCGACGCGAGACGGTGCTGCTCGACAGTGTCGGAGGCTACACGCTTTCAGCGGATGGCGGGAAGCTGCTGGCGCGTCAGGCGGGAGGTTTTGCGCTCTTCGATGCGGCTCCCGGTGGTGATAAGTCACGCAAGCCGGTGTCAACTGCGGGGCTCTACATTGATCGGGTTCCCGAGCAGGAATGGCGCCAGATCTTTAACGAAGTCTGGCGTCGCTATCGCGACTTTTTCTATGTTCCCAACATGCATGGCTTCGACTGGGAGGCGATTCGGCAGCAATACGAGCCGATGCTGGCGCACGTGGCCCATCGCTCGGACCTTAACTATGTTATCAGCGAGATGATCGCCGAGCTGACAGTGCAGCACGCCTACATCGATGGTGGTGATTATGCCAACCCTCCGCGGCCACGTGTTGCCCTGCCCGGTGCCCGCTTCGAACCTGACCGCGAAGCCGGCCGCTACCGCATCTCACGCATCCTTCGTGGTCAGAATGAAGAGGAGATCTACCGTTCACCGCTGACCGAGGTCGGGGTTGACATCAGAGCTGGTGACTACATCCTCGCGATCAATGGTCAACCCCTCAATATCGATGACGATCCCTATCGCCTGCTGCGTCACCAGACCGAGGCGCCGGTGCGACTCACCGTCAACTCAAAGCCGACGCTCGATGGGGCACGTACTGTCGTCTATCGTCCGATCACCGACGAGCAGAATCTGCTCTACCTCGACTGGGTTCTGGGCAACATGGCCATGGTCGATCGTCTCTCCGGCGGTCGACTCGGCTACATCCACGTTCCGGACATGGGGGCCAACGGTATTCGTGAATTCATCAAGTGGTACTACCCGCAGATCAACAAGGAGGCACTGGTCGTCGACGTGCGGGCCAATGGAGGCGGGAATGTCTCACGGATGCTGATCGAGAGGCTGCGGCGCAAATCGCTGGCCTCTGGCTTTGCGCGAACCAACACCGACGGAACGACCTATCCGGATGGTGTCTTTCTCGGGCCGATGGTTTGCCTGCTCAACGAGAACTCGGCCTCGGATGGCGATATTTTCCCGGCGATGTTCCGTGAGGCGGGTCTCGGGCCGCTGATCGGCAAGCGTTCGTGGGGTGGTGTTGTCGGCATCACCAATCGCGGCAGCCTGATCGATGGCGGCGTTGTCAATGTCCCCGAGTTCGGCTTTGCCAATATGCAGGGCGAGTGGATCATCGAGGGTTATGGTGTCGATCCGGACATCCAGGTCGAAAACGATGCGAAAGCAGTCAGCCAGGGGCGCGATCCGCAGCTTGAGCGGGCGGTCAGCGAACTGCTCATCAAGCTGAAAGCCAGGCCGACCGTCCGCCCAAAGCGGCCCGCCGATGCTGTCAGGACGAAGTAGCCGGCACAGGTTCAGGTTGGCAGCCCGGGAGGCAGTTAAGCTTCCCGGGCCATCTTCTCACCGGCATCCATCAGCGCCGTCATCTTGTTGATACTCGTCGCCTCACAGTAGAGCCTGAGCAGTGGTTCGGTTCCCGAGCGACGAAAGAGGATCCAGCTCTCATCCTCGAAGAGCAGCTTCACCCCGTCGAGTGTGGCAATTCCCCTGACGCCAAAACCTGCCAGCTTCTCCGGCGTTTGCGATGTCAGTCTTTCGATCAGGCGCGCTCCGGTCTCCATCGGCAGGTGCAGGTCGCGTCGCTCGAAGTGAAATTCGCCAAACTCCCGCCAGATATCACGAACGATCTCGGAAGGTTTTTTCCCGGAGGCAAGAACTGCCTCAAGCAGCAGCAGGCTGTTGAGAATCCCGTCACGCTCCGGCACGTGGCCGCGCACACCGATACCCCCCGACTCTTCGCCTCCAATCAGGAAATCGTTCGCCGGGTCGAGCATGATCTCACCAATATGCTTGAAGCCGATCGGTGTCTCAAAGAGCCGGAATCCATAACTCTCGGCAATGCGCCTGACGATCACTGATTGCGAGAATGTCCGCACCACGGATCCCTTCATCCCTCGACGCCGTACAAGATGCAGCAGCAGAATCATCAGGATCTGATGGGTGTTGATATACTCGCCATTTTCGTCCATTGCCCCGACACGATCGGCATCACCGTCGGTGATCAGCGCCATCAGCGCACCGCGCTCACGAATCGTTTTGGCCGTGAGGTCGAGGCTCCACGGCATCGGCTCAGGCAACACCCCGCCAAAGAGCGGGTCTCTCCGGGCACGAATCGTTTCCACTCGCAGCCGCCCGCCGAAGAGCAGCGTCTCGACCCAGCGCCCACCCGCACCATGCATCGGATCGGCAATCACCAGACCCTCTGCGTTGCGCAGTTCCTCGATTGCTACGAAATTTTCGAGGTGGCGTCGATACTCGGTCCCCGGCGTGACCACCTCGGCCAGTCCATGCTTTTTTGCCTCTTCCAGTGGCAGTCGCTTCGGCGTCGTCATCCCGACCCGCTTCTCGATCTCGTTGGTGATCGCCGGCGTCGCCGCCCCTCCGTATGGTGCCTTGAACTTGAAGCCATTGAAATCCGGTGGATTGTGTGATGCCGTGATCACCACTCCGCCATCGAGGTTTCGCCGCCTGACCTCGAATGAGACCAGCGGTGTCGGTACATCGTGCGCGTAGAGGTCGACGACAATCTCGTTGCCCGCCAGTACCTCTGCCACCCGCTGCGCAAAGAGATCTGAAGCAAAACGCCGGTCATACCCAACCACCACCGAATTGCGCCCCTGTGGATTAAGGTCCTTGAGGTAGTCGGCCAGTGCCTGCGAGACTATTCCAACCGTCTCAAAAGTGTAGTCGTCCGCGATCCGCGCGCGCCATCCATCTGTTCCAAATTTGATTTGCATATAATTTCAAGAGTGAGTATGCCGCAGAATATGCCTCAGGATATGGTTTACGAGAGCCGGCTGACAGAGTAGTCGGCCAGCGAGGATTTGTCGCCAAATACCGCCCCATCAATCTTCGCGCCGCGTCCGATGATCGAACTGCGACCAATCACCGAGTTACGGATCTCCGCCGATTTCCCAACCCGCACTCCCGTCATGAGCACCGAATTCTCTACACGTGCCCGCTCCTCGATGTAACAGTTCGGCCCGATCACTGAGTTGATAACCTCCGCGCCCGGCTTGATCGTGCAGCTTGTGCTGAGTTCGGAAACATGATCGACACCCGCCGGGGCCGCGATCACCCCGCCCGCCGTCGCGCTCTTCATCCGGGCAAAAAAATTCAGCCGTCCGGAGAGCACCTCAAGATTGGCTGCCAGATAGCTGGGCACCGAACCGATGTGCCGCCAGTAACCCGACCACGAAAAGGCATGAACCGGCTCACCCGCTGCTATCAGCTCCGGAAAGAGCTGCTCCTCAAAGGAGTACTTCTCTTTCTGCGGAATCATCGATAATACTTTCGGCTCAATCACGCAGACCCCGGCGTTGATGGTATTGTAGGTCACTTCCGTCAGCTTTGGTTTCTCGATAAATCGCGTGATGCGCCCATCTTCGTCAGACTCGATCATCCCGTAGGATGAGGGATTCTCGACCGCAACCATGGCGATTGTCACTACCGACTTTTTCTCTCGGTGGAATGAGATCAGCTCGTCGAGTTGCAGATCGGTCAGCACGTCACCATAAAGCACGATCGCCGGATCGCTTGAACTGCCCATCGCGCTGCGAAAGGCGCCTGCCGTGCCCTGGGAGCTGCTCTGCACCTCATAGCGAATGCTGATCTGCTCTTCACGGCCATCGCCAATCAGGTCTTCGATCCGGTTGGAATCGAAGCCGAGTACCAGTGTCACGTCCCGAAATCCTGCGTTCTTCAGCAATTCGATCTGGTAACGCAACAATGGTCGATTGGCAATCGGAACGACGGGGTTTGGCGTGTAGGTCGTCAGCGGGCGCAGTCGCGCAGCATCTCCTCCGGCCAATATCATTGCTCGCATCTGACTGATACCTCCCGATACATCACTAAATGCTCTTCGAGGGAAGATATTATCACGATTTGGGTCGTTTATGGGGATTATGGGGATTATGGGGGATTATGGACTATGGACAGTATGGACAGTATGGACCATATGGACTATGGACAGTATGGACTATGGACTATGGACAGTATGGACCATATGGACAGTATGGACTATGGACAGTATGGACATGATGGACCATATGGACATATGGACAAATGGACTTAATAACTCAGTTATTATAATGTCCATGTGTCCATAATCCATATGGTCCATCATGTCCATACTGTCCATAGTCCATACTGTCCATAGTCCATATGGTCCATACTGTCTATACTGTCCATAGTCCATAGTCCATAATCCCCATAATCCCCATAATCCCCCATAGACCCCCCACGTCACCATTTTGACTAACCGGGGCCAATGAAGTAATTTATCTGACTATTCTCACACAACAAACGAAGCAGTCGCGAGAGCTGGCGGACTGCGTGAAGGAGCCCCGATGGCGCGAATAAACGTAGCAGCGATCAAACAGATCAAGGGTAAATTTTCAGCCAATCTCAACGAGTCATTACGCAAGCATGCGGGAGCGGCCGGGAGATCTGCGGGACAGGTGAGACTGGTCTACGGGTTGGTATTTGCGGTGGCAGCCGGCGAGGTCTGGAGTCAGCCGGAGAGTGCGAAGCTGATTCTGCTCGTCTTTGGCGTGATCTGGTTGGCCCTGTGGTTACTGAGCATTCTGCGCCGGGATGAGGATCAATCTGCGGGCAAGGTCGTGCTGGCGACGTTGATTGATGTAACGATCATCAATGTCGGCCTGGTTGTTTTCTGGCGGGAGGGGCTGCTTGCCAAATATGGAGCACTACTCTTCCTCTGCTACTTTCCGGTTCTTGCCGTTGCCGCCAATCGTTACCGGGTGAGCCTCGTGCTGCTGGCGGCAGGTTATGCGGCAATATTTTATGGTATGGTGGCAACGCTGGCGGGGCTGGCGCCGTGGCTGAATCTGGCAATGCTGCTGGCGGGGACGGTAGTCTTTGTTTCGGGGGCACTTCGACCAAAGGCGTTGATTGGTGATATTACTGCCAATATTGCCAGTAAGGCTATTGATGAGGCTGGTGAGGCGGGGGCACGGCAGACGGAGATCGATCTGATGGCCGAGGCGCACCAGCTCTTTATGCCGCAGCCAATCACGGAGTTGCCCGGCCTCTGGTGTGCCGGCAAGCACGGGGTGGGTGATGTGACCAGTGGTGATTACTATCACGTCTTTGAGACAGGTCGTGGGCCGCTGGTGATCGTTGGTGACCTTGGGGGAGAGGGATTTAGCGCGCTGGCCGAGGTGGCCGCGCTCCATCGCGAAGCCTCACGTCTGGTGATGGCGAATGGTTCACCGGCGGCGATTGCTGCCGGGCTCAATGCCTGGTTGCTGGGTAAATTCAAAGGACAGCGTCCGTTCACCTGTGTCATTGCCGAGTGGGAGGGAGAGCAGATGCGCTACGTCAATGCCGGCCACCTGCCGATGATCCGAATGAGCAAGCCGGCGGGTGCCCAGGCGGAGAATCAGCACAGTCTGCCGGTTACTTGCGGGGCGCTCGGGTTGGTTACCGAGGCATCGATCACCGAGTCGGTCGCTCCTTTCCCGCTGCGTGATCTGATGATCCTCTACACCGATGGCACCTTCGCCAAGCTGGCCGGTGAGCGGGAGAAGGGCATTAACGAGATTGAGGCCATGGCGGGCCGTTTCAGTGGTGGCGAGGTTACCACTCTCTGCCATCGTATCTTCGATTGCGCGCAGCCGGGTCTCGACCGCAACCCGGATGACTGCACCGTCGTGGTCATTCGCCGACAGCCGGAGGCCTAGTCGAAAGCGACAGCCTGACGATCAGGCAGCCAACAATGCTCATCCTTGGAATTGAGAGTTCGTGTGATGAGACAGCCGCGGCCGTGGTCGCGAATGGCACGGTCGTGCGCTCGAATGTCATCGCTTCCCAGGTTGCCACGCACCGCCGCTATGGTGGAGTTGTCCCCGAGATTGCCTCGCGTGAGCATCTTGAGAAGATCGATGAAGTGGTGACTGAGGCGCTCGCTCTGGCTGGTGTGACAATCAGTGAAATCGATGGCATCGCAGTCACCCAGGGGCCCGGGTTGGTCGGCTCACTGCTGGTCGGGATCAATTATGCCAAAGGGCTTGCCTTTGCCGCCGGGAAACCATTCGTCGGCGTCAATCACATCGAGGGGCATGTCTGCTCGGTCGCCTTCGAATTTCCACCGCCTGAGTATCCCGCACTGGCCCTCGTTGTTTCCGGGGGCCATACCAACCTCTTCCTGATACCCGAGCCCGAACGCTACAAGCTGGTTGGCCGGACACGCGATGATGCGGCCGGTGAGGCCTTTGACAAAGTCTCGAAGCTGATCGGACTTGGCTACCCGGGCGGGCCGGTTATCGATCGTCTGGCCGCGCAGGGTGATCGCCGTGCGATCATCTTCCCGCTGGCTGAAATCAAGGATCCCGAACATTCGCTCGATTTCTCCTTCAGCGGTCTCAAGACGGCGGTGCTTCGCCACGTTCGCGAATGCGGTATTCCGCCGGTCGCTGATCCGGCCAATCCGTCAGGAGAGATAGTCGATCTCTGTGCCAGCTTCCAGAATGCGGCTGTTCGCGCTCTGGTTCGCAGCCTGCGCAAAGCTGCCGAGATCCACCATCCGCGCACCATTCTGCTTGCCGGCGGAGTGGCCTGTAACAGCGAACTGCGAGCCGGTGTTCGTGAACTGGCCGCACGGCTTGCCGTCCCCGTCTTCATTCCATCGCCAATCTACACTACCGATAATGCTGCAATGATCGCTGCCGCCGGCTATCCGAAACTCCTTCGTGGCGAGTGTTCTCCCTGGGATATGAGTGCTGAGGTCAGTTGGCGACTTCAGAATGTCGATGTCGAGACGGTCAGGAAGAAGGCCAGATATCGGCTGTAATATCTTTTGATTTCTTCTGAAAAAGACTGAAGGCCGGGAGCTTTGATGCTTCCGGCCTTCGTTTAATGCCATCAGGGTGAGACCACCGCCTCAGAAATGCAGTTTGAGTGCAAGCTGCACGATGCGTGGGTCGAAGGTGCCGGAGACACGACCGAAAGCGGCGCTGCGTGCGTCGGTGTTCGGTGCGCTGAAGTTGGTGCGATTGAAGAAATTGAAGAACTCGGTGCGAAATTCGACCCGCGCCTGTTCGTTGATCATGCGCAGTGCAAAGTTCTTCTGCAGACCAAAATCGACCTGGTAGAAGGGGAAGCCGTAGACGGCGTTACGGCCGATATTGCCGAACGGCCTGTCAGCCGTCGGGATGGTGATATTGTTGCGGTCGAAGTAGTATTCGAACTGTTTGAGTCCGAGGGCATTACGCTGCGCCTCGGTCGAGCGCACTGCTCCTGACCCGACGTTGGGGCGGAGCGCCACACCGCCAAGGAAGTCAGGCTGGGCATCCGAGAGCCGCTGATCAAAGTCGGCATAGCGAAGGTTGAGCGGCTGACCACTCTGCAGCGAGACGGTGCTGCTGATGACCCAGCCACCAATCACCGCGTCGAGTGCCGCCGGCATCGATCCGCCAAGCAATCTGCCTTTGCCGAAGGGAACCTCCCAGACGAGGCTGGTCGTGTTGTTGAAGCGCTGATCGAAGCTCGACGGGCCCTTGTCATTCCTCGGATCAAAGGCGTTCTGCGGGTTGGGTGAGCCGCCATTGCTTACCTCAAGCACCTGCGAGGAGTTGTCGATCGCCTTTGACCAGGTGAAGGAGTTGAGCACCAGCAGCGAGTTGGCACGATGCTCAACCTTGGCCTGCAGCGCGTTGTAGTTCGAGAAGCCGTCAGGAAGGACAGCCGTGATGTTCCCAACGCGCACCGCCCCGGAGCCGGGGATGGTTACGCTCTGGATCGGACGCCGGTCAAGCAGTGACGGCCGCTGCGCCGCCGGCAGTGCCAGCTCCGCCGCCGTCAGCGGGCGTGCCTGATTGTAGTCGACAAGGATCGGCAGATTCGTACCGCGATTGCCGACGTAGGCCACATCCACCAGCGTGTTGCGCGTCAACTGGTGCTGCACCGTCAGGTGCCAGTTCTGGACATAACTCCAGGGCAGATTCTGCGGCATATACAAGATGACGCTGCCCGGGCTGGTCAGCAGGTTGGTCGGATAGCCGTCCTGCGTCCGCCGGAAGCAGCCGACGAAGTTGTTGCCA
>CAIKMY010000028.1 GCA_903828635.1 uncultured Acidobacteriota bacterium
CCGCCGTGGTCGCCGGCCCGGCTTCAGTAATGCCGCCCGCCCGGAAATGGCGGTGCCACTCTATGAGGCCTTCGTCGATGCCCTCCGCAAGGCAGGCTTTCATGTCGAGACCGGTCTCTTTCAGGCACACATGCTCGTCGAAATCGCCAATGACGGCCCGGTGACCATCTGGCTGGATAGTGACGACTGGAAATAGCTGAGCTGATGTCACAACGCCCCTCGCCGGTCAGCCGGCTCATCCCCCCCCTCATCACCATTCCCGCCGATAAAACCATCGTTTGGCAATCTCGCTGGCAAAGACATAGCCGATGGTAATCGCGATCAGGATCAGCATGACCCGTGGTGGGATCGGCACGAACTGGAACCACCCGGCAACCATAGGGATGTAGGGCAGCACCAGCGTCACGATCACCACCAGCAGGGTGCTCAGCCAGAGGTAGCGCCCGGGCCGACTGCGCAGCAGTGGGTGGCGCGTCCTGACGACCAGCAGAATCAGCAATTCTGTCAGCAGTGACTCGATGAACCAGCCCGTGCGAAATTCGTCCTCCCCGACACGCAGCACCAACAGCAGAACCCCGAATGTCAGATAGTCAAAGACTGAACTGATCAAGCCGAAGACGATCATGAAATTCCTGATCATCCTGACATCCCAGCGACGGGGTCGATCAACCGCCTCACGATCGACCTCGTCGGTGGCAATCGTCATTGCCGGAAAGTCGGAAAGGAAATTATTGAGGAGGATCTGAGTCGGCAGCAGCGGCAGATAGGGCAGAAAGAGCGAGAGGCCGGCCATGCTGAACATGTTGCCGAAATTGGCGCTGGTGGTGGTGAAGACATATTTAAGTGTGTTGGCGAAGATGCGGCGGCCCTCCTCAATGCCCTGGCAGAGAACATCAAGGCTCTGTTCGAGCAGGACAAAGTCGGCGGCTTCTCTGGCGACATCGACGGCATTTTCGACGGAAACACCGACATCGGCGGTGTGGAGAGCCGGAGCATCGTTGATACCATCACCAAGGTAGCCCACCACATGGCCGGTTCGCCGCAGGGCGGAGATGATTCGATCCTTCTGATTGGGGTCGACCTCGGCGAAGATGGTCGTCCGGTCGGCAAGCTGCCAGAGGGCCTCGTCGTGCAGCCGGTTGAGCTCGGCACCGGTGAGCAGTCCCCGGACGTTGAGACCAACCTCACTGGCGACGTGAAGCGCGACACGACTGCTGTCACCGGTAATGATCTTCAGCTCGACACCGAGACCACGCAGCGCCTCGATCGTCCGCGAGGTCTCCTGCTTCGGTGGATCGAAGAAGAGCAGAAACCCGATAAAGACCATCTCCGACTCATCAGCGATGGTGTACTCAGCCCGCGGCTCAACCTCACGAACAGCGACTCCAAGGACGCGAAATCCACGATCACTCCAATCGATAAAGAGTCGCCGCAGCCGCTCACGGCCATCGTCATCAAGCAGCGTCAACGACTCGCCGCTGTCACCTGACCGGGCGCAGACCGCGAGCACCTGCTCGAAGGCTCCCTTGGTGATCAGCCTCACCCGGCCACCCTCCCCGACGGCAACGCTCAAACGCTTGCGGACGAAATCGTAGGGGATCTCCTCCACCTTGCTCAGCCCCGTGAGGTCGATCCCGCCGGATGCGGCAAGAATCGCCTCATCAAGGGGATTAACCAGCCCGGTCTGGAAGCGGGCATTGATCATGGCGGCGCGCAGCACTTCTGATGAAGCCTGCCCCGAGGAATCAACGGCACCATCCAGCTTGACGACTCCAAGCGTCAGTGTCCCCGTCTTGTCGGTGCAGAGCACATCCATGCTCCCGAAGTTCTCGATCGCTGAGAGCTTTTTGACAATCACCCCGCGACGCGCCATCGACTGCGCTCCCCGCGAAAGTGTGATGCTGATAATTGCCGGCAGCAACTCCGGAGCCATCCCCACCGCCAATGCCACAGCAAAGAGCAGTGAGTCGATCGCCGGCTTGGCCAGCAGCACGTTGATCGCGAAGACGATAAACATCATCAGTCCCATCATCCGCGTCAACATGTTGCCAAACCGGCGAATCCCCTGCTCAAACTCCGTCTCCGGCTGGCGCAATGCCAGTTGTGAGGCGATCTGCCCGAACTCCGTCCCTCCTCCCGTTCGGCAAATCAGCGCCAGCGCTGTCCCGGTGCGCACGGTCGATCCCGTGAAGACGCAATTGGTGCGCCCTGCCAGCGATGAGTCGGCTTCAACCACCCCCGGAGACTTCTCCACCGGAAAGGTCTCGCCGGTGAGTACCGCCTGATTAACAAAAAAGTCGTTGGATTCAAGCAGTATCCCGTCAGCCGGAATCAGACTCCCCGCCGAGAGGCGCACGACATCTCCCGGTACCAGATCCTCTGCCGGAAGCTGCCGCGCCTCACCGTCACGAATCACCATCGCTCGCAGCCGCACCCGCCGCCGCAGTCTCTCCACTGCCCGCCCTGCATGGTATTCCTGCAGAAAGCCGAGAATCGCACTCGCCAGGACGATCAACAGCAGAATGACGACATCAACCCAGTCTCCGGTCATCGTCGAGATTATCGCGGCAAAGACGAGAATCAGCACCAGCGGGCTCTTGAACTGCGCCAGCAGGATCATCAGCCACTCGATTCGCGGCCCCTCACGCAACTGGTTTGGCCCATACGCCTCCAGCCGCCGCCGCGCCTCCTCGTCACTCAAACCTGACGGACCACTCCCCAGCCGCGACTGCTGCTCCGCTGCCGTCACCGCCCAGTAACAAGCTCCATTATCTGCTGATGTATTAACTGATGCCGCGCCACTTCTCATCTCTTCCTCGCGATTCATCTGCTCCCAACAGCACTTTACCAGATCGTTGCGCCTGCCGTTCAATCAAATCAATAAATGGGAATGGAGGTGTGTCTTTGGCGGCAGGACAGAGGCAAAGCCCGGGTGCGCGGGCCTCCGGCCCGCTTCAGGGAGTGCGGGCCGGAGGCCCGCGTACCCGGGTCGCTTTCTTGCACACACTGACAAAAAGGCCTGCCTGCCGACATCAGCGACAGACAGGCCCTGAATTTAATTCAGATGAAATTACGATAGTTGGACGACATCGGAACACGCAACTCTGTGACATAACCCGCTGGAATCGTCACGAATCAGCGACTTGTTCCAGTGTTGCGTGTTCCGATGCCGGCTGTTGTTACTTAGAACTCCAGCCGCCCACCCATCGTGATAATGCGAGCGCCCTGCTGCGGGCCGGTCGCCTTGCCAAAATCGGCGTTGCCAATCGCACCATTCACACCGAAGTTCGTCCGATTGAACAGATTGAAGACATCAAGACGATAGACAAACCGCACACGACCATCCCCGGTAAAGTTGAACTTCTTGACAATCGAGATGTTCTCCGAGAAGACCGGGGTCTGCCGGAAAGCAGTCATGAACTGTGACACAGTCCCAAACTCGAACTCGCCGGGAATGCTGAAGGGAGTCGAGTTCGCGGCGCACTGGAACGCGCCGGGCCGGGTGGCCACCGGTTCCGTTTTGCAACCGAACCAGCGCACAGACGGATTGTTCGGGTCGAGCGTCGTGCGGTCGATACCCGTGCGAATCGGTACGCCGGTCAGGTTGGCCTTCTTGTAC
>CAIKMY010000029.1 GCA_903828635.1 uncultured Acidobacteriota bacterium
AGATCATCAACGCGCCGCGGCAGGAGATCAGCCAGCACGCGCCACGCATCGTCACCATTCAGATTTCGCCTGACAAGATTCGCGACGTCATCGGACCAGGTGGTAAGGTGATTCGCGGGATCCAGGAGAAGACAGGAGCGAAAATTGACATCACCGACGATGGTCGGGTGTCGATCGCCACGGCGAGCGGAGCCGCGGCGGAGGCGGCGGTGCAGATGGTTCGTGAGCTGACCGCTGAGGCCGAGATCAACAAGACCTACCTTGGTACGGTCTCGCGAATCGTCGACTTTGGCGCCTTCATCGAGATTCTTCCCGGGCTTGATGGACTGCTTCACGTCTCGGAGATTGCCGACTACCGTGTCCGCGACGTTCGTGACGAACTGAAGGAGGGTCAGCAGGTCCTCGTCAAGTGCATTGGCATCGAGGGCAACAAGATCCGTCTCAGCCGCAAGGCGCTGCTCAAGGACGAAAAGAAGGGCAAGGGGGGCGAGAAGGGCCCGCGAGGAGAGTGAGGCGTTTATGAGATCGATCATCAAGCGATTGTCAACATCAGGATTGCTGATCGCCGGGCTGCTGGCGATCAGCAGCCCGGGTATAATCTCCGGATTGTTTGATGGCACCTCCAGTGCGCAATCCGGAGGGAAGCCGCTGCCGGCAACGGCCACCAATCCGCAGGAACGCCACCTTGCCAATATCCGGCAACTGACCTTCGAGGGGGAGAATGCCGAGGCCTACTTCTCCTTTGACGGTCAGCGGCTCGTCTTTCAACGTGCAGACAAGGGTGATGGCTGCGACCAGATCTTCTCGATGAATATCGATGGCTCTGACATGCAGCGGATCTCGAACGGCAACGGGAAGACAACCTGCTCCTACTACACCCCCAATGGCAAATCGATAGTCTATGCGACGACCGCGCTTGCCGACCCGAAGTGTCCGCCAAAGCCCGACTACTCGCGCGGCTACGTCTGGTCACTCTTTACCGGCTTCGATATCGTCATTGCCAATGCCAATGGCACCGGTGTCAGGCAATTGACGAAGACGCCGCGGTATGACGCCGAGGCGACCATTCGCCGTGATGGCACGATCGTTTTCACCAGCCTGCGCAGCGGCGATCTTGAGATCTACACCATGGATCGCAATGGCGGCCGCGTCAGGCAGCTGACCAGTGAGCTCGGCTATGATGGCGGACCATTCTGGAGCCAGGACGGCTCGCTGATCGTCTACCGTGCATCCCATCCGCAGACCGATGCCGAAAAGGCCGACTACCTTGCCCTGCTCAAGGATGATATGATCCGCCCGAGCAAGCTCGATCTCTACGTCATGAATCCGGATGGATCGAACAAGCGACGAATCACCGATAATGGCAAGGCCAACTTTGCGCCATACATCTTTCCTGGTAACAAACGGGTGATCTTCTCGTCCAATATGGACGATGCCCGGGGGCGCAATTTCGAGATCTACGCCATCGGCATTGATGGAAAGGGGCTCGAACGAATCACCTTCAACGAGACGTTCGATGGATTCCCGATGTTCTCACCTGACGGAAAGAAGCTGGTCTTCTGCTCCAATCGCAATGCGGCCAGGGTCGGCGATACCAATATCTTCATTGCTGACTGGGTAGAGTAATTCCGGGCTCAGGCTGCGTTAGTCTCAAACAGAGAGGCCCCGAGGAGAGTGGCATTAAATGTTCGTGCCGCGGCTTTCCTCGGGGCCTCCCTGTATCAACACCCGATGACGACCTGAAGTTTCCTTTCAGCCAATCTCGATACCAAGGTTTTTCAGGAACTTTGTCGGCTTTTCTCCGCCGATGAGGGCAATGACAAAGTCATTCTCTATTCTGGAGGTTTCGCGGGCAGTCGTCGGGTCTTTCTCGCGAGCGCTCATCAGCGAGACCTCTGAAGGGGTTATCTCCCTGATTGTCTGCCCGAAGAACGGGGTAATACGGCCCTCGTCGATGCAGTCATAGAGAAGCTTCTTGTTGCCAAACTTGAGATCGCTCTTCAGGGCACTGCGAATAACGAGGGTGACAGTATTGTCGCGCCATCCGATGATGCGTGTACCATCGGGAGAGCGAAAGGCGGCGAGGTCGATAGCGGCCTCGATGGCTGAATTGCCGGCACCAACGACGATGACGCGGCAGTGTTGATAATCGGCGGGGTCACCAAGCTTGTAGCGGACCTTATCGAGGCTGACAACCGCCTTTTCAGTCTCAGGGGCAGCGATGCTGGTATAGCGGGCACCACACTGCTGGCAGAAGTTGTTGTCACCGACGCGGGGGTCTCCGCACCTGGTGCAGAAGGCGGCAACCGGAGCAGACGGCAGATTGTCTGGCGAGGCAGATGCCAAAGTGGTCGGACTGACTTTGAGATCCTCGCCGGGCACATTGAGCCGCATCGGTGCCCCGCGGTTGCCGATCGCGAGGATGACGCGCCGTGTGCTGTATTCTTTCTTCTGCCCGTTACGCTCCAGCCTTGTCTCGACAATGAAGATGTCGTCGCGGGGGGTAATGCCCGTGCAGCCCTCGTTTTCGTTGATGACCACTCCGTGAAGGTCGATCGCCTCCATCCATGAGGCGAGCATGGATTCCTTGACCGCCCCGGGGCCATCGAGCGGGATGCCACCACTGACCGGCTGCTCCACCGGATTAAAGAAGACATATTTGCCGGCCTGATAGGTCTGCTGAATGGTTGCGAGGACCTGGTCCTGCTCGATGGCGACATAGCGCAGGCCGCGTTGCCGTGCAAGGATGGCTGCCGAAAGGCCGGCCGGACCGATACCAATGATCGCGACATCATAATCGGCAGGGGTGTTAACAGGAGAGGTACGAAGATCCTGGATGACCGCCTCGACCACAGCTCCGCCCTCATTGATGGCATTCTTGATTAGCGGAACGCCGGACACATCGCCGATAAGATAGATGCCGGGGACATTGGTCATGAGGTGACTGTCTCGCCGGGGGACCTTGCGCGGAGGGATCTTCCGTGAAGTGTTGATGACGATGCAGGATTTCGGCACCGTAGGGCATTCGACCTCACAGCTGGTATCTTCCATACACTGCTCGACCGCCACCGGTGTCGCCTTGCCATTGACGATTGCCAGAACATCGTGGGGGCAGGCTTCTACGCAGGCGTGGCATCCAATACAGGTGGCGGTGTTGATCACCGGGTGGGGATAGGCCGGAATATTCGGCTCCAGTGGCTCTGACTGAAACTGCGGCTGCAGCCTGGCGTTTGGAAGTGCCGGTGCCCCGGCATGGAGGGCAGACGGCGTGATCAGGATCCTCAGCACGGAACTTCGCCGGTGTGAGACAAGAGCCAGCCAGCCACTGACACTGACGAACCCGGTCATGAGGAGAAGCCCCCAGCCGGTGAGGGGAAGAGCGCCAACCCTCGGGAGGCTGTCCGGGCTGTGCAGCAGGCGCACGGCCGCGAGTACCAGCAGTAAAAGCAGCAAAGTAATAATGAGATGCGACTTCTTCATTCTTTCCCCAGCATCCTGTCACGGCCTTCGCAGACTGGCTCGGAGTTGCTTATCCTCACCGTGCTGTGAGTGGCAAGAGATGCAGCGAGGCACCTCAGCCTCCTCCTTTGCCGAATCGTCCGGTGCCACACCGTGGCAGGCAGCACAAGAACGGGCCGTGTCACGAGTCAGTGCCTCACCAACCAGCCCGGCCACGTGGCAGTCGGTACAGCGACTGCGCCCCTGCTGCCGACCAGCGAGATGAACCAGATGAAACTGCTCCTTTGAGGTAAATTGCAGCGGGTCACCGGGCAGTTCGCGACGCTGCCATTCCTTCGCGGAGATCCCCTTCCAGACCCAGAGGCCGCGTTCGATCGGATAGCCGAACGATCCTCCGTGAGGGGATCTCAACTCCGCTCCTGAGCGTGCCGAAACCACACCGCCACCATCGCGATGACACCGCGTACAGGCGGCGTTAGCCAGCAGCGCCGGACGAAAATCGCCCCCCTGGTGCTCGCCGTGGCATTGCAGGCAGCCGATCCCAGCCTGCTGGTGAACCGCTGAGACACTCGAATCGAAGGCCGGCGTCGTGTGACAGGCGGCGCAATTCGACTCAATCCTGCCGGTGGTGGTGTGACAGGTGGTGCAGGATCCGGCATTGGGATGGGTCGCCACTGCCGGCGATACGCCTATCTCGCGACGGGCATGCGCCAGCGAGAGATCCCCGGGCGAGTAGGCACTGGTCCTGAAAAAGAGCGCCATCAGCGCCAGCAGGCCGACCACGATCCCCCCCCAGATAAAGAGTGAGGCGAGCGATGACTGCTCAAGATCACGGGTTGGCAGCCAGTTGAATTGTGCCTTGCCTGCTCGCTGCGCCTGACGCGGCCGGAGCGGTGAGGGCACCGACAGCTTGCCAGCCTCGCGCTTCCGTTTCTCCCAGAAGATCTTCAGTGCCTGCGCATCTGCCGGGGCCAGCAGCCCGGTCAGCATGCTGGTCGGGCTCAATTGGCGCGTACCGCCGCCATCCTTCCCCGCTCGCTGCATCTTCATCAGCTGCGCCGGATCGAGCACGACTGTCGACTGATCCGTGGTGTCTGCCGTTGGTGCGGCTGTCAGTGAGCTGGTTGGCAGCGGATTGACCGTCATCTCGATATCGAGAGACAGCGAATCCTGACCATAGCGCACCTGGAGGAAGAAGGGACCAATCTGCAACAGGTCGCCTTCAGCGAGCGGTGCCTGGTCGACCAGGTGGCCATTGAGGAGTGTCCCATTGGCCTCAGAGAGATTGAAGATCCAGAAATCTCGTTCGATCTGCCGGATACCGGCGTGAGTCCGCGAGACCATCGGATGGTTGAGGCTGAGATCATTTCCGAGCAATCGCCCGATCGTCAAACCCTCAGTCTCGATCGTCAGCGGATCGAGATTGAGGTCCTTGCGCCGTAACTCAAATCTGCTCATCACGTTAACGTGTCTCGAAATAGATAACCTGCAGAATGTGGATCACCATCAGTGCCAGCATGATCGAGGTGAAGATCACATGGGGTGCCAGCCAGAGCCGCAACGCACGGTGGAGGGCAATCAGGGCATCGACGCGCCGCAGAGTGACGGCACTGCGGATCAGCCTCTGAAAAGCCTGACGTGAAGCACCGTCCCCGGCTGAGACCATCGCCAAATGGAGATGCTCTTCGCGCACGATCGACTGTTCCAGGCTCTCCCGTCGCCGCAAAATCCCCGGCAGATCACTCAGCCAGCGCAGAGGCCCGAGGATAAGTCGCACTCCATTCGCCGGCAACTCCGGTGAAGACCCTGCCAGATCAGCGGCAATCTGGGCCGATAACTCATCGCGTCGCGCTAACAGGTCCTCAAGAAGCAGTGGCTGCTCCTCGATGCGGGTCAGCAGGCGCGGCACGACAACGTAGAGCAGAATCCCCAGCAACCCGGTGAGAATGACAAGATCGAAGGTGATCATCAGCGCCGTCGTCAGCAGGCCGCCGGAGCGCACCCCACCGTGCAGCAGCAGCGCAATACCACCAATGACCCCGAGGTAACTGTGAGCCAGCAGCCAGTAACGCAGCGGTCCGCGCCGCTTCGTGTAGATCCTGCGGCGCACCGGATAGGCCATCACTCCGGCAATCCCTCCAAGACCGATCAATCCGGTGATCCAGCGCCAGTCAAGCCAGCCGCTGCCCGGTGACGCATCGAGCCCCGATCGCCATATCCCCTGACCGATCAGCGCCGTCGTCAGCAGCGTCAGTGCCAGGCCGATCAAATGCGTCAGACGCACCTCGCGTTTGTCACCAGCCGGCGGCGTCGAGCCGTGAACTATCACCCGATTTCCGTCCCTGGCAACCCGCCCTTCCAGCCTCTGCAGCTCCTCGAAATAATGCCGAGGCTCGACACGCCGCAGTGCTCCGGTCGGACAGTTCTCCTCGCAACTGTATGCCCTTTTGGCGACACCAGGCGGGTTGAGCGGGGTCCCGCTGCAAAGATTGCACTTCACCGCTACCAGATCCTCGGTCTGCTCGACCGCCGGTGGCAGCGTTGTCGAGAAGAGGTTGAACAGCCCGGGGTCAAGGGGTCCGTCACTACTCCGGCGCGGCGTCATCGAGATCGCATTATATGGACATTGCGTTGCACAATCGGCGCAACCAATGCAGCTTTGCGGATCGATATCGACCTGACCGTCCTGCTGGCGGCTGATTGCTCCGGTGGGACAACCAGTGAGACACTCCGGATCCTGGCAATGAAGACAGACCGACGGTGCCAGCAGGCTCTGCCGCGCTACCTGCGTCAGGCTGCGCGGACGCTCGATGCTGATCCCACGACGCTGCAGGCGCGAATGGCCATGCATCTGGTGACAGGCGAGCGAACAGTTGCCGCAACGCACGCAGAGATCCATGTCCATCACCAGCAGGTTGTTCCCATCAGCCAGCCCGGTCTCGATCAGCGCCTCCTGCGCCCTTGCCACCGGCAAAGGCTCCGGCTGCCGTTGCTCACCGCCAAAGGCACTCCGCAGAGCCTCGCGCAGATCGGGCAATTGCCGTAATCTCGCAATCGGAATCTCCAGCAACTCCGTGCGTCCGGGCAGACTCCCCTGACGATCCCAGAAGCTGTCCTGCATGATCCCCTCTGTGCCGAGACAACTTCCCCTCCCGACGAAGAATGGCGCCTCTTCAGCCCCGCCTTCTCCCGGCACACCCGACACGCTCGTCAGACGAACCCAGCCCGAGCGCAGCAGATAGAGCGATTTCACCGGATCACCCGCCCTGAAGAGAACATGCCCCCTTGCCAGCACCCGAAACCGGGAAATCTTCTCCAGTCGCGCCTGCAGCTCCGGCGAGAGCGGGACGCTCACCCCGACATCATTGACCGTCGCTGACAGCCCGTAATGTCGGTAGGCTGAGTCGAGCGACTCACTGAAACCCGGCAGCTTGCGCAGCAGCCTCAGCGCCGGTCGTCGCACTTCAAGCACTGTCACCGGAGCCCCGGCCGGCGCCCGTACCGTCGCCGCACGCCGGTTACCGGCCAGCACTGACATCTCGCCAAACTGCATCCCCGCCCCAAGCTCCCTCACTACCGGCCTGTCTGTCGTTCCGGCAACCCCGGCCACTCCTGCCGCACCGTCATCACCCGCGGCGATGAGAACCTCGGCTCTTCCCGCCACTACAAAGTAGAATTCGTTGCCGCCCCAATCCCCTGCCCTGACGATCTCCTCCCCCGGAGCATACTCCAGCAGACGCACATAAGGGCCAACCTGCTTGCCGTGGTAATTCCTGCCATAAACGACCACTTCAAGGTCGAGCTCATACTCATAGTGACCGTCGCGCTCCGCTGTCAGTGCCCGCAGGGCACCAATCCCGGAGATCGCATCAAGCAGGTCGCGGTGTCTGGTTATCTCTTTCGGCATATTCGGCAGGAAACTCAGCGACTCTCGAAGAGGTTGCGATCGAAGATTCGCGGATTCCCGATCGCCGCAAAATGAAAATTCTTCAAATAAAGCCGTGAGACGCGCTGAATGTCATCCGGTGTCACCCGCCCTGTATCTTCCATCCATGACATCAGGCGCCGCCATCCGCCTCCCTGCAACTCATACTCGGCCAGCCGCCCCGCCTGGGCATCGTTCGTTTCGAGCTTCGTGTAATACTGGGTCAGAAAACTGCCGATGATCGACTTTAACGGCTCTTCGAGCAACTGCTGACGCTGGAGAAAACTGATCTGATCAAACATCACCCGCAGTGTCTCGTTCGGTTTCGGCGTCGTCACCGAGATCCATGCCGAATTGGCTGCATTCGAGAGCAATGTGGCGTCGGCGCCATAACTGAGGTTGCGTTTGACCCGCACCTCCTGAAAGAAGAGCTGCTGCAGAATGTTGATCGTCACTGAAAAGGCCGGATAATCGGGATGATTGAGTGCCGGCGCCGAGAAACTGCCGCGAATGTAATTGGTGGCCACCGGCTTGTCGACGAGCTGAAACTCCGGCGAAGCCGCATGTTCAAGCAGCGGCATCGCTCCCGGCTGGTAAGTGCCACGGGGCAGTGCCCCGAATGAGGTCTCGATCTTCCGCCGCATCTCCTCCGGCGTCAGATTGCCCACCACCACCACCAGCATGCGTTTGGTGTCGAGCAGTCGCGCATGATGAGCCCTGAGATCGGCCGAGGTCAGCCGCCCTACCGTCTCGACCGTTCCCGAGGGGGAGTTGCGATACGGGTGGGTCGCGTAAAGCAGTCGACTGCTCATCAGGGCCACCGCAGAGTCGGGATTGTCGTCCTGCTGCCGCAAACCATTGACGATCTGCTCCCTCGCCAGCGCCACCTCCTTCTCGTCAAAGAGCGGGTTGAGCACCATCTCCGTCAGTAATTCCCAGGAACGCTCGAACTTCGGACGAACACAGCGCATGGCAATCACGCTGAAATCATAGCCCGCTGCCGAATCGATCACCGTCCCCATTCGCGCCAGCTCACGATTGATCTCACTCTTCGGAAACCTCCGCGTCCCCTGGCTCGCCACTTCGAAGAGCAGACTCTCGATCCCTGCATTGGCCTCGGTGATGCTCCGCGAACCACCACGAAAATAGATCTGTACCGCCACCACTTCGTTGCCACGTACCTGTCGGTGAATCGTCTTCAACCCGTTGTCAAGGGTGAAGTCGCTCGTCGAATCGACCCTCCCCTGGGCCCTCACGCCTCCAGCCAGCAGCAGCACTGCTGACAGCATCAAGAACCACGCACGCATGGTTCTGGTGGCACTGATCCTGATGGTCGCCCTGCAATGATTATTCTTGTTCATGTATCTGTCTTGTCCGGATTGATCTATTCTGCCTGTCGTCGTCTGCCTGTCGTCTTGACGCCGAGCGATGACGCTCTATTACCGTGGATCACGCTTCGGCTTTTTGACAGGTGGCTTTCGCACACCACTCGCCGGAGCCGCCTCCTTCTCACGCACCAGCAGATCGGCCTCCGTCAGTCCAATCCGCTGCTGATCAGCCTCCGATATCAGCACGGCCACCACACGCGGCTTGTTCGTGATATAAGTCTCAATGTATCGCCGGATGTCAGCCCGCGTCACCTTGCGCAGATTGGCAATGTAACCCTCATAATAATCAAGCCCTGAACTCGCCCACCAGAAGCTGACCGTGTGCGCATACTCCGACGGCTTCTCGCGATCGTATATCTCATTGACATCAAGCAGCGTCTTCGCACTCTCCAACTCCTCGTCCGTAAAGTAGTCTGCCCGCGTAAAGAGGCCGATCTGGCGATTGATCTCCCGCAGTGCCTCTTTCAGCTTCTCCGGCGTCGTCTGTGCCATGACGCTGATCGGCCCGACATTCCGCTGCGTATAGTAGTTCAATCCCGTTCCCGTCGTCAGGCCCGTATCGACCAGTGCTCGCGAAAAACGCGAATTGGGCTGGCGAAGAATAAAAGAGAAGACATCCGCGGCATAGGTCGCCGGTCCGTCAAGGTCAGTCGACGGCCCGTGCAGCCCCATCTGAATCGTCGCCGCATTGACCGGCTGATTGACGATTACGGCCGCATCCCCCGCCAATGGCGGATGTCGCGGAATCGGCTCCCTGGCGAATGGATCCTCACCACGCGGCCAGTCGCCAAACAACTCCTCCGCCATCCTGAAGATCTCTGCTGCCGCCACATCACCCGAAACCACCAGCGCCGCATTGTTCGGAACATAGTAACGACGCTGTATCATTCGCATCATCTCCGGCGTTGCCCGAGCTACCGTCTCCGGCGACCCGCCCGGATTCTTCCGTGATGGATACTTGTACCAGAGCCGCGAATCGATCGCATTGATCAGGTAATAAAACGGATTTGATCGGTGCTGCGCCAGCTCGTCGAGCACTACCTGGATCTCCTGGCTGAACTCCCTCTCCTCGAAGAGTGGATAACGGATCGCATCCCGCATGAAGATCATCGCCTCACGCGTGCCCGTCTTCACCGTCGTCGTGTAATAGTTGACCACCTCCTCGCGAGTCGTCGCGTTGCTCAGCATCCCGAACTCCGATGCCCGATCGTGGTATCCCTCCACTCGCGACTTCTCATTCGATTTGAAGAACATGTGCTCGTAAAGGTGTGACAACCCGTTGAACTCCGGCGTCTCTGTGAACGCCCCGTTCTTGACGGCAATCTCCACCGTCACCAGCGGCACCGAGCGATTCTCGATGACGATCACCTGCAGTCCATTGCCCAGCGTCACCTTCTCCCAGTGTGGCTTCGCCGCGCCTCTCCCTGCCAGCAGGAAGACCAGCGTCACGGCCAGCAGTCCCGCACTCGTTGCTCTCATCGATCTCATCTCTTTTGACCTCACTCTGCCCTCTTGTCTCTCCCAACCTACTTCCAGAAGAAGAACCAGCTCCGCTTCCGCTTCTTCCCCAGCAGCGCGTCATGATCGCACTCCAGCTGCCACGGTATCGGACGATCCTTCAATAATGCCGCCGGATTCTCCTCGACCATCGCCCGCGCATACTCGACGCCCCCCCAGTCGGCGGCGATCGCCGCCGCCGCCGAAAGCACCGGCCGGCGCCGATCCTGATGGTGCGCGTCCGTCGCCATGAAATGGGCCAGCCCCGCCTCGACGATTCGCTTCGCCGTCACGTAGGCCTCCGGTCCGAAGCTCTTTGTCAGGCTGCCCGAATCGAGCTGCGCAAAGGCTCCGCGATCTACCAGATCCGCGATGATCTTCGGCTTCTCCTGAATCTGCTTGTTACGCTCCGGATGGGCAATCACCGGTGTGATCCCCGCATTCAATATCTGGAAGATCGTCATCTCAATGTTCGGAGGCACCGATTGAAACGGAAACTCGAGCAGCATATACGATGTCCCGTTGAGCCGGATCCTTCCCTGCGGATCCTCTGCCTCCTGAAAGATCTCATAACTGTAACGAACTTCACCCCCGGGAACGATCTCGACGCAGTTGCCCGAGGCCACCTTCACCTGTTCAATCTTCTCCAGAATCGTCGCACGCG
This sequence comes from uncultured Acidobacteriota bacterium, assembly GCA_903828635.1. Taxonomy (GTDB): domain Bacteria; phylum Acidobacteriota; class Blastocatellia; order RBC074; family RBC074; genus CAIOZW01. The sequence continues at coordinate 10,934 of CAIKMY010000029.1, forward strand.
ACGGTGGCGGATGCACCCCGTTGAACATGTGCGGCGTCGCGACGATCGTCACGATCCCCTCCTCCGCCGCTGCCCGACACATCGCCACCGACTCGTCAAGCGTCTTCGCCCCATCGTCCGTCTCCGGCAGGATGTGGCAGTGAATGTCAACCATTCGCCTGAAATTGAGCTCCCCCGGCACAACAGCCATATCAATCACCTCATCAATCACCTCACCAAGCACCTCATCAATCACCTCATCAATCACCTCACCAAGCACCTCACCAAGCACCTCACCAAGCACCTCACCAAGCACCTCATACCACGTTATAACCGCCTCGTGGACTCCCGTTACCCATCGCTGACTTACCCATCGCTGACTATTGAGACCACCAATACTACTTTTACCAGAAATCGATCATCAGCATTGATAATTCATTGACGTTTATACCATTGAGTCAGAATCGCCTTATAGATTCTCAACTGACGGCCGGCGTTGCAGATTCTTCGTGGAAAACGTCATTATCGATAATTCCTGACAATCATTCAAGAATTATGGCCCATCAGATCATCTTGTTCTCATCTTTGACACTCCCGGATTTGACACTCCCGGACGCGCCCCGGACAGCACCTGCCTCATAATGACTCACATTAACACAAATTTCTTCGAGGGTACCCATTTTGACCCGTAAATGGTGGCGTAACGTTGCGAAATGACATTGTATTGGCTACACTGACGATTGGTAAACAGTTAATTGACACGGTCAGGGTGGCAGTTAAGGTTATCGAGGCCTGATCGATTGAAAACCAGGCCCCCTGTGATCCGCAGTCAGAGTGCCAGGGAGAGATCGCCAACGGAATGATGTCAACCCGTAAGCCTCTTCAAACCAAGGATTTAGCTCTCTCGCGCGATCTACTGCTGACGCTGCCCCCAAGACTTGCACAAATAAACCTTTACCAGCAACGTCTGAAAACCAGATATGGCCCGGGATGTGCATGCAGTATTCACGTGGCGCAAAAAGCTACGGTGAGTGAGTCCGGCAATGTCAGAGTCCGGTTAATTGCAGTTCTCTGTGGGCGGGGTCCTGACTGCCAGAGTCCTGGTTCTATTGTCCTGAATTTTGTCCTGAATTTTGTCCTGATAGTTTTTGTTATTTTTTCAACCGGAATGCGGATCTTCGGCTGGAGATCCACTGGCAGCCCTGGCGGTCAAAGCTGCACAACGAGTCAAGCAACGAAGAAAGTCCTGAGGAGAGCTATGCACAAACCGATCAAATACCTTGAGAAGGGTCTCTCGGCGGTCGCCGGTGCCACCTTCAATACCATCCAGTTTTTCAACCAGTACAAACCAAACCCGTCATTCACGCCCAAGTGGTCAGAGAAGCCACTGCAGAAGTCGTGGCAGAAGACCAAGCCGACCCTCGGATGGCCGCGAGTGACCGACAGTCTCTGTCCGGCCTGTGTCAAAGAGGCACGCAAGCGCATCATCGAGGACGGTGAAGATCCGTTCAAGGTGATCGAGGAGCGTCCGGGCGAGATCAAGGCGACAATCATCGAGCGCAACAATGAGATCTGGATGGTCAAGGACTGCCCGATCCACGGCCACTACGAGGATATGATGGCGGTCGACTCGAAGTTCCTTGAGCACATCGAGGCGGTCTACCCCGGTCGCGACATTGATGCCCACAATGATGCGAAGGTCCATCGCCACGGCTCATCGACGATCAAGCACGGTCGCGGCTCGGTCTTGACGATCGATCTGACCAATCGCTGCAACATGATGTGCGACCCGTGCTTCATGGATGCCAACCAGGTCGGCTTCGTGCATGAGCTGAGCTGGGAGGATATTAAGGAGATTCTCGACAACGCGATCCAGGTCAAGCCGCGTCGCCAGATGTCGGTACAGTTCTCCGGTGGTGAGCCGACGCTCTCCCCCTACTTCATCGACGCCGTCAGGTACTCAAGGACAGTCGGTTACAACTCCGTGCAGGCGGCGACCAACGGCATCGAGTTCGCCAAGTCGAAGGAGTTTGCGCGGAAGGCGGCCGAGGCCGGTCTGCGTTATGTCTACCTGCAGTTTGACGGTATCGGCAACGCAGCTAATAGCCATCGCCAGGTCGGCAACCTCTTTGACG
>CAIKMY010000030.1 GCA_903828635.1 uncultured Acidobacteriota bacterium
CCGGTCGAGGATGCCAACATCACCAAGGATACTGCGGTGGTGATCGCCGTCCCCGCCGATGGTCAGTTTTACGTCGGTCGTGACCTCGTCCAGGGAAAAGATAAACTGATCCAGACGATCACCAACCGGATGGGACAGCTTAAGCCAGGTGATCCGCAGATCGTCTATATCAAGGGTGGAACCGGCACCAGTTATGGTGAGATCGTCAGCGTCATCGATTCGATTCGTGAGGCGGGTTTTGACCAGATTGGCCTGGTCGCCGACAAGCTCAAGGAATAATAGTATACCGCTATCGTAGTCATAAGGAGTCGTTGCCATGGCAATGAGTGGGGCCAAGCATGAGGCCGTACCAGAAATTAATGTCACGCCGATGATCGATATTCTGCTGGTGCTGCTGATCATCTTCATGGTCATCAGCCCGCAGAAGCCGCATCAGTTCGAAGCGAAGGTCCCGGAGAAGCCGCCGGAGAAGATGCCGGAGAATCAGGCACCGGATCCGCTCAGTCTGCTGGTAACCGTTCCCGCCTTCGGTGATTCCTACAAGCTGAACACTGAGGAACTGAAAGGCATTCAGGAGCTGGCAGATCGCCTCTACCGTGCGCTTGATGGGCGTCCGAATGACCGCAAGGCCGTCTTCATCAAGGCGCCGAAGTCGAAGCCCTATGGCGATGTCGTCAAAGTGATCGACGCGGTCAAGGCCTCTGGCGGTTCCCCGATTGGTTTGCAGATCGAGGGATTGGAGCCATAACGACATCGTGATTGTGCTTCCCGTCGCACCGGGCAACAGTCCGATAGTGGCAGGAAGCCCGATCGGGATATCCGTGTGCACTCCGTACCCGCATTCATCATCGCTGGTGTCCTGACCTTCGGAGCAGACAAGCCAGGGCAGGCGCGGCAGATCGGGATCGATCCGGAATTCTGACATCGTCGGGTTATGTGAAGGAGCCGCTGCTTCGCTCACCGGCCCGGCAAGAAATATCAACTGCCCGAGAGGCCATCCCTTACATCAGGGAGAACAACGAAACGCTGCTATGAAGATCTCTCGTCATTTTCAACGTGTGCTCATTCTGTCGGTACTCGCCGCGCTGACAATGTTCAGTTCAGGCTGCGACTACATCAATATGGTCCTCTCAAAGGACAAGGTCAACCAGGGGGCGATCCTCTATAACCGCGGTAGCTTCAAGGAGGCTCAGGTGTTCTTCCGCGAAGCCACAGATCTCAATCCAAAGAGCACGGTCGCGTGGCTCTTTCTCGGTGCGACCCTCGTCAAGGACTACAAGGCCGAAGAGGGTGACAAGCAGGTGCAGATTGCCAACGAGGCGCTGAAAGTTTATAAGACAGCGCTGGAGTTGAGCGAGAACAGCTGTGGCAACTACAATAACGCCATCAGCTACATCGCGACGATCTATGACGATCTTGGCAACACTGATGAGTGGCGTAACTGGATGCTCAAGCGGGCTGAGGGCAAATGCGCAACCAACAAAGCCGAGATTGCGACGACCCTCTATTCAGTAGCCGTCAAGTACTGGCAGTGTTCATATGATCAGACGACACGCTACCAGGACAAGGGGGCACAGGATCCCTTCCATTACCGCAACATGGACTATCCGGCGGCGCTGCCAGACAAGCAGAAGTCAGAGGATTGTGCGGCAAAGGGGCTTGAGTATATCGAGAAGGCCATTGGCGTCGACCCGGAGTATGTTGACGCGATGTTCTACAAGGCACTGCTCTATCGTGAGCAGCAGAAGCTGACAAAGGATGAGGCAAAGCGCAAAGCACTGGCCGCGACAGCGACAAAGATTGCCGAGGAGGCTTCGGCGTTGATGAAGCGCAAGGAGGCCGAGGCGGCGAAAGCTGCAGTGCCCGAAGGCTGAGAGGCTGGCACGGGCTTGATCGGCGCGGTTGCGTAAAGCTTCCACGAAGTTGTTGGGAATCAGAGTGCTGGTGCGCCATCCTGATAAAGGCATGGCGCGCCTTTTTTCTTGTGATTGACGAAACCCTGGTGTGAGTAGCCAGACGTAGTCAGATTAGTCAGATTAGTCAGATTAGTCGATCGACGGTATCGACTGAAAGGGAGAGAGAAGATGCGCAGGGTAAAGACCGGGCTGGTTGGAGCAGGGTTCATCGGACCCAATCATGTCGAGGCCGCACGTCGCCTCGGGTTTGTCGATTTTGTCGGTATCGCGGATCGGACAGCGGAGGCAGCACAACTCAGGGCGGAGCAGTTGAACATGCCGAAAGGGTATGAAAGCCTTGAAGAGATGCTTGATGATCCGGAGATCGAGGTCATTCACAACTGCACACCAAATGAGTTTCATTTCCCGGTGACGATGGCCGCGATCGAGCGGGGCAAGCATGTCATCTCCGACAAGCCACTGGCGCTCAATGCTGCAGATGCCAGGACGATGTATGAGGCAGCGCAGGCGAAGGGGGTGGTGCATGCGGTGACTTTCAACTACCGGTTCAACCCGCTGATGCAGCAGGCACGGACGATGATCGCCCGTGGAGATATCGGCAGGATTCATTTCATACATGGCCATTACCTGCAGGATTGGCTGCTCTATCCGACAGACTATAACTGGAGGCTGGAGAAAGAGGGCGGGGCATCTCGCTGTGTCGCCGACATCGGCTCGCACTGGTGCGATCTCATTGGCTTCCTTGTGGGTGCAAGAATCGACCAGGTGCTGGCGGAGTACACGACGGTCTACCCGGTACGCCAGAAGCCGAAGCAGTCACGGATAGCCTTTGCACAGGCGACAGAGAATGAGGAATATATCGACTATCCGATTGATACCGAGGACTTTGCCAGTGTGCTGCTGCGCTTTGAAAATGGTATTCGCGGGGTCTTTTCAGTCTCGCAGGTAAGTGCCGGGCACAAGAACGGCCTCGAGGTTGAGGTCAATGGTGGCAAAGGCTCGCTGGCGTGGAGACAGGAGGAGCCGAATCAACTCTGGATCGGACGGCGTTCCGAGCCGAATGGCTGGCTCCTTAAGGATCCTTCATTGCTTGACGAATCGGTGCGTCAGTATGCGTCTCTGCCCGGCGGTCACGGTGAGGCCTGGGCAGACGCCTTCCGCAATCTGATGCGCAACATCTACACGTTTATCGCCATGGGCTGGTCGATGGAAGCGGACAAGGAGAAGATCAACTTCCCGACCTTTGCCGACGGGCTTGAATCCAATCGTGTTATCGAGGCGATCACTGCCAGTGCAAAGGCAGGAGGTGTCTGGACAAAGATCGAGCGGTAATTTTCATTGTCTGCGGCGCAGCCGCAGACAGATCCCTGCCGGGATCAGCAGCAGCGCCAGGTGTTGATCACGTTGAGTCGGGAGGAGTCGTCCGAGCGTTGCCAGTAAGGCGAGGCAAGGCAGGACGACTCCGATGGCGCGAGTATGTGCCCCCGGCAAGTGCTCAATCTGTTCGTCCCCGACGTGTGGATCAGCCCCACGCCTGATCTCGCGAGCCTGCGAGAAGGCCCCCAACAGCGAATAAAGGTAAGCGGCAGTGGCACAATTGGTCATCAATTGTTGCAGCGATGGCGGTAGTTGATCGGCGATGGTCGAGAGGATGATGATCAGCGTGACATGAAAGAGGGCGCGGAGAGTTTGGCCGTTATCAAGAGCGACAAGTCCGGGGCAGAGGCCGAGGAGCAGGGCCAGCCAGGGGCGTTTTGATCTCGCTGAAAAGGCTTGTTGATGCAATTGCAGCGTCTGGCGGCAGGTCTCAGGACTGGCGACGATGCATTGCTCACACCATGACTCTCGGTGGAGGCGATGATCGCCAGTCCGGAGCGGTCGGTCACAGGTGCGACAAATGGTGACCGCAGCCGTGATCGGGTGGTTGGTACAGGTTGGTGCGCTTATGAAAGGTGTTCAAGCACAGCCTTGCGCTTGCGAAGCTTCACGCCATCCTCGCTCCTGGGACCAGTAAGGAGCAGCCTGCCAACATCCCTCGTCAGTCGCTCGATTCCTGATCTTGCACTGGCACCAACCTCGGTTGCCGCCCTGGCGAGGCTGCCATAACGAGTCAGTACCAGCAGGCTCGATGCGGCAAAGATCAGTCCGACAGCAGCAACCTGCGGTGAGAGGAGCAGATTTCGCAGCCTGGTGGACAGACTCCCGGCTACTCCGGAAGTCGCGGCAACGATTCTCTCCGGGAGCATCGGCGGAGGCTCGACTTCCGCCTGACCGAGCTCGTGGCAGATTGCAATCGCCTCCTCGATGCCTGCCATCAGCCGCCGACACTTGTGGCAGAGTGCAAAGTGGCCCTGAAATATCCGGAGTGTCGGTGCAAGGATCACCCCGTCGAAATACTGCTCGATCAGGCGGTCAAGATTCTCGCAACTGAGCATCTCCCCGGCTGAGGTTGCTCGTAACACCACGCGCACGATATCGTCAGCCGTTACCTCCGGTGGACCGCTCGACAACTCACCCAGATCTGTTACCAGGCAGCGCACCTCCTGATGAAGCTGGCGACATTCGTGACAGTTGAGACGGTGCATCCCACACTCGACGCGCGTCTGCGAATCGAGATCCCCCTCGATATAGTCAGTCAATAGTTCTTCAAATGTGCGACAGTCCATATCTATTTCCACACATCCCCGGGTCTCACCCATCCCCGGCCCATCCATGCCTGCGGCGCAAATGCTGTCGATTGACTGGTCTCGATCAGATCGTCACGACCACCTTCATGCGGCGCAGTATCTTCGACAATTCTATCCGGCCACGATTGATTCTTGATTTGACCGTGCCGATCGGGATGCGCAGCAGGTCGACAATCTCAAGATAGGTCAGATCCTCGATATCGCGGAGAATGACGCATTCGCGAAGGTCGGGGGCCAGTCGCGAGATGGCAGTGTGCACCTGTTTTGCCCTTTCCGAGCGCTCGATTCCACGATCAGGCCTGTCCTGCAGGCTCTCCAGATGGTATTCATGCTCGATGATGTCATCACCGAGATCAGTGGGTGTCCGCGACCTTCGGCGGTAATCATCAATCACGAGGTTGCGGGCCAGCCGCATCAGCCAGTTGGAGAGATCTCCGGCAAGCGGATCGTACTGGTCAAGTGAGCGGTAGACCCTGACGAAGACCTCCTGGGTCAGATCTTCCGCTGCATCATGGCGACCGGTGAAGCGGTATGCCAGATTGTAGACCCGTCGTGAGTAGTCTCGAACAATCTGTTCCCATGCGGAACTGTCACCTGCCCGGCAGCGCCGTACCAGATCCGCATCCATACTGCAGCCCGGCTGCCCGACAGGCTCTGCTGATAATGTCCTGGAATCTTCTCTCCTGATCAAGGTTGCTCCTCCTCCTGACTCCTGCCGCTTTCAACGGCCGTCACCAGCCCTTTGCAGCTGACTGCGGTCTTCCGTGGCCTTTCTTTTCGCGGCCCGGCATCGCCAGCTTCTGCCATCTCCTGCCTGATACTCACTTTGAACGTCAGCCGCTCAAAGATATGCAATTGTTCGCCGAATGATGGCAGCCCGGCCAATAATATAACGCCAGCAGGCGGGATTATTTAACACCCTTGACAGTTACTGGTTTGACAAAAAGTTCAGGCCCCACAGCCGCACCAACCCTGATCGATTGATAGGTGACCCGACTCTCCTGTACACCATCACGGTAGAAATCGATGATGTTCGGAAAGAGGACTCCATCATATCTGACATACTGAAAGAAGCGAACCTCCTGTCGGGTGAGGCCGGAGACGCCTGTCTTCTCATAGACGAGGCTCATGGGCAGGCTGTTTGACGGGTCGAACGTGAGCGTGATCTGCCGCTCCGGAGTGAGCTCGATGATGACCATGCTCGCTCGCTCGCCCGGGCGGATTTCGCTGCGTCCGGCGTAGCGAACCCTGACACCAGCGCTCTTCCAGCCCTCGCGAAGCAGCCGGTCGAGGTCATATTCGAGGCCTTCAAGGTAGTCCTTGATCTGGGTCTCCGTCTGGTCCTTGATCGTTTCGACCTCACCATCATAGACCCAGCCGGAGCGGCCCTGATTCACCTGAATGCGCCTGTCCTTGCGCTTGCCCTTGCCAAACTCGACACGTTCCTTGTCCGGGTAGGCAATGTAATTGACAAACTGGGTTGGTGTTTGTGACAGTCCCTTCTGGTAGGGGGTGAAGAGGCCGCTGGCAACGAGGGTGCGAATTCCGTTAAAGGAAGGGCCCCCGCGTGCAGTGATCGCCTTTTCAATCAACTCGCGGCCAAGTGATTCGTTACGAGGATCTGCAGGATCGGCCTTCTGGGCCAATCCCACTGTTGACAGGAGGCAGATAACCACCATTATTACAAACATCCTCAGCCAGCGGGATTGAAACATATCACGAATCACCTTGATCAACCTCCGGTATTGTCCATTGAGCCCTCTGATCTGCTACCCTGAAGGCTAAGCGGTCATGAAGCGGAAACATTCGAATAGTTCAACATTAAGGTACTCCTTATGACGGTCATCAGGCAAGGACAGATCAGGGCGCTTTTCGCCTTTGACATTGGTTATGCGGTCGATCTCGACCGGCTGCGAGGACTGGCACCGGTGGTCACTGCGCCGCCACTCTCGCGAAAGAAACAGACTCCAACCTACATGCAATACACCACGCCTCCCTGTCAGCTCACGCTGGGGGCGGCACCGGGTGGCTTTCGGCCCGGAGGAATGGCCCAGGCAACCGTCTTCGATTTTGGCGCGCTGAGCCTCTCCTGGTGGTGGCCGATCACCGGGAAGGATTGTCTGACGATCGATGACCTTCCGCTGCTTGGCCAGCAATTGCAACATCTCGACCTCGAACTCCAGGCACGTGCCGAAATTGCAAAGCTGGTAGAGAGAATTTCAGCGGCCATCGATCGGCCGCGAATCGACACGCTGGTCGAGGACTACTATCTCTTCATTCTCGAACGACTCGATGAGGATCTGACCGCCGATCAGCTGCTGCATCGCCATCGGCCCGGCCTCGCTCAGGCGCTGCGGTTCGAGACCATCAAGCTCAGTGCCTCACAGCAGGAGGAGGCCCTCAGCGAGTCGATCTCTTATTACGAAAACGACCTCGCCATCATCGATTGGAACGCCGCCATTCTCTATGATCAGGATTACGAGGACTCGGTCAGCGTCCTCGAATTCCTCAATATCGAGCTGCTCGAAGCCCGATATGTCGATGCCCGACTCGATCGACGATTGACCAGTTACGGGCCGCTCCCCCCAACTTCGCGCCTTGGCCCTATCCCTTTCCGCATCCCCTACCGTCAGGCAATCGAGGATCTTGCCGAACTGAGAACTGAGTATCTGCTGCTCAATGAGCGCGTTGACAACGCCCTCAAGCTGATTGGCGATCTCTACCTCGCGCGACTCCACTATGCTGCCGCTCGCCGCTTTTACCTGCACGAGTGGAACCTGACGATCTCCCGCAAGCTGGAGATCATCGACGATCTCTACGAGATGCTCAACGATCGCGCGCGAACGACTCAGGGCCAGATGCTCGAACTGATCATCATTCTGCTGATCCTCGTTGAGCTGGTGATCGGGTTGCTGCGTTAGCCGCTACTGAGGGCAGTACTCATCAACGACCAAGCACGATTCCACTGTCACTGACCAGCCAGCCTCTGGTTGGTGACAGCATGAAGAGCCGCAGGCCCGCCGATCCTCTGATGTTCAGCTCGTCGCGCCAGCCGGTTCCGTCTTCGATGAGTGAGGCGAGTCGTCGCTGCTCCGGGCGATCACCGGGGATCAGTGTCCACCCGGAGTCGAGGCCCCCCCTTATTTCGGGGAAGATGAAGCTCGTTCCCGGCATCCGCGTCAGTGACCAGTTGAGGCCGCCATCGAGAGTCGTCAGACGAAAGGCCCGTCGCTGCGAGCCATCGTCGCTACTTCCCGTCACCAGACCCTCGGCTGGTGAGAAGAATCGCAGACGCTCAAGTCTGGCTCCGGGCCCTCCCACCGTTCGTGGCAGCACCTGACGCTGCCAGCTGGCACCATCGTCGGTCGTTTTCCAGAGCGCGGGACCTTGATCCCTCCCATCGTCACTGTTGCCAATCATCCACCCCTGACCCTGCCCGGTAAAGAAGATATCCTCGAATCGCCACCTTTCCTGAGATTCCTGCGGAATCGCCGGGCCGCTGACCGGCGTCCACGTCAATCCACGGTTGCGCGTCCTCATCAGCAGTGATCCCGTCCCGGTGATCCATCCATCTGACTCGGTCGCAAAGAAGACCCTCCGCCCACCATCCAACTCGCCACGCCTCCAGGTGCGGCCTCCGTCGATTGTCGAGAAGAGCAGGGCAGACTGCCGTCCCTGACTCCCTCCAGCCCCGACCTCTGCCTCGCCCAGAACCCAGCCGCGATTCCAGTCGATAAACCAAAGGTCGATCAGCCGCGAACTCGTCTCGATTCGGGACTTCCACCAGCTCCTCCCGCCGTCAGTCGTGCGGTAAAGCGCTCCACCATCACCCGCAATCCACCCTGTCATCTGGTCGATGAAGCGCATTGCCTGCCACTTTACCGCCGGCAGCGCTCCACTCGACAGCACCTCCCACCCCGGCCCGCTGATCTCAACCTGCAGAGGCTCAATTGGTCTGACCGCCGCCGTCGGCGTTGTCCTCGCCAATGGTTTCCCGGCCAACGGTTTCCCGCTCCCCCCCTGCTGCCACCCCCCAGGTCGCTCCTCTCGCACCCCCTCCTCGCGCATTACCACAAAAGCCGGGATCTTCCCGCTGCCCAGTGCTTTCTCACCGGCTGTCCGCGCCTCGGCCGCCGTGCGGAAACTGCCGTAACGGATACGATAGCGGGTTCCAACCCCGGGAATTATTACCCTGATCACATAGCCTGCCAACCCCGCCGCCTGCATCCGATCGACTGCTGCCCACGCATCAGCCGCCGATGAGACTGAGGCCACCTGAACTGTGTAACCGACCGCTTGCCCGGCAATACGAAAAATCTCTGGCAAGAGTGTCATTGATACCAGAATGATCACTCCGATCCCCGACAGGCGTTGCCCACTGCTCGAAATGCTCATGTCAGACTCCGGAATGTGCCGCTGCCTTCCATTACCCATTCAATTGCCATCCATTGCCACTCAGCCGGCACTCTCGTTCTGCCAGCTCATCCCGCTCAGCTTGATTTGACGATCCCGGGTCGCCAAAGACTGGTCAGATGGAAGGGAACGGCTTACAATGTTTAAAGTCATCTGTGCCCCTGGTCGCCCGCCCTCTGCGGACAATGCTGGTGGGCACGATTGTCGGCATAATTGTTGGAAATGTTTGCTGATTCGCAGACCACGTTTTGAAATCTTAATAGACTGGTACTTGTCGGTTCCCGCCAGTCTCTCGTAAACTATAGTAGTATGAAGAATAATAGCCTTGGAATTGTCAGTAAACCGCAGCTCGGTGGAGATATTGAAGCCTACTGTGGAAAGTGTAAAGAGGTTCGTGAGCACGTTATTGCCGCTCTCAGCAGTAATGGCGCTGTCGAACGAGTTCAGTGTCGGACATGCCAGAGTAACCATACTTACCGTGAGCGACAGGCGAAGACCGCCACAGCTCGCACTGCCTCCGGAACGACGAGGACCCCGAAGACGGCGAAGAAGGAGAGCCTCCTGACCGCCGAACCGACGGGGCCGCTTCGTCTCTACTCCACCAGGGAGAAGTTTGCCATAGGTGATCGCATCGAGCACCCGAAGTTTGGCCTCGGTGTCGTAACTGATGTACGCCTTGGCAAGATCGATGTCAAATTTGGCAAGGATCTCAGGATTCTGATTCATGCCGGCTGACTTACGGCCGCTGGCTTAACGGCGCAGATCGTATCTCAATGGTGCTGGTGCCGATTCAGGTCATGACCTCCGGCCCTTCAACTGACTCAGGCAGATTCGATCTGAATCAGGCCTGAGGGGAACAGGGGAGAGAGGCTCGATTGCCAAAACTCCTTCAGGATTCTCACTGCCTTCCCGCGATGACTCAATCGGGCCTTCTCCTCGGCGCTGATCTCGCCGTAGGTCTGTCCGCTCGCGGGCTCGATAAAGATCGGGTCATAGCCGAAACCACTGGCACCTCGTGGTGCAAGGGCCAGTTCGCCCTCACACGTTGCCTCGAAAGTGTGCCTCACCGGTACGACTGAGGGGGCCGGGCCAACCTCACCAACCAGTGCCAGGCAGCAAACAAACCTTGCGGTTCGGGGCTGCCCGGCACAATTTCCCATCTCTGCCAGCAGCACCAGGTTGCGCTCCGCATCTGCCAGACCCTCTCCTCCATACCGTGCCGAGAAGACTCCCGGGCGACCCCCAAGTGCATCCACTTCCAGGCCGGAGTCGTCGGCCAGCGTCAGCATGCCCGTTGCCTCGTGATAATAGTCCGCTTTGAGCAGGGCATTGTCACGAAAGGTCAGCCCGGTCTCTTCCGGCGGAGTCGGCACCAACGCCAGATCCGCAAGGCAGATTACCGACGCCAGCCCATCGAGCTGGACGGCCAGTTCGTTCGTCTTTCCCCGGTTGGTGCTTGCCAGAAGCAGTCGCTGCAATTCGCCTCTCACTCCTCAACTTGGATGATGGCACAGCCACGTGCCGTCATCACCTGTCATCTCAGCTGCTCAGCTTACAGTGGAGCCGTCACGTCCGCACCGACCCTGACGATGGCAACGCTGATGTTGTCCTGACCGCCCCGTTCGTTGGCCAGCTGTATCAATTGTTCGCATCCCCTTGAGACTGATGATTGCCTGACGATACGGTAGATCTCTTCATCCTCCACCAGATTGGTCAGGCCATCGGTGCAGACCACCAGCACATCCTGATGTTCAAGCAGAAGTGGCTCGGCTCGAAGGTCAAACCTGATCTCCTCTCGCATGCCGAGAGCCCGTTCCAGCCAATGTCGCTCCGGGTGATTGGCCGCCTCTTCCTCGGTGATCAGCCCATCATCGAGCATCCGACGCACTCGCGAATGATCGCGCGTCAGCCTGATAATCCGGTTGTCACGTATCAGGTAGACGCGACTGTCCCCCGCATGCGCGATGTGTGCCCGGCTCTCGCTCAACACCATCACCGCACAGGTTGAACCCATACCGCGACAGTGCCGATCGCGGCTGCCACGCTGAAGGATGACCCGATTGGCCTCGGTGATTGCCTGCGTCAGCCTCTCTCGAAGGTCACCCTCCGTCAGCCCGCTCGCGAGGTTAACCCCAAAGAACGATTGACGAATTGTCTGGACTGCCAGCTGACTGGCAACCCGGCCGCAAGGCGCACCACCGACTCCGTCGGCAACAATCAGCAGATGCAAATCATGACGCTCATCGCAAATGTAGCCGATGCTGTCCTGGTTCTCCGCCTTCTCACGGCCGATGTCGGTTCGATGCGCAACGGTGATCGGGAATCGCATATTCACCCTGCCAAATCACCAACCTGCCTGCTTGCGGCCCATCAGATGCGCTGGGCCGAGATGTAGGTCAGGTAGGTGTTGCCGACACGCACCTGATCATAGTTCTGAAGCTGGTGAGCCTCGGTAATCTCGCGACCATTGACAAAGGTACCGTTGCGCGAGAGATCATCCTTGATGAGGCATCGCCCGTCGCGAAAGACAATGATCGCGTGAGAGCCGCTCACCGTCTCGTCGTCGATGATAATGTCGCAGACCGGATTGGCACCAAGCCGGTTGTAGCCGGCGTGGATTCGATAGTCGATACCGTCCGGATTCCTCGAATAACTGATCAGCCAGCCAATAATTTTACCCTTCGATTGCTGGGCCTGCGATGGCTGACTGGCGACGATCGTTGTTCTTCTCTCCGCCTCAGGCGCCGCCACTGGCTGCGGCCTGAAGGGCGCCACCGGTGTCTCCGGCGCGTAATTGACGAATGGCTCCGGCTCCTCGTCGGGCGCGGTGACCGGCTCAGACTGGCGCGGGATCTGGGGAAAAGCATTGACGACCACACCCTGCTGAGGTTGGGGACTGCTTGAGACTGGAACAGGAGGCGGCGTCGGAACTGTGGCGGGCACCGGATTCTGGATTGGTGGCGCGGGGATGACCTCTGCCGGAACAAACTCCGTCCGGTCGAAATCGTGCCCGGTATTGACATTGTTGCCGAAATTCTGCGCGCTCCTGACCTCGGCGATCATGGTCTCCTCGTCGCCAAGCCGCGTGATGAATTCGTCAGGACGCGCCGGCGGCGCCGGCACCACCGGGATCTCGATCGAGGTCAGCCCCTCACCAATCACCGTTTCAAGCTGCGAGCCTGCTGCCTGTGGCAGGTGTACCTGCGGACAGTAAGGACATTGCTGATAGACTGCGCTGTAAATGTGCCCCCTTGCGCAGTTGACCAGGGATGAGGTCGGCTCCGACGGCCGTGGAAAGGCATGTCCACAACTACCGCAGAATTTCGCGGTCTCCATGTTCTGACTGCGACATACTGGACAAATCATTATCGATCTCCTCCCTTGCGGATTCAGTCTTTCAGGCTTCTTAATAGAACTCAAGAACTCAAGAACTCAATACAATTCAGGACAACTCAGTGCAGCCTCACCACGGGTGCGCAAATGCAATGAAGTGATTTCAATGCGCCAGACCTGCATACAATATTTGTCAATATTCGACGTGTCAGTATTCGACATTTCAGTTGACTGCTCTGTAGTTGGCCGCGACCACCAACAATCCTCTAATACTATAACAACTGACTGCTCTTTACCACTGCGGCCGGCACGATGAGTGTCGGTCTCACTTCCATTTTTCGGCGAGTATTCGCCGGTTGCGCTGGAAGAGACGATCATACTCACCGTCCGGTTCCAGTCTTTTGAAGCCGGCCGAGCCGAAATGATGAACGAAGGCATCCTCGGCGCAGAGGAGGCGATAACCACGATCACGCAACCGGCGGCAGTAATCGTCATCCTCGAACATGCCGATTCCGAAACGCTCGTCGAGCAGGCCGACCTCCTCGATCACC
>CAIKMY010000031.1 GCA_903828635.1 uncultured Acidobacteriota bacterium
ATCACTGGCATCATTGCCGGGAGCATCCTGCGGCTATCGCTGTTACAACTTGCGAGAATCTTTGGTGGAACTTTCCGGCGGGCCCGTCTTTCGCTGGTGACGATCGCGGCGATGATGGCGCTCGGCTTCACCACGCGGTTTGGTGGAATCGACTCGACGATGGGGTTGGCATTCGCAAACACCGGATGGCTCTTTCCGTTCTTCTCGCCCCTGCTTGGCTGGCTAGGGGTCGCGCTGACGGGAAGTGACACCTCATCGAACGTCCTGTTTGGAAATCTGCAGCAAGTGACCGCCAAACAGCTCGGCGTCCCACCACTGCTCGCCGCGGCGGCCAACAGTACGGGCGGGGTGATGGGCAAAATGATCGATGCCCAGTCGATCGTCGTCGCTGGTATGGCGACCCGCCAGCACGGACAGGAGGGGGTGATACTCCGCTACGTCTTCTTCCATAGTGTCGCGCTTGTCATTCTGGTTGGACTATTCGTTATGATCCAGGCCACTTTCTTTACATCGAGCATTCCATCGCCCTGAAATCCGTGGAGTGCCCCGCGGGGGCGTCACGCTGGCGGTATCTCCGGACAGGAAGACCGCTGTCGGCATAATAGGCCGATTGACGCAGGTTCAAGCGGGAGCGATGAAACAGCAGTTGAACAGGCTGTTTTCATCGACTTTCTATTTGCCTTTATGGCTTTGGTACTCTTTCCTCAAATCTGATCGGGTCTTCACCGTCATATGCCAGTGAGCCTTCAATCGCCTGGTGAAATGAGGGGGGGTGAAGATCCGCGTGGTGGAGTGTGGGGTAGTAAAAAGCCAATCGGCACTGACTGGTGGGCAGTCTTTGACGCTTGTCGCGATTTCGCTGATGCTGGTCTCTGCCCTCCCGACAGTAGCCGGGAAGCCGCTGACTCCTGTCCCGGATGGCCTCCGCGCTGAAGCCACAGCCCGTAACGCTCTCGTCATCGAGTACCACGTCCGGGAGGATCAGATCCTGATCACTCTGCGCAAGTCAGAAAGGGGCGACCTCACCGATGGCGGAATAAGGCGAGTGGTCAGGGTACCGTGCAATCGCACGAAGATAACCTCGCAGGTCCGACTGTTTCGTCAGCAGATTGTCCGGCGCGATCCCCGATTTGCGCGGCTTGGGCGGGTACTTTTCAACACCCTGATCGCGCCAATACAGGAGGATCTCGCGGAGGAGCGGATCCTCGTTGTGCGGCCCGACGATAGTCTGGCGGAACTGCCATTTCAGGCACTGGTCACGCCAGTCGGACAGTACCTGATCGAAACCCTGGTGGTACTCTACCTGCCAGATCTTGGTCGTGACGTGTCAGCCGTTAACTCGGCCGGCGAGGAGTGGGCGTCACCCGTAAACCGGCTTCTGGCACTTGGGAATCCGGTGCCAGCCGGCAGGTTGATCGCCGACCAATTGGTGACCGAACGTCCAAACGTACCCCCTCCGCTGCCTGAGGCTGAGCTTGAAGCGAGGGTCATCGCCGGAATGCACGGACATCAGGCGAGTGACCTCGTGATTGGTCGATCCGCGACTGAGAAGGCATTCAGAGAACTGGCCCCACATCATCGCTACATCCACCTCGCGACCCACGCCGTGAGCAATGCCCGTGACCCGCTCAGATCCCACTTCCTGCTTACTCCGGTTGGTACCGACACGGAAGAAGATGGTCGACTTGAGGTGCGGGAGATAAGACTACTCCAGTTCAGAGCCGAGGTGGCAATACTCTCTGCTTGCGAAACAGCGCGCGTCGCGAAGGCCCCCAACGAACGGGCAACCGGACTCGGTCTCGCCTTCCTCGAGGCTGGTTGCCAATCCGTGATCGTCAACCAGTGGGAGATTGATTCGCGCCGCACCGCAGAGTCGGTTGTTCTGTTTTTTGAGACAATGCGGAAAATTGGAGGGACCGGACCAATCCGCATGGCCACGGCACTTCGCCTCACCACCTTGCGATCGATAAAA
>CAIKMY010000032.1 GCA_903828635.1 uncultured Acidobacteriota bacterium
ACTCGCCGTCCGGGTTTTCAGATCTGGGATATCTCGCTGCAGAAGAATACACGGCTCAGAGAGGGTATCAATCTGGAATTTCGGACCGAGTTTTTCAATGCATTCAATAAGACCAATTTCCTCGGACCGAATACGCAATTGGGCAATGCCGCCTTCGGACAGATCTCAGCGGCGCGCACACCACGTCAGATTCAGTTTGCCCTGAAGCTGATCTACTGACTCTGGCTGGTAGAGCAATGGAGATTGGCTGATGAAAAAGAGATCCAGAGCGCATCCGACACGAAGAGAGTTTGTGCAAACGACTGCCGGGGCGGCGGTCTACGCCACGGCATTTCAGACCGATGGGAAAAAATTGGCCTCGCCATTGTCTAAACCAGATGTATTGGTTTGCGGGGCGGGCTGTGCCGGAACGGCGGCGGCGCTATCGGCAGCACGACACGGGGCGAAAGTGTTGTTGATTGAGAGAGCTCCATTTGCCGGGGGCATCATTACCTGTGTCGGGTTGCCTTACTTCGATGGTATCGCTGACATTCGCAGCAAACGGATTGTGGTCCGGGGCATTGCTCTTGAGCTGCTCTCAGGGGCTGGTGTCTGCGCGCCTGATGCAAAGCGAGTAGATAAGCACAATCCGACCATCACCAATACATTTGCCTTCAAGGTCATGCTGGATCGGCTGCTGCATGCCCAGAGAGAGAGACTCGCACTCCTCTTCAATTCCTTTGTTTGCGGAGTAGAAACATCGGGAAGCCACATCCGTGCAGTGCAAATCGCCAACAAGGATGGGTTGATGAGGGTGGAGCCGAGGGTGGTCATCGATTGTACAGGCGATGCGGACGTCGCGGCCTGGGCAGGAGCACCTTTCGTGCAAAGTGGAGAGGTTCAGCCATTAACGCTCCATTTTCGCATTGGTCACGTGAAGCGCTCGCCAGAGCTTGGTTCGCAATGTCGTGTTGCTCTGGCAAAGGCTCAGGAACGCGGGGAACTTCCCTTCTATTATGGTCCCGGTTTAGGCTTCACTTATGGTGATGACGAAGTCTATGTGCACGGGGTTCGTGTCCCGGCAGATCCGACCGATGCCGCTGACCTGACCCGGGCTGAGATGCAGGGGAGAGCCGATGCCTGGGCGATGTTTCAAGCCTGGAAACGTGAGGTGCCAGGCTTTGAACAGTCCTATTTTATTGAGGCTTATCCCTGGATTGGCATCCGTGAGTCGCGGCGGCTGGTCGGGCAGTATCTACTGACCGAGGACGATTTGATGAAGAGTCGTCGCTTCGATGACGCCATCGCTACCGGCTGCTGGTATCTTGACCTGCATCCAAACAAGACCACTATTGGCAGTGCCAATGATTTTGCCCCTGAAAAAGTTCAGCCTGCCCCGTATGATATTCCTTACCGTTCACTGCTACCACAAAAAATCGATAATCTGCTGGTCGCGGGACGATGCCATTCCGCGACTCGTGGCGCACATGCTTCAACTCGAGTTACGGCTACAGCCATGGCAATGGGGGAGGCGGCCGGATTTGCTGCCGCACTGGCAATCAAGAGCCGAAAGACCCCGCAGGAGGTCCCAGGGGTGAAAGTACGTGACGGATTGAAGCAGATCGACGCCGGGCCGTTTACGGAGGTATGACTCCCGATATTGAGCCATTGCCATCACTTCCTCGAAGATCGACGTAACAGATGTAACAATGGCAGAAGAGGGTCGATGAGCGGCAGCCCGGGCCGCTGGGATACAAGCCGGATACTCGGTTACC
>CAIKMY010000033.1 GCA_903828635.1 uncultured Acidobacteriota bacterium
TAAACAGCCCGAGGATTCAAGCCCCGCGTTGTTCAGGCAACGCGGGGCTTTTTCAATTCCGGGACTCTCCGGGCGGCGATGGCAACCGTCTCATCAGTGGGTGCGTGTGGTAGCTTTCGGGCGCCGGAATCATTGAAAACAAACGTGGCGATTTATGACTACTTGCTCCACGAAAAAACTGCTAAAGAGTCGCGGATGCCATATTGATGCTGTCCGCGATAATCGCGGGCTGTCGACGGTCAGGCACTGCGAGAGGTGTCTCAATTGTGCGAAGCGAGTCGATGCCTGTTGGGATACAGATCGACATTCAGCCTTTGTTCAGCAAGTCCAACCACCAAATCAAGGAGATTATCTGCCAGTGGAAGATGCCTGCCTGCCGCCGCCGCGGGTCGTGATCGATCGCATCAGACCTGAGGTCGACAACGGTCGTTTTGCTTTCAAGCGAATTGTTGGAGACCTGATCGAGATTGAGGCTGACATTATCTGTGACGGTGATGAGGTGCTTGAGTGCTCATTGCACGTGTGTCATGGCGAGTCAGGCAGTTGGCAGACTACGATGTTCGAGTGCTGTGGGAATGATCTCTGGAGAGCCTCTTTCATCCCCGATGTAATCGGGCAGTGGCATTTCTTCATCACTGCGCGGATCGATTCGTTTGGGACGTGGTTGCGCAATCTGCATCGGCGGCATGATGCGGGTGAGGATCTTCGGGAAGCGCTTTTTGCAGGCAGTCTGCTGGTTGCGCAAGCAGCAATTCAGGCTCCTCCCGAGCTCATTCCGGAGATTGAATGGCTTGCGGAGAAGATCAGGGAGTCAGCGACGCCGACGGTGGCAGCACAACCGCGGGTTGCTGAATTAATGCGCCTTTACGGTGACCGTCGCTGCGAGGTGCGACTCGACCCGCCGAGGTCAGTCCAGGTGGATCGCCCTCTTGCGCGTTTCAGTTCGTGGTACGAGCTCTTTCCACGGTCGTGGGGGAGGGCTGGCAGTCACGGCACACTCAGTGACCTGGCCGAGCGACTCGATTACCTTGCAGACCTTGGGTTCGACGTTCTTTATATGCCCCCGATACATCCAATTGGCAGGTCCTGTCGGAAGGGGCGCAACAACGCGCTGACTGCGGGGCTTGAGGATGTTGGAAGTCCGTGGGCGGTCGGGTCGTCTGATGGAGGGCATACATCAATCCATCCGGAACTGGGAACATTCAGGGACTTCGATCGTCTGCGTTGTCGTGCACAGGCTCTTGGAATTGAGATTGCACTTGATCTGGCTCTTCATTGCTCTCCTGACCATCCATGGATTACCGACCACCCGGAGTGGTTCCGCCGCCGCCGCGATGGCTCAATTGCCTGCGCTGAAAATCCACCAAAAAGGTATGAGGACATTGTGCCTTTCGATTTCCATTGTGAAGACTGGAGGCATCTATGGGGTGCGCTCGCCGATGTGGTCTGGTTTTGGATTGAGAAGGGGGTGAGAGTCTTCAGGGTTGACAATCCGCACACGAAGCCATTTGCCTTCTGGGAGTGGCTGATTGCGGAGACACGGCGTACAAACCCCGATGTGTTGTTTTTGTCGGAAGCCTTCACTCGCCCGAAGACGATGTATCGTCTCGCAAAGCTCGGTTTCACCCAGTCCTATACCTATTTTACCTGGCGAACCGGGAAGCAGGAGACTGGCGATTACCTGGTCGAGGTTTCGAGACCACCGATTTCAGATTTCTTTCGACCCAACTTCTGGCCGAACACTCCGGATATCCTTCACGCGACGCTGCAGGAGGGGGGACGACCGATGTACAAGGTGAGGCTTGTGCTTGCAGCAATCGGATCGTCAAATTGGGGGATCTACGGACCGGCAATGGAGCTTATGCAATCGAGACCGCTGGCCGCCGGCAGCGAGGAGTACCTCGATTCTGAGAAGTATGAGATCAGAAATTGGGATCTTGACAATCCCGAGAGTCTGGCCCCATTCATCAGGAGGCTCAATAGTATCCGCCGCAGTCAGGCTGCAATTTATCTTGGATCACCCTGTGTGATCCATCCCACCGACAATGATCATGTCCTTGCCTTCAGCCGCTATCACGCCGGGAGTGACAGCCGGCTGCTCGTGGTCGTTAACCTTGACCCTGGTAATCGATGTCTCACGTCGATCGTGCTTGATACTGATGCGCTCGGGCTTGCCGGCCCGTCATTGATCAGGGCGCATGATCTGCTTGACGGGCGCATCCATCAATGGGCGCTGAATGAAATTCTCGTTGAGTCAGTCCCCGATCACCCGGCAAGCGTCTTCCGGCTCTCTGCCGAC
The DNA here is from genome assembly GCA_903828635.1 of uncultured Acidobacteriota bacterium. Lineage (GTDB taxonomy): Bacteria > Acidobacteriota > Blastocatellia > RBC074 > RBC074 > CAIOZW01. Next base: position 2,300 of record CAIKMY010000033.1, read on the forward strand.
GGGCTGTAAAGACAGGGTAGCGGCTGTCTGAAAATGCCACTCAACATACTCAACCTGGAAGATATATAAACAGGGAAAATTTAAAGGAGTTGCTGACATCATGTCGAACAATCTGGTTATGGAAAATGCCATTCAGGCTCTGAGTTCCGGCAGTTCGGGGACAATTACGAGACCTGCTCAGAACCCCCGAAGTGTGGTACCAGCGGAGTTGCAGCCGGCATTCCGTCCGAGGTTGATTGCGGCGCTGGCCTCATTTCAGCCATTCCCGGCAGGAAAGCAGGGAAAGGGGCAACCAGACAGGTCTGTTCCGGCGAGAGAGGGGTTCGATGTTGAGGCAGTGAGGCGCGACTTTCCGATACTTGGTGAAGAGGTCAATGGCCGGCGACTGGTCTGGTTTGACAACGGATCGACGACGCAGAAGCCGCAGGCGGTCATCGATCGACTGACGCGCTTTTATGAGCGCGAGAATTCCAACGTGCATCGTGCGGCCCATCAACTGGCATCACGGGCGACGGATGCTCTTGACGGAGCGAGAGAGAAAGTGCGTGACTTTCTGAATGCCGGGCCGGGGCGTGAGGTTATTTTTGTGAGAGGGACGACAGAGGCCATCAATCTTGTCGCGCAGACGTGGGGAGAGGCTGGCATTGGTGTGGGTGACGAGATTGTCGTCAGCCATCTTGAGCATCATGCGAATATCGTTCCCTGGCAGATGCTCTGTGAGAAGAGTGGGGCGCGGTTGCGTGTCATCCCGGTAGACGATGACGGTCAGATCAGACTGGACGAATATGAGAGCCTGCTCAATTCACGAACGAAGCTGGTGGCCGTGACGCACGTCTCCAATGCACTGGGGACGATCACTCCGGTGCGTGAGATGGTCTCGATTGCACATCGATATGGGGCGAAGGTCCTGGTCGATGGTGCACAGGCGGTGTCGCACCTGCGTGTCGATATCGAGTCCCTTGATTGTGATTTCTATGTCTTCTCCGGGCACAAGATATTCGGGCCAACGGGGATTGGGGTCCTGTGTGGCAGGCATGAGCTCCTTGCTGCCGCGAGGCCGTGGCAGGGCGGCGGGGGGATGGTTTTTGATGTCACCTTTGAGAAGACCGTCTACCATCCGGGGAGGTCACGCTTTGAGGCTGGCACCGGAAGCATCGCCGATGCCGTCGGGCTTGGCGCGGCGATCGATTATCTTGAGGGACTTGGACTTGAGGCCATTGCCCGCTATGAGCACAAGCTGCTTGAATACGCGACGGAGAAGCTGCGATCCGTTCCCGGCTTGCGCCTGATCGGCACAGCACGCGAGAAGGTCTGTTTACTCTCATTTGTCGTCGAGGGATTAACCACGGAGGAGATCGGTCAGGCGCTCGATCGTGAAGGCATCGCCGCGCGAACCGGTCATCACTGTGCCCAGCCGATTCTCCGGCGATTTGGTGTCGAGAATACGGTACGACTCTCCCTGGCATTCTATAACACACATGAGGAGATCGATCTTGCCGTCAAGACGATCACCGGGCTGACGGCAAGGAGCCCGGTGACAAACGGTTGATGGTGATGGCAGATATCAGAATCCCGGCTCTTCTCCGCCTGGTCGCGGAGTCGATGCCGGGATTCTTCGTTGAAGTTGATCGGTTATCAGAAAATGAACCGCAGAGCGAACTGAACTTCGCGCTCACCACCGCCAGTGACGCCATTGACGCCGATGGTGCTGGTGATTGATCCAAAGGTTGAAGCCGTGCTGAAGTTACTGGCCGGCTGACCAAAATGGGGAGTATTGGTCAGGTTATAGAACTCGGTACGGAATTCGACGCGTTTGGTCTCAGAGATTCTGAAGCTCTTGAAGACCGAGAAGTCATAATTGACCAGCTCCGGACCGCGGAGGGTATTGCGACCGGCGGTACCATAGCGAGCAGGAGTCGCCGCGGGCGCAGCAAAGGCGGTGACATCGAACCACTGAGTGCCCGGACCAACCAGACCGCTGATCGATGGATAGCGGAGCTGATCGGGTCGCTGTGAGTTGTTCGGGCCGCCATTGAGTTGGGCATTGCTCATGGAGACACTGAAGGGGCGTCCACTGAAGGCCTGGAAGATGCCATTGGCCTGCCAGCCGCCAAGGATAACGGCACCAATGCCCTTGTTGAGGAATTTCTGCCCCTTGCCAAAGGGCAGTTCGATGGTATGGCTCAGTGTCAGCGCGTGCTTGCGGTCAAAATCGGAGACGCCCTTGTTGTAGGCGAGGACGATCGGATTGTTGAGGCCGCCGTTGTTGCTGACGTAGTCGATCGAGCGTGACCAGGTGTAGGCGGCAGTGAAGGCGATGTTCTTCGTCAGCCGCTTTTCGACAGAGGTCTGGAGGGCGTTGTACCAGGAGTCGAGTCCGTAGGAGCGAAGGGTCGTGGTTGCAGTGCGGCCGAACTTCTGGAAGAGCGGCACTCCGGCGAGGCCGGATCCGGGTTGTGAGGCCATCAGCTGCTGGTTGAATGGCTGGTTGTAGCCCCGGTTGCCGACATAGCCCGCTTCGACGCTGAGGCCCGGGATCACTTCGCGCTGGAAGGTGAGGTTGTAGCTGATGACCTGCGGCATGATGTTCTTTGCCGGGATGGCGAAGAGGCCGATATTCGGGGCAGGGTTGATGATGCCACTTGACGGGATCGGCACCGGCGTAAATGCGGGAATATTGTCGATCGTCCCGCTGACTTTGAAGTCATTGGCCGCGCCGATGGTCTGGTCAGCGATTACCGGGAAGCTGGTCGAGAGGGTGCCACCGGTGAAGCCGAAACGCGCGGTAAAGTAGCTGACACCAAAGCCACCGCGGATGACGTTGCGGTCATTATCTCCGAAGCGGTAGGCAAAGCCGGCACGTGGTGCGAAGTTGTTCCAGTCAGTTTTGACGCCGGCTGACATGCTGACGCCACCAATACCGGCGACAAGGAGGTTGTTGGTTTCCGGATCGTAGTTGCCCTGACCGCCTGGCAGGCGCGACGTGACCGGGGTGTAGATTTCGTAGCGCATGCCGAAGTTGAGGGTCAGCTTGCGATTGACCTGCCAGGTATCCTGGCCGAAGAAGAAGTAGTTGGTGGTGCGGTTGGTCGGGGTCGTGGTGAAGACGGCACGACCGACAAGGTCGGGCAGTCCGAGCATGAAGCTGGCAAAGGCATTGGCGAGCACGTTGGGTTGCGTTGGTGCTCCCTGCTTCAAGGCTACTCCCGAGTTGAAGTTGAAGCGTCCGCGCGGGCCGAATGACGAAGTGCCCTGAATCTGCAGTCGATCCATACGGAAGCGACGAATATCGGCGCCCCATTTGAAGGTGTGGCTGCCGGAGACTTTCGTCCAGTTGTTGACCCAGTTGAAGATATTATCAGCATTGATCGTTGGCATGTTGGTCGACATGCCGATGGTGGGAAAGCCCTCGATGCCGATCAGTGCCAGTCCTTTATGGGCGGTGTCGGGTTCATTCGAGCCATTGATGCCAACGGCTTTGGAGAGATCCTTGTCATTGCCCGGGCCCTGTGCATTGATGAAGTAGCGAGTGAAGCCAAAGCGGGCTTCGGTGGTCAGCGTTGAACTGAAGACACGCGTCAGGTTGAGTGTGGCTACCTGGTTGCGTCCACGGCCGTTGCCAAGCGCATCACCGCTGCCGACGGCAGTCGGGCCGGCCGCCTCTCCGAAGATACCCGGATCAGCCATCCGTGACTGGAAGTAGTTATACTTGGCGAAGAAGGTCATCTTGTCGCTGAACTGGTGATCGACGCGCACATCGAAGGAGTGCGTATCGAGCTGGAAGGGGAGCGCCGGCGGCAGGTAATTGTTGGCAATGCCCGGCAGGTTGGGCAGCGGCAGATACTTGAGGATATTGAGTGCCACCGGGCTGAAGCGATTGGTCGGGATCCTGTTGCCGGCAAACGCCGTCCGCTTGGTTGGATCAGAGTCGCTGGTTGGATCCCAGATGATTGAGGCGGCGGGCAGGCCGCTGAAGTCACCATCACGCCATGCCTGAATCGGCACGGTCGTCACTGTCGAGACGCGACTGATTCGCTGGAACTGTCCCTGATAATCGCCAAAGAAGAAGGTTCGATTGCGGAAGATTGGTCCGCCAAAGGTGCCGCCAAACTGGTTCTTGATGGCATTGGGGATATGGATCTTCCCGTCGGAGCTGCGATTGAACTGGAAGTAGTTGCGTGCCTTGAGTGCGCTGTTATTGTGGAATTCAAAGAGGCTGCCGTGGAAGTCATTGCTGCCGGGGCGCGTCGTGACATTGACCACCGCACCGACAGCGCGCCCAAACTCGGCGTCATAGTTGCTGGTCGAGATGCTGAACTGCTGGATCGCCTCGGCCGGCGGGATCTGGACTACGAGGCCGAGCAGCGGCTCATTGTTGTCGACGCCGTCAATCTGGAAGTTATTGGCTGAATTGTTCTGGCCATTGACCTGCAGGAACTGTGTTCCCTGGGGATTATCAAAGACGCCAACCTGCGAGTTTGAGGGAACGACGCCGGGCACGAGGGTCATCATTGACTGGAAATTACGCCCGTTGAGCGGCAGTTCCTGAATCTTTTTGGCCTCGAATGCCTGACTGATGTCGGCGCTCTCCGTCTGGAGCAGACCGGCGGCCGAGGAGACCTCGACCAGCTCACTGATGTTGCCGACGACGAGGCTGGCATTGATACGGACGCGCTCACCGGTGGCGAGGGTCACACCATCACGGGCAAATTTCTTGAAGCCGTCACGCTCGACCTCGATGCGGTAGCGGCCGGGCAGGAGATAGGTGAAGACATATCCCCCCTCGTTGTTGGTGGTCACATTTCGTGCAATGCCGGTGTTTGTTTCCGTGATCGTTACCTTGGCACCGGAGATTACCGCACCACTGTCATCGGTAACATTGCCGACGATCGATCCGCTGACCGCCTGTCCGAAAGCCGGTACGGTGAGCATTAACGCCAGTAAAGATAATAGTGCGAAGAACCGGATATTGTATTTCATGATTCTGGTCTCCTGAAGGGGTAAGTCTGACCGGGAGGCTCTGGTAAGATCTCCCGGTCAGGCTTCTTATTGAGTTCTCTTTTTCAAGCTTATCAGATTGGAGAAGATGCGATAGCCACCCTGAACGCCGGCGGGCAGCTGTCGGTAGAAGGCATAGGCGGCATAGGTGAAAGTGCCCTTGCCATAGGGAGTGAAGAGCATTCCGCCGCGTTGCGGAGCCTGTTCGCGGTCGTGGCATTCGAGCAGTGGTTTGTAGCGTTCATCCCAGGTGCTCATCCACTTTGACCCACGCTCTTCGACCCAGCCATTGAAATCGGCATCGGTGATTTTATTGGGCCAGTTGAAGATGGGATTGGTCGGGTCGAGGAGGGTCACCTTCGAGTGTTCTTCGGAGACCTCCTCGGCGCGTGAGGAGAGCTTGTAGGGCCAGGGGCCATACTGGGCACCGTCGAACTCCTGTGTTTGGTACTGATAAACGAGGTTGCCTCCGTGTTCGGCATATTCGAGCAGCCGCCTGCTGTAGGATTTGAGATCATCCCTGACGGAGGTTGCGCGAATGCCGACGATAACGGCATCGAACTGATCGAGGTTGCCATTGGCAAGGTCATTCTCACCGAGCATCGTCACTTTGACGCCCATCTGGGCGAGCGAGGCGGGGACTTCATCACCGACACCCATGACATAGCCGACGGTCAGGTTCGGCGCGACTTTGGCGTCAATACCTCTGACGGCCATGGTTGCCGGGCGATAGAGGTGGCGCGGTTCGAGATCCTTGTGGGCGATCACCTGGTAGCCCTCGATGTATTCGCGGCCGTTGTGGTCAGCGACCGCCTGAATCTGATAATCGGTTCCCGGGTTGGTTTTGGGCACGTCGACCTTGAATGAGAAGTTAGCGGCTTCGCCCTCGTGGGAGAAGCTGAAGCTGCGTTCTGCCGGGGTTGATGTCCAGCCACCGGGCAGTTTAAGTCGCACCTTGCCGGTGGCATTCCCCTTGAAATTGTTGGAGAGGCTGACGCTGAGATCGATTGAACTCCGTGCGGCAGCGACAGGGACGACACCGACCCGTGGCGAGATGGCGATGTTGATTGCCGGGGCAATGGTCAGCAGGCGTCGCTGCTCTCCCCACGGGCGATCGATGAAGACTGTCTGGGCCGGCTGCGTCAGGCTGAAGGCGACCCCATCGACTCCATATTCGTAGACGCCGACGACATCCGGAGGCGGGAAGGGGCGATGGAGATGCTCCGGTTTGTTGATCTGGTAATAGTGATCACGCAATTCGTTGGCGCGGGACCAGTAGGGGCGCGAGTATTCGGCGTTGTCCGGAATGGTTACCTCGAACTGGGATTTCACCCTTTCGTTGTAGCCGAGTCGCCCGGTACCGGCCGGAGTGATCGCCCGCTCCCAGTTGGCGGGGGTACTGAGGTTGATGGCGCGGGTCTCGATGGCGAGTCGGCCGCGATTGACGACCGAGGCGGTCAGCGTGAACTTCTGACCGGGGGTAGCGACATTGAAGGTCTCGCGGGATTGGAAGAACTGCGAGGCTCCCTCGGCGGGGCGTGCCGGATCGACGAGCACCTCCATGACGAGGCTGAGCGATTTGTTCATCGCCTCGTTGAACTCGCGCTCCTTGTTGCCAAGCAGGAAGAGAAGCTGATCCTTGCTGGTTTCGTCAATGGAGGCGGCACGAACCTTCTCGATGGCTGTTCTTGTCGCCTTCATCCCGGCGGCAAGATCTGTCGCGACGCCGGAAGGCTGGCGTGCGTCAAACTTTCTGATTGCTTCCTCGACATGGCTGCTGATTTCGTTCAATTCAGAGTCGATCTTCGCGCTGCCGGCCAGTTTCGCAAGCCCGCTGATCGAGGTATCGAGCCCATCAAAGAGGCTCTTCTCCTTTTCAATTTTGGGGATGGCACTGTCGAGAAGCATCACACCGGTCAGCGATGATCCGGGGGCCATGCGGCCCTGGCCACCACCCTGTGAGCGCTGATAGCTGAGTCCGTCACGGGCAATCTCGCGATATGACCGACCGAGCAGCGGCGCATATTCGCCGACATCGATCTTCAGCGTGGCGGTCGGCTCATTTTCGCGAACGCTGAGGTAGATCTTTTTGACCTGCCAGGGGCGCAGGCCCTCTTTGAAATGCTCCGGAAAGCGGGCGGGATCGGCTGCTGCCTTGAAGGCCTCGATGCTCATCAGGCCGGCAGTCTGGTGGTTGCCGTGACCATCGCGCGGTTTGCCGTGGAATCGCGAGACGAGCACGTCGGGGCGGTAGAGCCTGATGGCATGCACGACATCCTTCAGCACGACATCGCGTCCCCAGTGCTCAAGTGTTTCGTCGAGTCGCTTGGAGAAGCCGAAATCGGCGACTCGGGTAAACATCTGATCAACACCGTAAAATCTGCCGGCGGCCAGCAGCTCTTCGCTGCGCACCATGCCGAGAGAGTCATAAAGTTCAGGGCCGATAAGGTTGGCTCCACCCTCGCCACGATTGAGGGTCAACAGGCCGGTGCGCACTCCCTGGTCACGAGTCAGCCACGTCAGCAGCCCGCCATCCTCATCATCCGGATGTGCCGTTGTGTGGAGCACCGTCGCGGTTGTCCTCAGTCGCAGCAGCGACTGCCAGGCGGCGGCGGCTCCGCGATTCTCGGACGTCTCTTGTACCTGCGCCTGCGCCTTATGATTCAGGCTTGTATTGTCAATTGCTGCTAATGCCAGTATGAAGACCACACCAGCAGGGATAAATGCATATCGCTTCATCGAGTCCTCCTCGCTCAAATGGTGGTTACAGTGAGCGTGTTTATGCCAGATAATGTCTGGAATTTGAAGAAACAACGAGACAAAGACGTCAGTTGTGCCGCAGAGTTACTAAAGATTTGCTTTGGAATGAGACGGCAACCTCTGTGCCGCAAGAGCGATGAGAATCAGGACGGGAATTGACTTGGCAGGAGGTCTGAAGTAAGAGTGGTAGCTCGGGAGGATCAATAAAATGAGCAGATGGCACCGTAGCGGAGAGAGGCGGAGGCCGACACGTCGGGAGTTTCTGCAGGAAA
>CAIKMY010000034.1 GCA_903828635.1 uncultured Acidobacteriota bacterium
CGAGTTGCGCTTGACACGTCATCGCGTACCTCGCAGGCGCTGGTGAGGATTCTGTTGCGTCGGGCATACGGGCTGAGTCCCGAATTTATCGAGGTAACGCCGGAAGCGGGAACGGGCTTTGAGAACATGCTTGTCGGGGTTGATGCGGCGCTGATTATTGGTGATCCGGCGATGAGGGTTGCGGCGCGTGCGGAAGAGATTGGCCTTAAGATTCACGATCTGGCGGAGGAGTGGCGAAAGATGACCGGGCTGCCCTTTGTCTTTGCGGTCTGGGCGGTGAGGCAGGGAGTGGAGATCGACGAGGTGGCGGTGGCGCGTGATTTTGCGCGGGCGAGGGAGGAGGGTCTGGTGCGGCTGCCGGAGATTGCCGCGGATTTTGTCGGGGAGCTGGGACTGACATTGCCGGATCTGCTTGATTATCTCTGCCAGAACGTCAACTACGATCTGGATGAGGCCAACCTCGCCGGTCTCCGGCAATATTTTGCGCTGGCGTATGCGGATGGTCTGATTCCGGCCAACCGGGCACTGCGATTTCTGAACATCGAGGGTGAGTGGCGTGGAGTCCCGGGGCAGGCGGCCGGGGCGAGTGCGGGGAGCTCCGCGGGAGTGATTGAATGAAGATCACGGCGCTGGCGGGAGGAGTCGGGGCGTCGAAGTTTCTGGCGGGGCTCTGTCGCTCGCTGCCGGGTGCCGACCTCGATGAGTTGACGATCATCGTCAATACCGGCGACGATATCGAGATGTTCGGGCTCTACATTGCACCCGACATCGATATCGTCACCTACACGCTCTCGGGAAAGGTCAACACGGCTACGGGATGGGGTTTGCCGAATGAGAGTTTCAACTGCCTTGAGCAGTTGCTGGAGTATCACGGCGAGTCCCGCTGGTTCAACCTTGGTGATCGGGATCTGGCGACTCACATCTACCGTACGGAACTGATGCGCCAGGGGATCAGCCTGACAGAGATAACTGATCGTCTGCGACGGCGACACGGCCTCACCTGCCGCATCGTGCCGATGACGGACAGCCATGTGCCGACAACGATTCTTACGGCGGGAGGGCCGCTCCATTTCCAGGAGTACCTGATCCGACAGCGTGCAGAGCCTCGCGTGGAGGGGATTCGCTTCGAAAACATCGAGCAGGCGCAACCTGCGGCGGGCGTACTTGAGGCAATTGCCGGGGCCGATGGTGTGATCATCTGCCCGAGCAATCCGCTGATCAGCATCGGGCCAATCCTTGCCGTGCCGGGAGTTCGCGCGGCGATGACGGCAACGAGCGCCACGGTGCTGGCGATCAGTCCGGTGGTGGGTGGGGCCTCACTCAAGGGGCCGACCGACCGCATGCTTTCCGACCTCGGGATGGAGGTCTCGGCGCATCAGGTTGCAAGAATCTATGCCGATCTGCTTGACATCTATGTGATGGATGAGCGCGATGTCGAGTCAGTGCCCGCCATCGAGGAGATGGGGATGCGCGTGGCGACGACACAGACAATTATGAGCGGCGATGCCGAGAAAGAGTCGCTGGCGCGGAGCGTCATTGCCCTGCTCTCCTGAAGATGCGTTTTCTGCTGATACCAGTCAAGGATCTGGCACGCGCCAAGCAGCGACTCTCGTCAGTAATGACACAGGGAGAGCGGACGCTGCTGGCGGAAGAGATGATGCGGCAAACGATGATGGCGGCAGCCGGGGCGCAAAGGGCCGACCGTGTCGCGGTGGTGACGCTCTACCCGCCAGCGATCAGCCTCGCCGCCAGTCTGGGGATAGAGGTTATCCGCGAAATGCAGCAGATTTCGGAGAGCGCCTCGGTCGATTTCGGCTCGATCGAAGCGATGAGGAGAGGTGCGGAGTCAGTTCTCAGGGTGCCGATCGACCTCCCGCTGATCACCAGTGACGATTTAGACTGGCTGCTCGACAAGGATTGTGGTGAGCCGTCAGCGATCCTCGTTCCGTCACGGGATGGAACCGGAACCAATGCCCTCTTCCGCCGTCCGCCGGACATCTTCCCTTCGCGGTTTGGCACCAACAGCCTCGCACATCACCTTGAAGAGGCACGGCAGGCTGGCATCCCCTGCAGGGTGATCGAGCGCCCGTCGATTGGTTTTGACCTCGACGAGCCGGAAGACCTGGTTGAACTCTTCCGGCGTCACCCGAGCCTGCCGCTGGCGACGCTGCTGCGCGGGATCGGTGTCGATCAGCGGCTGTGAGGGCCCGTCGCCTTAATTAGTGACCTCAGTTAACAGCTTCACTTACCCGAGCGAGCTGACCTTCTCCACCGCGATCTTGAAGATAACCCGCACCTCTCCCGGACGGCCAAAGGGATAGACTTCCTGCCCGAGATATTTGCCGGCCATTTTGTTGATGTGCTGATCGGCACCGTCCAGGGTTCTCTCGGCGACACGACCACGCAATTCAAGATAGCGGTAGGGATTTTCCGGATCGAGCAGCATGACGCATACTCGCGGGTCGTGCTGAAGGTTCTTGTCCTTCTGACGGCCAACGGCGGTGTTGACCAGCACATACTGCCCGTCGTAGTCGATCCAGATCGGCGTCACCTGCGGAGAACCATCGGGCATGAGCGTTGCCAGGCTGGCAAAGACGCGCTTTTCAAAGAGATCATTGAATTTTTCCGGTATCGTTTGTCCCATCTTTTTCCTCGCTATGCAGTGTTGGGTATAGTTGTTTAATCGTTCTTCCTCGCGTCTCCGTTTGCAACTGGCCTGAAGTAAGTCCTCAGAGAGCCAGTTCTGCCATAACACGCAGGGCATTGATATCCCAGGTGCTGCAGATCAGCGTGGTGATGCCGCTGGACTTCCAGGCGGCAAGCCGTTCGGCAATCCTCTCCCGCGGTCCGCAGAGTGCGACCTCATCGACGAAGGCGTCGGGTACGGCGGAGACGGCTTCCATCTTTTTACCGGAGAGGTAGAGATCCTGAATCCGGTTGGCCGCCTCATCATAGCCATAACGACAGGCGATATTGAAATAGAAGTTCTTTTCACGTGCACCCATACCACCGACATAGAGGGCGATCATCGGCTTGACCGCATTGCGACAGAGATCGACGTCATCGCCAAGGACTACCTGGACGGAGGGTGCGATGTCGAAGGCATCCGGGTCTCTGTCGGGAGAGGCTTTGGCAAAGCCCTCGTCGAGCCACTCGCGATAGACGCTCATACGGTCGGGTGAAAAGAGCATCGGCAGCCAGCCATCGGCAACCTCAGCGGCAAGGGCAACGTTTTTCGGGCCGACGGCGGCAAGGTAGATCGGGATCGACGGGCGATACGGATGGAGGATCAGCTTGAGTGGTTTGCCGAGGCCGCTGCCACCCTTGCAGGGGATGTCATAGTGCTCGGCGTGATACTCCAGGGGCTCCTCGCGCTTCCAGATGCGGCGAACGATCTCGACATACTCTCGTGCGCGGGTGACTGGTTTGCCATATGGCACACCATGCCAGCCTTCGACAACCTGGGGACCGGAAGCGCCAATGCCGAGCAGCATGCGACCGCCGGTCAGCAGGTCGATCGTCGCGGCTGTCATGGCCGTCATTGCCGGAACACGGGCCGTCATCTGCATGATCGCCGTGCCGACGTTTATCTTTTCTGTCTTTGCCGCCAGCCAGACCAGCGGCGAGACAGCATCCGAGCCATAGGCCTCGGCCGTCCAGAGTGAGTGAAAGCCGAGTCGGTCGGCCTCCTGAGCCAGCGCGACATTATCGACCGGCATCGATCCCCAGTATCCACAGTTCAATCCAAGTCGCATGATTCTGCCTCCATTGCCGTCTTCTCTGCCTTGCGGCCAACAGCAGCCTGCTTCGCGAGAGTAATTGGCACCGGCCTTCTTACCCAGCGGCGGAGGGTGATCCACCACGAAATCACGAAGTAATAGACCGGAAAGACGGCTGACACGAGTATTGCCGGATGCGGATCCCTGAAGAATCCGCCGACTATCAGCGCCAGCAGCACCGCCCAGCCCGCACATAGAACCCTCGTCAACTGACTATACGGCCCGCGATATGAGGGATACAAGTAAAGTGACGGAACGAAGGTCAGAAGCGCGAGTGAAATTATCACCGCCAGGGCCACACCCGGGCCCGGCTGCAGCCAGTAGAGATAGATGGCAACGACATTCCAGTATGACGGGAATCCGAGGAAGAAGTGATCGTCGGTCTTGGCATCCGACTGGGCAAAGCCGTAGGCGCTGGCAAGCAGTGGCAGCAGCAGCCAGAAGGCATCGTTGCCGGTGAGGATATCCGCTCGCCAGATGAAGAGTAATGGCAGCGAGGTGTAGGTCTGGTAGTCGACGATATCGTCGAGGCGACGACCATCGAACCCGGGAAGAACCTCGCGCACACGCCAGCGTCGTGCCAGGGTGCCATCAGTGGCATCGATCACCGTCGCGACGATCATCAGCGCGATCACACCGCGAAATGACTCCTCACCGCC